>JBDVGI010000259.1:0-30971 GCA_039962885.1 Litorimonas sp. | reverse complement strand
GAAAATAAGGCCCCGCAGCTTCAGATGGTTTACTAGATGCAACTATGATGACGCCAATCACCGCCATAGCAATACCAAGACTACGCCAAAGCCCGATGCGTTCTTTTAGGAAAATGATTGAGAGTAATATGGAAAATGGAACGTAAAGTTCTATTGTAACTGCGGCGGCAGAGGCTGTTGTTAACGTCAAGGCGGGAAATAAAAATGCGTAATTTAATGTGCCAAACCCTAAACCACCCAAGGTTACAAATATCATCTGTCCCTTATGCCATTTGAGATATTTTAGTAAAATTAACCCGACTAACGTCATGCGCAAGGCGGCGTAAAATAGCGGGTCAGCATTTTGGCCTACGGTTAGTTTTATGACAACGAAATGTAGGCCCCAAATTGTGCAGACCATTAAAAGAACGAAAAACTCTTTTAAACTCACGGCTTTCATCCCTTAAATGCGCTGTGCGTGAATAATGATAATCTGCCAGCACTAGACGTAGCTAAGATGCAGCCTTATGTCTTTCTTATGACCCAAACAAGCGATTTTCTTTCCACTGATTTTTTACAAATCGGAACGTCTGCGACTATGGCGATGACGCAAATGGCGCGGGATATGCGCGCTGCGGGCCAAGATGTGATTAGTCTGTCTATGGGGGAGCCAGATTTTGAAACCCCTGCCCATATATGCGAAGCTGCGATGCAGGCAATCCAAAAGGGAAGAACGCGTTACACGGCTGTGGACGGAATAGATGAACTGAAAGCGGCGATTAGGGTGAAATTTGCGCGTGAAAATAGCTTAGATTACGGTGTCGATGAAATTAATGTGTCGCCGGGCGGCAAAGCGGTTCTGTTTAACGCCTTGGCTGTGACGGTGTCCAAAGGGGATGAAGTTATCATTCCTGCGCCGTGCTGGGTGAGCTATCCTGATATGGTAACCCTATGTGCAGGGCAGCCCGTTATTGTACCATGCGGCCCAGAGCAAGGTTTTAAACTGACGCCGGAGCAGCTTGAGGCGGCAATAACGAAACACACAAAATGGCTGATTTTAAATTCTCCCTCCAACCCAACGGGCGCGGTTTACAGCGCGGATGAATTACGAGCCTTGGCGCAAGTGCTCTCGGCATATCCGCATGTGCTGATTTTGTGCGATGATATTTACGAGCATATTATTTACGATGACTTGGGTTTCACAACGATGGCGCAGATCGCTCCTGACCTTAAATCTCGTATTTTAACAATGAATGGCGTGTCCAAAGCTTATGCTATGACAGGGTGGCGCATTGGTTATGCAGGCGGGCCAAAATGGCTTATTTCTGCCATGCGGACTTATATGGGCCAGACGACATCAAACCCGAGTTCTGTGTCACAATGGGCGGCAACGGCGGCGTTAAATGGCCCGCAGAGTTTCTTAAAAGACTGGCAGGCCGACTATAGCGCACGCCGAGATTATGTGACGAAACGAATTGCGCAAATAGACCGCTTGAGTTGTGATAGCCCAGCAGGGGCATTTTATAGCTTTGTAGGGTATGACGCGTTATCCGAAGAGCAAACTGATGTTGCGCTCGCCTTAGATGTTTTACAAAAAACTGGCGTGGCAACGATTGCAGGTAGTGCCTTTCACATGAAGGGACATTTGCGCCTGTCTTATAGCGTCAGCCAAGCTAAACTAGAGACAGCTTTTGATAGGCTAGCGGATTACTTTCAGACATAAGCTGAGGATGTTAGAGTTTTCGGCTGCTAAGGCTTGAAGGTATCAAACTACCTTTTGCGCAGATGTAACCCCTATGAAACGATTTAACGCTTCAATTATATCGTTTTGTTTAACGGGTTTCGTTAAATAATCATCCATACCCGCTTCAAGACATAGGGTTTTGTCATTGCGCTGAGTGTGTCCAGTCAAAGCAATGATAACTTTGGGCATGAGGGCATTGTCATTTTCAAATTGGCGAATATTTTTTGTTGCTTGATACCCGTCCATAACTGGCATGGAGACATCCATTAAAATAGCTGCGAAATCCTCGTGGCTTTCACTATATAAATCAACGGCCTCTTGTCCGTTCACAGCAAATATGGGTTCAAATTCTGTGTCCGCCAACATTAATTTCACCACATCACGGTTTAGCAAGAAGTCTTCGGCGACTAATATTTTTATTTTCGTCTGGGCGTGAGAGCTCTCTCTAACCAAAGCCTCGATGTTGTTTTTACTGCCGGCCTTTACGGGCATATCGTCTATGTGTGTTCTTACGGTGTTTGGCGCGGCGCTTATGATGGGCTGCGGAGCAAGGGTCTTCGTGCTGGGGTTTGTTTGCGGGTTGTTTTTGTGATGTTCACTTTGCGAAATAAGCTTTGTGATAACCTCAAAAAGCTGTTTTTCTCTAACGGGTTTTACAAGGTAAGACTTGATGCCAATTTTGTCTAAATCCTGTGTTGAGACTGTTTGGTCAGAAGACGACAGCATGACAATGGGAATGGATTTCAAATTTGATGCTTTGGTGATAATATGGGCAATCTCCTGGCCGTTCAAAACGGGCATAAGGAAATCCAACAAAATAAAATCAAATGGGGCGCCATTGGTTTCATGTTCTGTGATGACCCGCAAGGCGTCTATGCCATCAGAAATAGCGACTGTGTTAACACCCCAAGACTGTAATTGTTCAGATAAGACACATCTGTTTGTTTCAATATCATCAATTATGAGGGCGTTTTTACCCGATAATTTTACAGTGTTATATAGGGTTGGCTGTACATTTAAATGCCTTTGTAATGGGACGAAAAATTCAAATGTAGACCCTTCGCCTAATGTCGATTTAGCCTTCAAACTGCCATTCATAAATTCCGAGATACGTTTTGAAATTGTCAAGCCCAAGCCTGTGCCGCCATAAACGCGAGTTGTGCTGCCGTCCGCTTGGGTGAATTTTTCGAAAATTGTCATCAACTTATCAGGGGCTATTCCTATCCCCGTATCCGTAACGTTAATAGTGATGAACCCTAATGTGTCTGTAAGTTTGATTTGAACATCGATTGTAATATGTCCCGTATCCGTGAATTTTATGGCATTGCCTAGCAGGTTTGTAATGACTTGCCGAAAACGCCCTGCGTCGCCGATAAAATCAGATGGGACATCGGTAGGGTAATTAACGATTAGCTCTAAACCTTTAGCGCGCACATTCGTCATTAAGAGCGCGGTGACATCATGAATTGCAGTTTTGAGATCAAACGGCGTAATTTCAAGATCAAAAGCCCCGGCTTCAATCTTTGAAAAATCTAAAATATCATTGATAATTGTTAGTAAGGCCGAAGCGGAGTTATTAATGACATCGAGGAATTCTTTTTGCCTGTCATCTACAACGGATTGCGACAATAATTCTGCCATGCCTAAAATGCCATTCATAGGCGTTCTAATTTCGTGACTCATGTTGGCTAAGAATTCTGATTTAGCGAGTGAGGCTGCAATCGCTGCATCTTTGGCTTTCATCAATTCCTTAGATCGCTGAATTTCTTTTTCCATATTCACAACAAAGGCGCGTAACTCTTTTGGGCGTCCGTCGTTATCACGTATAAGGCGGCCATATGTTTTGCCCCATATATATTTCCCATGTCGGTTTTTTGCACGGGTTGTGTATTCAAACTTACCTTTGTTTTGCTTGATATTTTTAATAGCATCTGTGAACAAATGCTTATCGTCAGGATGTAAATGCGCAATAATGCCATTCTTATTTACATTACGGATTGCTTCTTTTGAAAACGTTGAGGCTAGTGTTGGATTGAGTGTGTATTCCTTTTTGTCAAAAGAATACGTCCAATATCCTGATTTTCCTATTGTCAGAGCTTGGTTCAATAATAAGTCTTTTTCGGCTAAGTCTGTAATATCTTTAGATATGGTGGCGATATATCCATTTGATAAAAGAATGCGGACAAACTCAACCGTGCGATCATCCCCTAATTTGACATGTCTCAAGCCAGAAGTTGTATCATCTAATTGATTACTTGTTGTATTTACGCTCAACCGGTTTTTTCGAATAATCCCTTCGGTGAGCAATCCGTTTTTTAACATGGCTTCATGCATGATTGAAACATGGTCGCCAACTTTAACGTCATTTGGCGATATATCCAATAAGTCATAGGTATGGCGGCTAATGTAAACATAGCGTAGCTCCTGATTGAGCAGGCCTACCGCAACATCTAGGCCTTCATCAAGCATTTGCAAAACGGATATGTCATTATCAGAAAACGAATGAATTTCTGGAAGGTTAGACATACTACCGATATCAGATATGTTTATATTCTGGTTCACCTAACCTAGTAGCTCCCATTACAAGTTAGTGGATAATTTGCAGATGTAGGTTGTCATCTTTTCATTGATAAAGTTTAAAGAAATCAAAAAAAAACCAGGCGTTTGGTAAAAACCAAAGCCTGGTGTAAGTCTTCGCTATTCAATCGGGGAGAGTGAATGCGGTAAATAACACGAGCTACATTAAGGGAGGACGCCGCTGTGTTAACGCACATATATAGTTTGAAAGCTGGAGTTAGAAGATATAGGTGCGCAAACGAGCTATGCGTTTGCGCATAGCTTTATATGGGGCGCTTATGTTTTACGCGAGAACAAAGACACGTTAGGTTCAAAGCTAGTGTTTCGCGTAGCAGGGGCAATAATAGTATTTACTGGCCCCAAGATTTACTTACGCGCGTTAAAAACTCACGAAAGACTTTGGCCCGCATCGACCCGCGTAGCTCGGTTGGGTAGACAAAGAAAATATCGAAAGAATCGCCGTGTATATTGGGTAGAATACGCACAAGACGGCGCGATAAAACTGTCATATAGTCTGGTAGCCCCGCTACACCGATGCCAGCTTCGGCAGCGCGCATAATACCGTGTAAATTATTCACAGCTAATACAGGTTTTCTTGGGGGTCCGTCGCGTCCTTCTCTCAGAACCCAGTTTGCACTGTTGAGATTGCGCGGAAGCAATCCGCCAAAAGCGATGATTTTGTGATTGTCTAGGTCTTGTGCAGAGCTGGGGGCTCCATGTTTGGCGAGGTAGCGATGCGAAG
This sequence comes from Litorimonas sp., assembly GCA_039962885.1. GTDB lineage: Bacteria > Pseudomonadota > Alphaproteobacteria > Caulobacterales > Maricaulaceae > Litorimonas. The sequence continues at coordinate 25,929 of JBDVGI010000259.1, read as the reverse complement.
CATAAAGAGATTGCGAAATTGTGCCAATTTTTCGTTCTATCACATCCCCTTCGGTTGTCGGCCAAGGGCGTAGGGCGCAGTCAACGTCAAAGTCAGATAAATCATGCTCTTCATCTTCTAAGATTAATTGCACATCAATGTCAGGATATGTCTCTAAAAATTCAGGCAGGACAGATGGAAGCCAGTTTGACCCAAGGGAAATCGGCGCAGAGACGCGCAGGACACCTTGGGGTTTTTGGCGATTATCTAATATGCGGGCTTGTACAAGCGCAATCCTATGCGAGACATCTTCGGTGGCCTTATACAGAATACGCCCTTCCTCGGTGAGGGTAAGCCCGCGCGCATGACGGTGAAATAACGGCATATCAAGATGATCTTCAAGTGCAGTAATTTGGCGGCTAACGGCAGATTGAGAGACATGTAACTTTTCAGAGGCCGCGGTCAAAGACCCTGTTTCAGCCGCGGCATTGAAGGTTTTTAATTTGTCCCAATCTAATCCAAAAGGCATAAATGTTTACTCGGCTGCTTCGGAGTGGTCGGCATTTTCTGTTAGCCAGCGTTCGGCCTCAAGCGCGCCCATACAGCCTAACCCTGCCGCTGTTACGGCTTGGCGGAAGAGTTCATCAGAGACGTCACCCGTCGCAAAGACGCCCGGAATATTGGTCGCGGTACTGTCAGGAGCTGTGGTGATGTATCCGCCAGAATTCATGTCTACGTGACCTTTGAAGATTTCCGTTGAAGGCTTATGGCCAATCGCAATAAAGACGCCATGTGTGCTGCGGTCAAATGTTTCGCCCGTCTTGGCGTTCTTAAGCCGTACACCTGTGACGCCAACCGGATTCTCGTCGCCTAGAATTTCGTCCAAAGTCGTGTCCCACAAAATTTCGACTTTCTCATGATTGAAAAGGCGGTTTTGCAAGATCTTTTCTGCCCGCAAACTATCTCGTCTGTGAACAAGTGTCACTTTAGAGGCAAAATTAGTTAGGAAAAGAGCTTCCTCTACGGCTGTGTTACCACCGCCAACGACGACGACATCCTTCCCGCGATAGAAAAACCCGTCACAAGTTGCACAAGCGGATACGCCAAAGCCTTGGAATTTATTCTCGCTGGGAAGGCCAAGCCATTTGGCTTGCGCGCCAGTCGCGATAATCACCGCATCAGCTGTGTAGCGCGTTCCGCTATCGCCGTTCATAACAAAGGGCCGAACCGTGAAATCTACATCCGTGATGACATCTTCGTGGAAGGCAGTGCCAAATTTTAAGGCATGTTCTTTGAATTTATCCATTAACTCTGGGCCCATGATTTCAGGAAATCCAGGGTAATTTTCAACATCGGACGTAATGGTTAATTGCCCGCCAGGTTGTAAGCCCGCAACAATTCCAGGTTCTAACATAGCACGGGCTGCATATACAGCAGCGGTATAGCCCGCTGGCCCAGAGCCGATAATAAGAACTTTATGATGGATGGTGTTAGGCATAGGAATTCCTTTAATATAGTTATCCATAGATAGGAATGTTTATGCAAAACTGCAACACGGCAGATATGTCTGTCTGTGTATAGCCAGCTTAAAACGGTGTTTTATATTTCATGTATGGGCTTTTACGTAATCTTGCACGCTTGCGCTGGCATGAATATACGCGGCATATTTATTTTAGGAATGACCCCATTTAAATGTAACGGGTATTTTTATATCAGGATGCAGGCTTTTATGAACAGGACAGGCAAGGGCTGCGCGTTCTAACTTTACGCGCATTTGCGTGTCAAATTCATACGGAATGTTTAAAACTACGGATAGTTGCCCGATACGGCGCGGAGAAGTGGACATGTTTTTTTCAACATGTGCGGCGGCTCCGTCAATGTTGACGCCAAAGTTTCTGGCGGCAATTCCCATAATGGTTAGCATGCAACTCCCAAGGGCTGTTGCAACTAAATCGGTCGGGGAAAAGCTCTCTTCACGGCCTTGATTGTCTTTTGGCGCGTCAGTGGTTAGCTGAGTTCCTGACGGGCCGTGGGCGGCCTCGCAATGTAACTGCCCTTGATATTGAACCGTTATAGCTACCATGAGATACTCCTATTTTACCTGTGTGAAAGCCTCATAACGCATCCATAGCTTTGCGGCGACACGGGTGGTCTCATCAAGAGGCTCATAATCAGATCCTGTTAATTGCCCTGCATGCGGCACGACGTGGCAACGCGCCGTTAGGCGGTCATAGAGCTGCTGAAACTTACCAGACTTGCCTTCATTTGCTTTACCAATGCCTGCCTTACCTGTCATGGGCAAAGTGAAGACGGGCTTGCCTGTGCTACAGGCTTCGGTCAGCATATTGGTGCTGTCTTGGGTCACAAGGATAATTTCCGCCCCGCCCAGAAATGCGAAATAAGGGTTCGGAGCGCGGCCAGCCTGACGTCCTGAATGCAGCCAGATATTATCATGTTCTGCGGCAAGGTCTTCAAAGGCTTGCGCTGCAAAATCTGGTGTGCGGCGCGATGTTGTAATCAGCAGAGATAACCCGCCATCAATGAGTGTTCTTGTGGCCGCTATATGTTGGGCAAGGTTGTCTTCGCTATATCGGTGCGTCTTAGATGTTCCTCCGATTAACATAGCTGCGCGCGGCATAGGTAGCTCGGTTAATCCGTTACTAAAGCCAAGCATCTCGCCAATGAGCCTGTCATCTGTGATGCGGTTTGGCGAGCCGATCATGTTTTCAACATTATCACCGCGCAGCCCGTCATGTTCAGGGGCGATAACAAGGTCAAATTCTGCCGGAGTCATGCGCGGGTCTTGCACATATATTGTCATCACATCTGGAAATGCCTTTTTTAAAGCTAGGAGCGGCGCGATGGCTTGCCGTCCGCAGCCAATGGCCATCTGCGGTGCTTTGTGACTGGGAAGTCCATAATCTTGCGGACGGGATTTCATTGTAAATTGTAGCTTGGGCGAGACCGTTTTAAAGGCTGGGCCGTGGGCAATATGATAGGGCAGTATTTCCAACGGACATATCTCACTCACATGTCGTTTTAGGGCTTCTGCAAGGCCCAAAGCTTGGTTTTCGATGCCGGCCCGCCCGTCCGATATAACATAGACATGTAAGGTCTGCGGGATTTGAGCCATAGGTTAGTTATAGCTCACGGCCAAGATTTCATAAGCCTTTGATCCACCCGGTGCGATGACTTCAAAGACATCACCAACGACCTTGGAGATCATAGCCCTTGCAATGGGAGATGTTATAGAAACTTTGCCATCTTTTACGCTGGCCTCATCTTCGCCAACGATTTGATAGGTACTTTCTTCATCGGTATCTTCATTGACGATTTTAACAGTCGCGCCAAATCGTACCGTGTCGCCCGACATATTTGTTGTATCAATGACTTGCGCTAGCGATAATTTGGATTCTAGTTCTTGGATACGGCCCTCAATGAAGCCCTGCTTTTCCTTGGCAGCATGATATTCGGCGTTTTCAGATAAATCGCCATGGTCGCGCGCAACGGAAATCGCATTGATGATTTCAGGACGTTCTACAGATTTCAAATGTTTCAATTCGACTTCTAGTGCGGCATGTCCGCCAACAGTCATCGGGAATTTTTGCATGATGTAATCCTTAAATCTAAGCGCAATAGAGATAGGGCTTATCGTTCAATAATCAATAGATAATTTTCGATGATGTGGATATTTTGTCCGAAATGTAATTCAGAGAGGTCATCCTTACCAAGAAGATACCATTCTGTCATGTGAGTTTAATGTTATTGACTTAATTATCACTAACTATTAAGAATGTGTAAAGATGTAATGTCCCACCGTTATATCCGAATACGAGACCCCTATGAAATAGCCCGCCTTTATCGGCGGGTTATTTTTGTTTGGAAGGGTTTTTCACGATGCTTTCGGGCCTGATGCTGACAGGTTTTATAGCGCAAAATAACTGAAATTTTGATCACAAAAAAACGGCAGGGGTGCCACCCTGCCGCTTCATAGCTCTAATTCAATTTCGAAAGGAGACGAAAGATAGAAAAAGATAAGCTTTGTTGTCGTTATAATCCCAAAAAGTCAATAGATATCACGTGACTTACTCCTAAGTTTCATTTTTCAACTCTAGTGCTTTTAGCTTTCTATCTGTCTATATGGCCCTAGTGCCAGAATAAAATGACGCTTAACTCGCGGCTATTTTTTGTAAGCTTTCAACCTCGTAATCGTCGTTGCTCATACTCTTTATGGCTTCAACGGTTGCGCGCGCTGCGGCGGCTGTTGTGAAGTACGGGATTTTTTGCGTGAGCGCGGTGCGCCGTAGCGAAAAGCTATCTTTGAGAGATTGTTTGCCAGAGGTCGTGTTGAACACAAGCTGTACTTGCCCATTTTTCATGGCATCGACAATGTGGGGGCGGCCCTCATGCACTTTGCGGACATATTCGACTTCTATGCCTTGCGTGCGTAAATACTTCGTTGTTCCGCCTGTTGCCATAATATTAAACCCAAGCTGGATTAAGCTCCGCGCGAGATCCGCCATAAGTGGTTTGTGCTGCTCACGAACTGACATAAAGACTGTACCTGATTTTGGCAAAGTTACGCCGCCGCCAAGCTGGCTTTTTGCAAAGGCCACGCCGAAGGATTTGCTCATACCCATAACTTCGCCTGTTGAGCGCATTTCGGGACCAAGGACTGTATCAACACCTGGGAAACGTGCAAAGGGGAAGACGGCTTCTTTGACGGCGATGTGCTCGCTTGGGCGTACGGATAAGTCAAATTCGGACAGCTTCATACCGGCCATGACCTTGGCGGCGATATTTGCCACGGGCTGTCCAATAGCTTTGGCGACAAAGGGCACTGTGCGTGATGCCCGCGGGTTGACCTCAATTAAATAGACCTGATTATCTTTGACAGCAAATTGCGTGTTCATCAGGCCAATGACGCCTAATTCAAGTGCCAAAACTGTGGCTTGGCGGCCTAATTCTGTGACAATGTCGTCAGACAATGTGTAGGGCGGGAGTGAACAGGCGCTATCGCCTGAATGCACGCCAGCTTCTTCGATATGCTCCATAACTCCTGCAACATAAACCTCAGTTCCATCACAAATGACGTCGACGTCAACTTCGACAGCATCGCGTAAATATTGGTCAATAAGGAGTGGAGATTTGCCAGAGACTTTTACGGCCTCAGTGATGTAGCGGTTAAGTTCTGTTTCATTATCGACGATTTCCATCCCTCGCCCGCCCAAAACATTTGATGGGCGTAAAACAAGAGGGTAGCCGACAGTTTTGGAGGCCTCTAAAGCTTCTTTGGCATTGCGAGCTATCATGTTGTTAGGTTGTTTTAGGCCGAGTTTTTCAACTAAGTCTTTAAAGCGTTCCCGATCTTCGGCGCGGTCAAGCGCATCGCGTTTTGTGCCTAATAAGGGTATGCTGTTGTCCTCTAAAACCTCGGCCAATTTCAGCGGTGTTTGTCCGCCAAATTGCACAATAACGCCAAGCAACTCTCCGCTTTGTATTTCCGTCGTAATTAATTCAAGCACGTCTTCTTCAGTGAGAGGTTCGAAATATAACCGATCAGAAGTGTCGTAATCGGTGGAAACTGTCTCGGGGTTACAATTGACCATGATAGATTCGATGTTGATGTCATCAAGGGCATAGGCGGCATGGCAGCAGCAATAATCAAATTCAATCCCTTGTCCGATGCGGTTTGGCCCGCCGCCCAAAATGATAACTTTCTTGCGGTCTGACACGCGGGCTTCGTCTTCGACCTGTCCTCCAAAACTTGGAGTTTCATAGGTGGAATACATGTAAGGTGTTTTGGCGGTAAACTCCGCCGCGCAGGTATCCACGCGTTTATACACAGGACGCACGCCCGCCTTACGGCGTGCTTTACGAACAGCCTTTTCGCTCTTACCTGTCAACTCACCAATTCGGGCATCTGAAAACCCTTCGGATTTTACCGCGCGCCAGCTATCGGCATCTTGCGGCATGCCATTGGCTTTGATCCAATCTTCAGCTTTGATAAGGGTTTCGATTTGGTGCAAAAACCATGGGTCAAAGCTGGTATATTGTTGAATTTTCTCCAGCGTAAAGCCGTGACGAAAGGCTTGGGCTATAACTAAAATGCGGTCAGGCGCTTGGATGGATAGGCGTGCTTTTATGTTTTGCTTGAGTGTGTCTTCGTCGTCGGTATTGAACTGAATTTCGTTTAGTCCTGTGAGGTCTGTTTCTAAAGACCGTAGAGCTTTCTGCAGGCTTTCTGTAAAGCTACGGCCAATCGCCATAGCTTCACCAACAGACCGCATTGCGGTGGTCAAAACAGGCTCTGCGCCAGGGAACTTCTCAAAAGCAAAACGCGGGATTTTTGTGACAACATAGTCAATTGTAGGCTCAAAGGCGGCAGGGGTTGCACCCGTGATGTCATTGTCAAGTTCATCAAGTGTGTATCCAATGGCGAGCTTTGCCGCGATGCGGGCGATTGGAAAGCCTGTTGCCTTGGAAGCCAGTGCAGATGAGCGCGACACACGAGGATTCATCTCAATCACAACCATGCGTCCATCTTTGGGATTCATTCCAAATTGTACGTTAGAGCCGCCTGTTTCTACGCCAATTTCGCGCAGAACAGCGATTGAAGCATCGCGCATGCGTTGATATTCTTTATCGGTGAGCGTTAGGGCAGGGGCTACGGTGATAGAATCGCCTGTATGTACGCCCATAGGGTCAATATTTTCAATGGCGCAAATGATGATACAATTATCGGCTTTGTCGCGGACAACTTCCATCTCATATTCTTTCCAACCCAAAAGAGATTCGTCGATCAAAACTTCATTGGTCGGAGAGGCCGCGAGGCCAGAACGAACAATTTCCTCAAATTCCTGCATATTATAGGCTACGCCGCCGCCCGTCCCGCCCATGGTAAAGGCTGGGCGAATAATCGCGGGCAGGCCTGTATCGGGTAATTTGCGAACGGCTTCAGCAACGCCTTCAGCGATATTGACTTCACCGTTTGCATTGACAGGTGCGGTAACGATAGTTGCGCGCGGATTTTCTAATCCGATTTTTGTCATGGCTTTGGCAAAGCGCTCACGCGATTCGGCCTTATCAATGACATCGGCTTTGGCTCCAATCATTTCGACGCCATATTTCAGTAATACACCCATTTCCTCGAGCGCGAGCGCAGTGTTAAGAGCAGTTTGCCCGCCCATAGTCGGAAGTAAAGCGTCTGGCTTTTCGATAGCGATGATTTTTTCGACAATTTCTGGCGTGATAGGCTCAACATAGGTTGCGTCGGCCATGCCTGGATCAGTCATGATTGTGGCAGGGTTAGAATTAACCAATATCACGCGGTAGCCTTCTTCGCGCAGGGCCTTACAGGCTTGCACGCCTGAATAATCAAATTCACAAGCTTGGCCAATAATAATTGGTCCCGCCCCGATAATAAGGATGGATTTAATATCAGTTCTTTTCGGCATGGAATAGACCCTAGGCTTGCGTTTTATGTGACAAGAATCTGGCGGTGAAAACCAAATTGCCCCCTCCTATAGATTAGCCAACGAGCTTACAAGTCAATCCTATGGCTTTTCCGAAAATTTTTGCAAAACTTTAGTCTAATCAATTTTATAATCTATTTGAGTGCAGGCAATTCTCTTGTGAGGTGATTTTGACCCACCCTTGGATAGGGCTATGGCCTTCTAGGCGGCTTTTTGGATAGGTTTTCTCAATTTCTTTTGTCCATATCCCTTTGCAGGCTCGCCGCGTCCCATTTTGTAATTTATAAAAACTAGGCTCATTCGCATATTGTATTGAAACAATAGCGGCTCCTGATTCGATAAGCGCCGCGTTTGCAAATATAGTTCCGCACGTCACATTAGCCGAGATACGGCCAAACTTTCCATCACCGATTGTGCTTAGGCGGATGGTTTGCCCCTTGCACAAAGCCTCAAGCTGTTTGGTGGCCTGAGAGAAGTAAAACTTCCCGCGCTCTGGAGTATCTATGCCGTGCAGTCTGATGCGGATTTGTTGTGAATGGCTGTCTATAATATCGAGCGTGTCCCCGTCCACGGCTTTCATAAAGCTGAAAGTCTCATTTTCGTAATATTGCGTGGGGGAGGTAGCTTTGAAATTATCATGCGAGTGATGCGCTATAGCTGTTGCGCGGTAGGTCAGCCCAAGACAGAATCCCAAAACCGTTGCTAGGCATAGACTTAAGCTCCAAAAAAGACTCAGAGATGGACGAAGTAAGGAAATGCGATACATACACACGCATAAAGTGTATATTATTAAAATACATTTAAATATATTGCTATAATTGACATGAATTATCCGTAAGCACCTTTTGGGGAAATAGATAAGTTATGTTAGAAGCGCATGATTATGGGGATATGCTACAGACATACATTAGGGATAATAGACACGAATGAATAACCGCAGATATTCTACCCGAGCTCACTACAATCAAGCCCGTGCGGGTTATGGTGGCCGTCAATATATGGGCCAAATGGCACCGCAAAACTTTAACTTGGGACGCGGGGCGGGGCAAAATATATCTAGCCAGATGGGCAGAGGCGTTCGGCGCGGCGGAGGGTTTCGTTGGCAGATTATGGTCCTGTTTGCGATTGGCGCGGCGATATATTATTTCGCCAACCAAGAAACGGTTCCGCTCACGGGCCGTAAGCAACTTCGGACGATGCAGCCTGCTCAAGAAATGCAGTTAGGTCTGCAATCTTATCAGCAAATTCTCGCAGATAATGGCAGCAATGTCATGCAAAGCGGGTTGGAGGTTGATCTTGTCAAATCAATTGGCGCGCGCATTGCCCGCGCGGCCGCGCCCGAAGACCCGGGCTTTGATTGGCAATTTAATGTGATTAACAGCCCGCAAGCCAATGCTTTTGCTTTGCCGGGCGGATATACAGCTGTCTATACAGGTTTGTTTCAAATCGCGGAAAATGAAGATGGTTTGGCCGTCGTTATGGGCCACGAAGTTGGACATGCGCTGGCTCATCACGGGGCGGAACGTATGGCGCAGCAAAATATGCAGCGCATTGTTGGCGCGGGTGTGTCTATGGGTGCAGGCGGCATGGATTACGGCGCGCAGCGTGCGGTTATGGGCGTCTTTGGCGGTATTTCGCAATATGGCTATGCCCTGCCATTTTCGCGTAAGCATGAAAGCGAAGCTGATTATATTGGATTAGTTTTGGTTGCTCGTGCCTGTTATGATCCGCGCGAAGCGCCAAAACTATGGGCGCGTATGGGCGCGCAAGGCGGCCAAACTCCGCCAGAGTTCCAATCCACCCATCCATCCCCGCAAACCCGCGTTAGTGACTTTGAGCGCTGGATGCCCGAAGCGATAGATATTTACAATCAAAGCTGCCCGAATAAAATTAAATAAGATTACCAAAGGTAGATCCATGACTGACCGCGTATTAATTACAGGCATTACGGGCTTTATTGCGTCCCATGTCGCGCAGCGCCTTTTAGAAAAAGGTTATGCCGTGCGCGGGACTGTGCGCAATGTGGCTAAGGGACAAAAAGTCGTTGATAATTTGGCTGCAAAAGGTGTGGATGTGTCCAAGTTAGAGCTTGTCAGTGCAAACCTTGAGATGGACGCAGCTTGGAGCGATGCGGTGCAGGATTGCCGCTATATCCAACATATCGCCTCGCCATTTCCGTTTGAAAACCCATCAGACCGCGAAGCCCTCGTCCCCGAAGCCCGTGCGGGCGCGCAACGTGTTCTAGAACATGGCCTCTCGGCAGGGGCGGAACGTATCGTCATGACATCTTCTATGGTGGCTATGATGGGTCAAAAGGGCCGTAAAGGTAAAATGATGATTACCGAGGCAGATTGGTCAGACCCTGATTGGACACCTTTACGAGCTTATAGCGTGTCCAAAACCCGCGCAGAACTTTCCGCTTGGGCCTATGTTAATACGCAAAACATGCCAGAGCGCTTGACGACGATTTGTCCGGGGCTTGTGCTTGGCCCTGATACTTACGGCAATGGCGGAGCATCATTGCAAATTATTCGCGCGCTCTTTTCAGGAGAGTTTCCTATGCTGCCTAAATTAGCCTATCCGATTATTGATGTGCGTGATTGTGCGTCTTTGCATGTGGCTGCGATGAGTGCGCCCAATGCCGCGGGCCGTAGATTGCTAGCGGGAAGCAATACGCTCTGGTTCAAAGATATTGCCGCGATTTTGCGCAAGGCCTATCCAGAGGCGGAGAAAATACCGAAAAGCGAGCTGCCAAATTTCGCCGTCAAAATTGCAGCGTTATTTGATGCTCGTCTCAAAACCATCTCGCCCGATCTGGGTATCTTTCATGAAGCAGATGGCGGCTATGTTAGCTCTATCACGGGTGTCATCCCACGGCCCGCCAAAGAAGCCATTCTAAGTGCTGCAGAAAGTATGCAGTTGGGGTGATTTGACTCCATCTCTGGCGCAAATTTTCGCTAAGCGGGGTCATATTTATCCCATCAAACTTGTCTGTAAATTCGAGTTTTGGACAACCAACAAGCCATTATAGATAGCGAAAAAATACCGCAATAGACCTTTGCAGAAAACCTAAAGTCTGCGGCTTTTAACCCGTGAGTGTCACAATAAGATCCCCATTCTTCCGTTTTTTGTGACTTTTATTGAGGGCTTGGTTGATCTAGACTGCAAACCATAGACGTTTTCACAGATTATACAGATTATATTGGACGAATAATGATGTTATTGACATCTTGCATTAACGCTTCAAAAAAACTGACTTTAAGTTTATGTTTGATGGTCGCAGCCACGGCTATGATGGCGCCTCATGCGTCGGCAGGCGAGGCAGATATTGTGAAGGTTAAAGCCAAAAAAACGCGCACAGGTTTATGGCAATTTTCGGTGAGCGTGCGTCATGACGATGCTGGTTGGGATCATTATGCTAATAATTGGGAAGTTCTATCCCCCGATGGTGAGCGGATTGCGGAACGTGTTTTAGGCCACCCTCATGTTGATGAGCAGCCCTTTACGCGCAGCTTATCTGGAGTCAAAATCCCAGAAAACCTAACCCACGTTATCATCCGCGCGCGTGATAGCGTTCACGGCTATGGCGGACAGACTGTGCGTGTCGACCTTGCAACGCGAAAGGCTGTTATTATCACAAAACCCGAACTGCCTGACGTCGCCAAACCGTAATACTATAAACCGTTTTGGATATACGCATGGGCGTTTGCCGCAAAATTTAAGACTTACTGTAGTAATTCAATTGATACGGATAATATATCCCCTGCTGTATTCCCATCTGGATTATCGCTTGTGGCAGCGCTTGTTGTATTTGTGATGAAAATAGGAGTTGTCTTGCTAGGGTCGCTGTTGGCTGCGGGGGCTTTATTGGTAAGTTCAAATAGTTTGCGTGTCATCTCGTCAACGCCTGCGCCCTCAACAGAGATTGTGTTAGTGTTCTCGGTAGGTTGCTGCGTTACTTCGCCAGATATGCCGGCTTGTAAGGGAATGTTGACAGTCCCTTCGAGGGTTAAGCTTGCTGTTTGACCTGAGCCTAAGGTTTCAAGCACCCAAGTGCTAGAATCGAGATCATATTGTCCTGATGTCACGCGGCCATTATCCGCAGTCGGGGTGAGCTCCTCTGGCAAGTCATCTTCTAAGATTACATTATTGACTGGGATATCAGCATTATTTGTAATGGTAATATCAAACCGTACAATGTCCCCAACCCTAACAAATGTGTTGGGCTCTACGGTTTTGACAGTGACAAGATCAACCTCTGGCAAGATACGGGCATTTACTTTTTGCCGCTGTATCAGATCATAATAAACTGGGTAGTATATATCTACTGCTTCGTAATGATCCAGTCTCTCTGATCCAAATCCAGAAGCGTAGGTCTTATCGAAATCTGGCCCAGCGATATTACATTTGTTTATGATACGATTTGCGGCACGCCGAGAACTTTTTACACCTGCCATAGCGGAATCTTCTACTTCTCTGGCGATGCAGTAACCGATTGGGTTTCTAATTCTGGCAACTGAGCGCGGATGTCCCGTAACGAGTTCTACAATATCTGAATCTAGAGGTAATCCTTCTTGAGCATGTATTGGAGATGCTGTCAGCGAAAGCAGGCCAGCAAGGGCGATAATGTAACGTGATTTCATGACTGTCTCCATCTTAGCATGATAACATGCAGATGATAATTAATAGTCATAAGGCATGTTTAATGTCAACTTAAGCTAGATTGGCAGCGGTTAACACGCGCCAGTACCCTTAAAGTGCGTTTGCAAACCTCTCAAACAGGTAAAAGCTATCTTGCGGGCCAGGGCTGGCTTCGGGATGGTGTTGCACGGAAAATACGGGCTTGCCTTTTAGCCGAATACCGCAATTTGTTCCGTCAAATAGCGAGACATGGGTTTGCTCCACTGTATCAGGGAGGCTGTCTTGATCGACGGCAAAGCCGTGATTCATGGAGACGATTTCAACTTTATCTGTGGTGTGGTCCATAACAGGGTGATTGGCCCCGTGATGGCCTTGCTCCATTTTTATTGTCTTGGCCCCTAGCGCGAGTGCGAGCATTTGGTGACCCAGACAGATGCCAAGCATTGGCATGTTAGCGGCAATTAAGTCTTGAATAACGGGAATAGCATAGGCTCCTGTCGCCTGCGGGTCACCGGGCCCGTTCGAGAGAACCACACCGTCAGGTTTCATGGCTAAAATATCTTTGGCGGATGTGGCTGCGGGTACGACACTGACGGCCAAGCCTGAGCTAATGAGATTGCGCAATATGTTACGCTTTACGCCGTAATCAATCAGGACAACTTTGCGAGCTTGTGTTTTATTTTCGTAACCGTCTGGCCATTGCCAACGTGCTTGATTCCAATCAAATGTATCCTGCGAGGCAACATCTTTGGCCAGATCGTTACCAACAAGCCCTGCCCATGTTTTCGCTTTTTCGGTCAAAGCTGGAATGTCAAATTTTCCATCAGGATTATGCGCGATAACCCCGTTTGGCATACCATTATCACGAATATAAGCGGTCAGGGCGCGAGTATCTATGCCAGAAAGACCGATGATTTTGCGCGCTGTCAGCCAATCGCCTAACTCTGAATCTGAACGCCAGCTTGAGGCAGGCGTGACGGAGGACCTAAAAATTGCGCCGCGCGCAGCAGTTTGTGCGCGCTCGCTACTGGCTTCTTCGTCTTCAGTATTTGTTCCAGTATTGCCGATGTGCGGGAAGGTAAAACAAATGATTTGCGCGGCATAGGAAGGGTCGGTCAGGATTTCCTGATAACCCGTCATGGCCGTATTAAAGCAAACCTCTCCGACGGCTTCTCCGATATGTCCTATGCCTTGACCATAAAATATATCACCACTGGCTAAAACTAATATGGCTGTAACTGATTTTTCGGGTGTAAAATTAGCGCTCATAATTTAATGTCCAAAGCTCTGCAGTTCAACGACTATATTCTTAAGGATATGATGCGTCTCAGTATAATTCTTAACGGCACGATCCTGAGCGGTAAAGACTGTCTCTACCTCGCGGTGTTTTAATGAAGGCGGGGGGCATATCAAGAGTAAAATGATATGTTTTGTGGATATGGACGTAAACGCCTATCATTTTATTCAGAGTCTAATTTATGGATAGAGCATTATCATGCTTGGCAATTGGGCTTGATAGGTATAATCAAGCTCAATAGAAATGGGCATGGGCCAATATGTAAGGCCATATAAAAGGTCGCGATTACGCGAAAATATAAAATGGCACATTGTACAATATTAAGAGATAATATCTCTGATGCGATTAAAACGGCGATGAAAGCCAAGGACAGTTTGCGCGTATCTACGTTGCGCCTTGTCTCTGCGGCGATTAAAGATCGTGACATTGACGCGCGCGCGAAAGACCGTTGCCAAGGAATTGATGAGCCTGAGATTATGTCTTTGCTCTCAAAAATGGTCAAGCAACGCGAAGAATCTGTTAAAACCTACGACGATAATGGCCGCCCTGAACTTGCAGAACGCGAACGTCAGGAAATTGATATTATCCGTGAATTTATGCCCCAACCGCTCTCTGATGATGAAATGAAAGCCATCATTGCTGGCCTTATCGAAGATAGCGGCGCCACGGGCCTAAAAGATATGGGCAAAATTATGGGCGCGCTTAAGTCTAATTATGCAGGCCGCGTAGATATGGGTAAAGCAGGCGCAGTTGTGAAAAGCCATTTAGGCGGTTAGCTATCGCAGGCCCAGAAGACCTTATTTCTGGACCTTATTTAAAGGCCTTATTTACAAAACTCATTATTGACCTATGCGGGCTTTGGCTCGGGCTAAGACGTCTGGGTCAACATTGTCCTCTAGGCGCTTTCGTAGCTCTTGTCTGTCTTTATCATAATCATCAACGCCGTTATTTGTAGATTGTAATATCCAATAATAGGCTTCTTCATAATCTTGAGCAATTCCCTCGCCTTTGGCCAAAGTAAAGGCATATAGAAATTGCCCTTCACTATCGCCGCCTTCAGCGGATTTGCGAAACCAATCTGCGGCCCCTTCGTCTGATTGTTTAGCGCCGTAACCTTGGTAAACTAAAAGACCGTAATCGGCTTGTGCGGCAGCATGTCCGCCGCGCGCGGCTTGGTGTAATAATTGGGCAGAGCGCTGTGAATTGGGTCTTATGTTGAAATTTTCAGCATACATAACGCCTGCAATATAAGAGGCCTCAATATGGCCAGCATTGGCTGCGGCTTCATAATATCCAAGCGCTTTTTTCGGATCTGTTTTAAAATAACTATCCCCTAGTTTTTTATTGGCCTCAATATCAAAACTCTCGGCGGCGCGGGTTAAATACTCGCGGGAACGCTCATCACTTTGCGCAACTCCGTCGCCTGTTCTGTATAAATCTGATAAAGCAACCATTGCCTCCACGCGGCCGCGATCTGCGGCTCTGGACAAATAACCTGCAGCATCTGTTTTGGTTAAACCGCCTTGTTCGTTGACCCCCATATTAGCGAGCGCCATCAACGCATCAAGATGAGATAAGCGCGCCGCTTTTTCATACCATTGCCGCGCGCTAGAATAATTAACAGTCCCCAATTCTCCCTTGCGATCAATGTGGCCAAGCAAAACGGCGCCGTCCATACTGCCTGCATTGTAAGCCGTTTTGGCTAGAGACGAAGCTTGTGCAAATTGACCGGCCTTATAGGCGCGAATTGCGGCTTCTATATTGGCAAGTTTCTCATCGGGATTGATGAGACTTTGAGTTGGTAGGTTTGATGTTACAGGATTTGTCAGTCCTTGCGTAACCGGTGCTTTTCCGCTCTGGGCAAAGGCTGGTGCTGCGCTTAAGAGACTTAGGCTGGTGAATGTTCCAAACAAAGCTGCGAGAGCTGCTCGAGTGCAGTGTCTGGTCCGCCCTTGTAATTCCAAACACCCGAACAAACCGCTATGAAATCTGCGCCCGCGCTGATGATTTGCGCGGCGTTGTCTACAGTTATCCCGCCAATCGCGACGCTCGGTATTTCGACAGCTTCTTGCCACCATGATAAAATCTCCAATTCGGCGCGGCTTTTAGGGGCCTTGGTCGGCGTGTCAAAAAATGCTCCAAAAGCCACATAATCCGCCCCCGCACTTGCCGCCGCAAATGCGAGTTCTTTTGAATTATGACAGGTTACGCCGAGAATTGCATCCCCGCCAAGCACGTCTCGAGATGAAAAATAGTCCATGTCATTTTGACCAATATGTGCGCCGTCTGCGCCAAGTTGGGCTGCTAAATCAGGTCTATCATTCAGAACAACACTCACACCTGCTGCCTTGCAGATATCGACAATAGGCTTTGCTGCCTGAATGAGGGCTGAATCGTCTAAGGTATCACCATTGGTCTCCTTAAGGCGAATTTGTAACACCGACACATGGCCAGTTGCGAGTGCAGATTTAAGCTGCGCGCAAAACGTTCCAATATCGTCGATGACGGGCGGCGTTAGCAAATATATCTGGCAGGCTGTGTTAGGATCACTCATAAGGGCCATTTGCCTCTATTCTTGGGTGCGCGCAAGTGATATAATAAGAACATGAAGCATAATGGATCCTGCCATTGTGGCGCCGTAAAATTTGAATTTACCGCCCCAAGCGCGGCCAGCGTAACGGAATGTAACTGCTCTATCTGCGCGATGAGCGGCTATCAACATGTCTTTATTCCTAAGACGGATTTGCGCTTCATTTGCGGGCAAGACACGCTCACGACTTACACATTTGGCACACATGCCTCCCAGCATATGTTTTGCAAGATCTGCGGCATCAAACCGCTTTACGTCCCGCGCAGCCACCCTGATAGTTATAGCGTCAATCTACGCTGCATTGAAAACGGCACGATTAAAGCGTCAAAGACAATCCTATTTGATGGCCAGAATTGGGATAAGAATATCGGCGCTTTGAAAAAAGAGACATAAGCGCATTCAAGCTCTTGCTAGTCTGGTTGCATAGGGTTAATCGCGCCATATGTCTAATAATAATGATTTTCTACCTTTGGCGGGCCTTGGGCAAATTGCCGATGACTATGATGCAATTCTCTGCGACATTTGGGGCGTTGTGCATAATGGTAAATTTCCGCACCACGAAGCCACGCAGGCCCTCGAACGCTTTCGTCAAACCCGCGGTCCTGTTGTTATGATAACCAATTCGCCCAAACCGAGTGTGGCTATCCCGCGGTCTTTAGAGCAAATTGGCAATCAAGGTGAGTTTTACGATGCGATTGTGACATCTGGCGATGCAACGATTGACGAAATTTCACGCCGCGCTCCGGGCCCGGCCTTTAAAATTGGGCCAGAACGCGATGATGTCCTTTATGAGAATATGGAACTGCATTTCTCTGATTTGGATGATGCGGCCTTTATTTCTTGTACAGGCCCGTTTGATGATGATGAAACGCCCGAAGATTATAGAGAGTTGTTACAGACAGCCCGCAAATTAGAGCTACCATTTATATGCGCTAATCCTGATGTGAGAGTGAAGGTCGGAGATAAGCTTGTCTATTGCGGCGGCGCGCTGGCACAGCTTTATCAAAAAATGGACGGTAATGTGATTTATGCGGGCAAGCCCCATGCGCCGATTTATCGTTTGTGCCGGGCATGGCTTGATGAACTGTTAGGCGCAGTTCCACCAAAATCACGTATTTTATGTATTGGAGATAATATTTTCACAGATTTAGTCGGTGCGCAGCGTGAAAATTATGATTGTCTTTTTATTCAAGACGGGCTTTATGCCGAAACCGAGCGGCAACTGAAAGGGTTGCTACATAAACATGATATTACGGCCAAATATATAGGCCCAAGACTCACATGGTAAAAATTAGTATAGCGCATGGGCTCAAGCCCTGCTAATACAGATAAAATAATGAGGAACTGCGCCTTAAACGGGGGCTTATGAAACCATAATGGCTGACAACGTAAAATATTATCTAGAAGATCTATCGATAGGCATGCGCGCAGAAACCCGCGCCACCATCACCGAGGAGATGATAAATACGTTTGCCGATATAACGGGTGACCATAACCCCATTCATGTTGACGCTGAATTTGCGGCAACAACGCCCTTTGGGCAGCGTATCGCGCATGGGGCTTTATCAGCGAGTTTTATCTCGGCTGTCCTTGGAAATGATTTGCCAGGGCCGGGGGCATTATTTGTTGAGTTGAATTTGCGGTTTCGAAAGCCTGCATTTATTGGCGATGAAATTATCGCCGTTGCCGAAGTTATGGAAATTAATGAGCGATCGGGCCGCGTGAAAATGCGCTGCTACTGCGAAGTGGATGGGAAAAAGATTTGCCGCGGCGATGCGGGTGTGATGGTTAGTAAACGCCCCGTAGAATAAATTCACGCTTTATGAAGACCTTGCAAAGCTATAAAGAAATTGCGCCCGAAGATAAAGGTGCAGTGATTGCGCTAGGGAATTTTGACGGACTTCACCGTGGACACCAAACAGTTATTGCGCAGGCTAAAACGCTCGCGAGAGACATGAATGCGCCGTTGGGTATTGGCTTGTTTCGTCCCCACCCCTTTCGGTTTTTCAAACCAGACGCCTCGCCATTTCGTCTTATGAGCGCAAATATGCGCGCGCAAATCATGACGCAATTGGGCGTTGATTATCTCTATGAAATTCCTTTTGATGAGGAATTGCGAGAGATGGATGATACGCAATTTACTGAGCAAGTTCTACACCAAGGACTTGGAACACAACATGTGCTTGTCGGGGAAGACTACGGTTTTGGCAAAAACCGCTGCGGTAATGTAGACAGCTTAACACGGCTTTGCGCAGAGCGGGGTATCGGCGTGAGCGCATTAGGTTTAATTGGTCTACATGAATTTTACGGTAAATATGGTAGCACAGAAATTCGCAAAGCTTTGCAGCAAGGTGATGTGCTTCATGCGGCCCATATGCTCTCGCGTCCTTGGATTGTTGACGGCATTGTACAGCAAGGCGCGCAGCGTGGCCGAACTATTAATTTCCCAACGGCTAACTTAGAATTTGGCGATCTCGTACGGCCAAAGTTCGGCGTCTATTGCGTTGAGGTTCGGTTGGAGGGGGAAGATAATTGGCGGCCTGCTGTGGCTAATACGGGCAACCGCCCAACTGTGGGTGGGGAAGACGCTCGCCTAGAGGTGCATATTTTGGATTTTGATGAAGACATTTACGGCACTCATATTGCCGTGCGTTTTCGGAGCTTCCTGCGTCCAGAGCAAAAATTTGAGAGCTTCGATGCCTTGCGACAGCAAATCGAACGCGACGCCGTCAGCGCGCGGCGTGTGTTTGGGATGGAGTGAAAAACAGGGCAGAAGTCTTAACTTTAGTTTAAATTTAATATTTGCGTGTATAATATCATCACCCACTTAGATAATGAAATTTATTCAATCGCGGGATGGGACTATGAAATTCATACAAACTTTCCTATTAGGGGTATTTATATTACCTTTCATGACCCTGTGCGCCAATGGTGCAGATGCTGATTTAACGGATACAGAAAAAGCCATGGTTTTCTTTGTGCTGTCGCAAACGTCTGAAGTCAGAATTCATCAAATGCGCGGAGCAAAAGAAAATACAACCTACTTACATCGGGATGGTCACAAAGAAGCCGTATATGACGGGGCTGGAAAGCTAGTTCAAGATGGTATGAATGATGGTTCATATAATTATGCGCACCCTCAAAAGAACCCGTTTGAACATTACACCAAAGACATTCATCCTTGGATTGCTTACGGCACATCTCCAGACGATCCGACCGACATTGAGGAGCGAGTTTATGCGTATGTTTTGGACCTAGAAATGGGCATTGTCTCAGCGCGAAAATTTTGGCCTGAAATCTCTGTGGATGATCTGATTTATGCGCAATCAAGAGAAAAACTTCCAACAGCATGGGATGAAGTTTTTAAGTCTTCTGAGGCGAAAAAAATATTCGGTCTTGTGAATGGCGAGATTACCATGACAAATGACACGTTCATCCCTACACTGAAGGCCATTCATGTCGCTTTGGATGATGTTTATTAAGGGTTGGCGTATGTGAAAGCAGGGGTGATTATTGCAATAAAATCATTGCCCCTTATAAACCACGCCACCTTTCATCACGAAATCAACGTCGAGTAATTCGTCAATATTTTCAAGCGGATTCCCGTCAACAGCGATAATGTCGGCAAATTTTCCAGGTTCTAACGTTCCAATTTTATCGTCCATTTCGATATGTTTTGCCGCATTAACCGTGGCGGTTTGTATAGCTTCCATCTCGCTCATACCTGCGGTGATATAGTACTGAAACTCCTGCGCATTATTGCCATGATTAGATACGCCGCTATCCGTTCCAAAGGCAATATTGACGCCATTTTCATAAGCAATCTTTGCCATATTTTGCATGACAGGGCCGACTTCCAACGCTTTTTTCGCGGAATTAGGCGGTAAGATATCATAATTGGTTGCCCAATCGACAACGGTCATTCCCGCTAAGACTGTTGGGATTAATGTAGCGTCATGTTTTTTAAACAGACGGGCGGTTTCAATATCCATGTAGCTACCGTGTTCGATAGATTTGACGCCCGCTTTCAGCGCGCTTTCTATGCCTTCTTTACTATGGGCATGCGCGGTGACTTTGCGGCCCATTTTTTGAGCGGCTTCGACAATGCTGCTAAGCTCGTCATTGAAAAATTGCTGGCCCGTACCAGCATTAGTATTTGATAAGACCCCGCCTGTTGCTGTGATTTTAATGATATCAGCCCCAGACTTGACGGCCTTACGAGCCGCGCGGCGGCAATCAGCAGGCCCGTCGCAGATGGTCTCTGGGCTTTGTAAATCTAATATATCTTCTTTGAAGCCGTGAACATCGCCGTGCCCGCCTGTAATGGATACGGCACTGCCAGCTGCGCGGATGTGCGGACCAGGAAATTTGCCTGCATTAATGGCGCGGCGCAGAGCAAAAATTTCGGGCGGGCCGCCTACATCTTGTACGGCAGTAAAACCTGCCATGAGGGTTTTCTTTGCATTGACCGCAGCGTCATAGGCAACGTCCCCAGATTCTTTGGTGACATCATCCCAGCGCGATGTTGGACTCCATTCCATTGCTAAATGCACATGGCTGTCAATCAAACCTGGTAGAAAAAATTGATTTGTTCCGTCAATAATGGTGGCGTCCTTATCGTCAATAAAACCTGGCTCAATTCCGATAACTTTACCGTCATGGATAATAATTGTATGATTTGTAAGCGGATCATCGCCGGGCACAACTAGAACATGGCCAGCATGAATTAATGTGAAATCCTTATAGGTTTCATGGGGGCCTTTATGAGCAAGTGCGGCGCTGCTAAGCAGGATTGCGACACCTGTAAATAATATTTTTTTCAACATAGGTCTTCCCCGAACAATTTGTTATATTTTATTATTGTTTATGTCTTCACCCAGATTTAATGACAGGATTAACTGGGAAAATCATGTCTGTTTTAAGGCGTGATGCGCAATATCACGGCGGCAAAATCCATCGGGCCAATCAATCATATCATCAATCGCTTTATAGGCTATCTCGACAGCATTTTCTAGGGAACTCGCCTGTGAGGTGATATTTAGCACCCGCCCGCCATTGGCTTGCAACGTGCCGTCATCCCCTAGTTTTGTGCCTGCGTGAAAAACAACAATGTCTTCCATGTCATTGGCGGCCTCAATTCCGCCTATCTCTGTGCCTTTTTTATAAGCGCTTGGGTAACCTTTAGCGGCCAAGACAACATTGACTGTTGGGCGGTTATTCCATTTTGGCGATTTGAACTTGGAGAGATTACCTTTGGAGGCAGCGATGAAAATGTCCATGAGATCGGATTCCAGCATCCGCATCATGACTTGGCATTCAGGATCACCAAAGCGGGCATTATATTCAATTAATTTAGGCCCGTCAGAGGTCATCATTAGCCCTGCAAATAATACACCTTTGAACGGATTTCCGTCCTCTGACATGCCTTGAACGGTTGGCTCTATTATGGTGGACATCACTGTTTCGAGGTCATCTTGCGTAAAAATAGGCGCGGGAGCATAGGCGCCCATACCGCCCGTATTGGGGCCTTTATCGCCGTCAAATGCGCGTTTGTGATCTTGCGCGCCAATCATAGGTATTGCGCTTGTCCCGTCTGAAATGGCAAAAAAGCTCACTTCTTGGCCATGCATAAATTCTTCGATGACAACCTTGCTTGAGGCGTCTCCAAATTTTCCTGAGAAAAATTCAGCTAGCTCTGCTTCGGCCTCTTTGAGTGTCTGGGCGATAACCACGCCTTTGCCAGCTGCGAGACCATCGGCCTTAAGCACATAGGGTGCACTCATGTTTTTCAGGTAAGCTTCCGCGTCTTTTATATTTGTAAAAACGCCGTAATCGGCTGTTGGAATTTCATAGCGTTTGCAGAAATCCTTGGTGAAGGATTTGGAGCTTTCAAGCTGAGCGGCGGCTTGGGTTGGGCCAAAAACAGGTACGCCTAACTCTTCGAGCATATCGACGATTCCAAGCGCCAAGGGCTGTTCGGGGCCAACAACTACAAATTCATAACTTCCGCTTTGGACAAGGCCTAATATACCGATGAGATCATCGGCTGGAATAGGAGCGATACTGGCGACTTGCGCGATGCCAGCATTCCCTGGGGCGCAGGTTAAATCTGTGACAAGCGGGCTTTGGGATAGTTTCCAAGCCAACGCATGTTCACGCCCGCCAGAGCCGATCAGTAAAACTTTCATAGTGTTTGCCTATCTGTGAATTGCCTTTGCGTTTATTTAGGGTAAAGCTAGGTCCGAATCCACACCCATTCGAAAGTTATACCGAAAATAATATGACAACAAATGCCCATGAATATACGGTGTCTGAACTGGCCTTCTCTTTAAAGCGCACGGTTGAGGAAACCTATGGTCGTGTGCGCGTGCGCGGAGAACTTGGCCGCGTCACGATTGCCAAATCTGGCCATTGTTATTTGGACGTTAAAGACGATAAGGCCGTGATTAATTCCATCATTTGGAAGGGGGTGATGTCGCGCCTGACGATGCGGCCCGAAGAAGGCATGGAAGTCATCTGTGACGGGAAGCTTTCGACCTATCCAGGCCGCTCGAATTATCAGCTTGTCATTGATAATATGGAGCTGGCCGGGGCAGGGGCTCTCATGGCATTGTTTGATAAACGCAAAAAAATGCTCGCCGCAGAAGGTCTGTTCGATAGCTCCCGTAAGGTAGAGCTGCCTTTTATGCCTAAAACTATTGGCGTTGTAACGTCGCCTACAGGGTCTGTGATCCGCGATATTTTACACCGAATTCAAGACCGCTTTCCCGCTCATGTTTTGGTCTGGCCAGTTTTGGTGCAAGGCGAAAAGGCCGCTGAGCAAATCACAAGCGCGATTACAGGATTTAATCATGGCTCTAGGTCTAACGGCGGCGGCTTTCCGCGTCCTGATGTGATTATCGTCGCGCGCGGCGGCGGCTCTATGGAAGATTTGTGGTGCTTCAACGAAGAAAGCGTCGCCCGCGCTGCGGCGGCGTCGACGATTCCTTTGATTTCAGCCGTTGGGCATGAAACTGATTGGACCCTCATTGATTATGTCGCCGATTACCGCGCCCCGACCCCAACTGGAGCGGCGGAAGTCGCAGTACCTGTTCGGGCTGATTGGCTAGAGAGTATCGCCGATTACGGTCTACGGCTCTCTCGCGGTTTGCGCCGTAATGTGAATGAGCGCAAAACAGCCTTATCCGCCGCCCGCCTCCCGCGCTTACAATCGGTTCTGTCTCCCGCGCAACAACAGCTCGATTTAGCGCTTGCACGCCTGCCCAGCGCTGCACGTTTGTTTGAACCGTCAATACGCCAATTAGAACGCTTGCGCTTGCCCGCGCCGCGCCGCCTGATTGATACGAAATCTGCGCAACTGACCAATTTGCGTTTGCGTCCAGAGACTGTGCAGCGCAGATTAGATGACCAATCTCGCCAAACGGGGCAGCTTGCCATCCGCGCTCAATCCGCCTCGCGCCGCATGATTGAACGGCAAGAGCAAAGATTACTACGGGCGTCAAAATTGCTCGATGCTTATAGCTATCAAGGTGTGCTGGAACGCGGCTACGCGCTTGTACAAAACGAAACTGGCGGGGTTATTCGTTCCAAAGACGCCGTAGCGGCAGGGGAGGCTGTGCGCCTAACATTTTCTGATGGCGCGCGCGCAGCGGTGATAGACGAGGTGGTTGATACGGCCCCTAAAGTCTCGCCAAAGACCAAAAAACCCCGCAAAACCCCTAAACCCACCGATAAAACACAGGCGGATTTGTTTTAATAACGGATTTGTATGTTTTCATTTGCATCGCAAAGTCTTAGATAGAAGCCATGAACACTTTATTCCAACACCAAGGCGAAGCCAAAATCCATTTTGGCGCGTCAGATTTCACCATCATGGAAATGGGCGCTTATATATTATGCGCTACAACAGGCGAACAAATTCCACTTGACCGTCTGCGGTATTGGAGTGAGGACCGCCAAGAAGCCTATAAAGATGCCGCAGCGTCTTTGGTGGCCTATCAAAAAGATATTGCAAAAAAGGCGCGTGCGTAATGCGGTGGTTTGCGAGCTTCATGCTGGCATTTGCACTCGCAGGATCAGCTTGCGCGCAGGATGTGTCAGACGCGGCGCCTCAACTCACAATATCTGAACCAGATTTGGATGTTGCTATAGCGAATGAAGAAAATTTGGCTGTTCCACAGCCTCACGTCAACATTCCTGTCTCTAACCAAGAACCAGTAATTTTCTGTACAGGCGTGGCCCAACAAGGCGGGGCGGTTTTGTGCCAAACTGCGCCTCATGCCAAAGTCAAAGTCGCACGTAGCGAAGATGATTTTTACTTCGAAAATGCCGATGCAGATGGCCATATCATTATCGGCTTTGACCGCGACGAAAAAGAAAACTTTATCGAAGCAAAAGGTGAGCGCGTTACATTTGACTTGGCCGCGCGTGATTATGACATCTCCCGCATTGACGGCCTGCCGCCCTCGCAAGTTTCAACCTTCTCTGAGGCGCAGCTCAAACGTATCCGTAGCTCTTCTGCGCGCAAAAAAATTGGCTTTGCCTCTCGTCAAACGGAGCTTGGATTCAAAGACGGGTTTACATCACCCGTTAAAGACTTTCGTAAAACCACCAATTTCGGCGCGCAACGTATATTAAACGGCGAGGAAAAGCGCCCACATTACGGCGTTGATATGGCCGCACCTGTGGGGACGCCAATTTACGCCCCTGCGGACGGTATTGTATCACTGGCGGATGATGATTTATATTTTGAAGGCGCAATGGTCATGCTCGATCACGGCCAAGGCTTGATTTCTATGTATCTGCATACGGATACGATTTTGGTAGAAGCCGGCCAAAGCGTGAAGCGTGGCGAACAAATCGCAACGATTGGGTCAAAAGGCCGCTCTACAGGGCCACATTTGTGCTGGCGTCTAAAGTGGCGTAATCGTAATCTTGACCCCGAACTTTTAACGCAATGGCCAGGTGCTAAACATGAGCATTAAACCCGAAGACTGCAAAACCATGACGGATGTGCGTGTAGGCGTTGATGCGCTTGACCGCGAACTTGTGCGTTTGCTTGTGACCCGCCAAGGCTATATGCATGCCGCCGCCCGTATCAAGCCAAACCGCGAGGCGGTTTATGACGCACCGCGTATTGAAGATGTCGTTAACAAGGTGTTGGCAGAAGCGAAAGATAAAGGCTTATCTGCCGATATAGCCGAACCTGTTTGGCGCTGTTTGATTGACCGTTGTATCGCGCATGAATTTGGCGTGTGGGATGATACGAAGGTTCAAAAAACCGCTTAATTGCTTGGCGTGTTACGGTAAATATCTTTAGGCCATCTACGATGAACCCAGAACCATTGGGCAGGATTTTCGCGGATGCGAGCTTCGATAAATTCCGTAATCTGAATAACCCCATTACGAATGTCTGTCTCTCGGTTGCCCGTCAGAGCTAGCTCGAGCGGGGGATAGAATGTCACGTCAAATTTAGCTTTTCGGCGCACGACCACCATGGGTAATAAAGGCCGTCCTGTTTTGATGGCAAGACGCACAGCTCCTTGCGCTGTCATAGCTTCATGACCGAAAAAAGGTACAGAGATGCCCGTGTTGAATTTCTGGTCATTTAAAATCGCGATACTTTCACCATTTTTCAAGGTCGTAAGTAGCTCGCGCCCGCTTTTATGGGTCGCCTTTTGCACAAGGAATTTTGTGCCATAAGCCTCGCGTTGTTTTATGACGCGCGCGTCAATATGGGGGTTATTTACCTTACGATAAGTAATGCGCACGGGCAGGCCTGATTGAGTTAGAGCGGTGGCCATAACTTCCCAATTAGCGAAATGACCTGACAAGGTTATAGCAGGGGCGTTGGCATTAAAAACCTCAAGCCCATGAACGGTGACACGGCCATCATTGCCGTAAGCTTTAATGCGGTGAGAGAGCGGAAATTCTGCAAATGTGCGGCC
>JBDVGI010000258.1:0-13820 GCA_039962885.1 Litorimonas sp. | reverse complement strand
TGACTTGGCCTCTACAGAGCCAGAACTACAATATCAAAAAGAAGATTTCGGGCAAACGCTTGGGACGTATAATGTTCCTGCGGGACCATATATCGTTTTGCCGTTATTAGGTCCGTCTAATCTACGTGATGTTGTGGGACGCGCGGGCGACATCGTGGCAAACCCTGTTCGGCGCATAAATTTTGACGGGGAGACAGAGGCTATTCTTAGCGCAAATACCGCAACTGTTTTAAATGTACGCGCCCAGCAAGATGGACGCTTAAAAGCTATCCGCGAATCTGCTGATCCATATGTGAATTTACGTACGCTTTATAATCAAAGTCGAGAAACAAATATCCATGAAGACTCGGATCCATTCGATAGTTTCGAAGATGAAAATTTTGAAGATGATAACTTAGCCGATTTTGAATGATAATTAAGCGGTATGGCTAAAGCTACTCAAAACACATCTTTTCATATTCGTCTTGAAGCAGGCTTTAACCTATGGCTGCGCTTTGCCCAAAAATACCGATTTTTTATTCTGGCAACTTGGGTGATTGCCGCCATTATTGCGGGCGTAATTGCTGCTGGAAATCTCAGTATCAACACTGATACGAGCGAAATGATAGATGCAAAGACACCTTATCGCCAAGATCAAATTGCCTATCAGGCCATTTTCCCACAAACTAGTGATGAAATATTAGTCCTTATTCGGGCTGATAGCCCTGACGCGGCAGATTTCTTCACAGATAAATTAACTCAAAGCTTGAGTCAGTCTAAACATATAAAATCAATTTTTAATCCAGAACTTGATCCGTTTTTTCAAAAAAATGGTTTATTATTTTTAAGCACTGAAGAGCTTGAAACAACTCTCGCGCAATTAACCGAAGCCGCGCCGTTAATTGAACGCCTAACGCTTACCCCGACTTTGCCATCCTTGTTCGATGCGCTAGCGCAAGCCGCGACGCAAGAGAATGACACAGCACAGACTATGTTTAACGCTGTTTCTGATACGCTTGAGGCAAACCTAAACGGGCAGAGGAAGGCTTTATCTTGGCGCTCCGCATTTGTTGAAGGCCTTGAACCGCCATTTCAACGCATTTTGACCCTTGACCCAGTTTTGGATACAACACGCTTGCGTCCTGCGGCTACTGTGCAAGAGGCGATAGAACAAAGCATTGAAGCTTTGCGAATTGAAACAGGTTTGAATCCAGAGGTCTTTGTCACAGGTAATCCTGTGCTACGCTCGGATGAATTACAAAGTGTTAGCCGCGGTATAGGTTTCGCCTTTTTCATATCTTTCATTTTAGTGGGCTTATTGCTCCTATGGGCCTTGCGCTCACTGACCTTGGCTTTTTTCACGTTAATATCTCTGGTTATATCGATTGTTATAACGGCAGGCATAGCGGCCTGTATTTTCACAGCGCTTAATCTGGTATCAATTGCGTTCACAGTTTTAATGGTCGGTTTAGGGGTTGATTTCGCGATACACTTGCTCTTGCATGTTCGTCAGGAAAGCGGGCTAGGGAAATCGCCCTCGGCTGCATTCTACAGAACAACACGGCAAATTGGTACGGCCTTAGTTTTAACGGCGCCGTCAACAGCCTTGGCGTTTCTAGCTTTCGTTCCGACACAATTTGTAGGTATGTCACAACTTGGCATAATTGCAGCTATTGGGGTTGTCGTTGCTTTTTTAGTTGCGACAAGTTTTTTACCAGCCATATATTCTGCGTTGCCGCCGCCTAAAAACATATCCCCAAAAGCCTCATCTATAACTCCGCATATGCAAAAAAAAGGGTTTATAGCTGATGGCTTAAGGCCAAAAGTTGCTATCTTTGTAATTGTCATAGCTGTCTTGGGGACAGTTTTACTGCCTAATGCACGGTTTGACGCAGACCCTATGGCCCTAAGAAGCCGCACGGCTCCATCGGTTATTGCATTTAATCAATTATTCGACCGCGCGGAGACAACGCCGTTTCGGTTAAATTACCTCTCTGCCAATGAAGATGACACCCGCCTAGCCGCGGAAGCCTTTAAGCAGCTCGGTAGCGTAAAATCAGCCAGAACAATATGGAGTTTTATCCCAGAAGACCAAAGCGATAAACTTGAACTCATAGATTACGCCGTGATTGGTTTAGAATTTGCTGTGTCTGGCGAAGGGCAGGGTTATCCAATTGAGCCGGACCCAACGGGCCGTTTGAAAGAGGCTTTGCAAGGCCGAAGTGATGCGGCCTCAATACGTCTTTTTGAAGTCCTAAGCAGATGGGACGTGCCGAGCAAAACTGATTCAGAACTCATGCGCCGCTCACAAGAAGATACATTGTTTTACTGGCCGCACGAACTTGAGCGTTTACGCAATCAAATTCAAGCAAGCGAAGTCACTCGCAGTTCCATTCCAGATAATATTGCATCGCGCTATACAAGCGCAAATGGCCGCGCACGCGTTGAAATCATTCCCAATAAGGATTTGCGCAATGAAACGAATAGACGTGCCTTTATCTCTGATGTGAAATCAGCAGCATCAACTTTATCAACACAAAGCTCAAACGCATCTAGTGTAAATATTTCTGGATCTGCACGGACTATTCAAGAGGCTGGCGACATCATACAACGCGCGATGCTTAAGGCGATAATCGCAGCCTTAATTATGGTTTCGATATTGCTTTATATTGTCGTTAGAGAATTTAAGCTTGTTATCATTATGTTGGTTCCGTTGTTATTGGCGGGCATTTTAACCACGGCAACGGGTGTTATTTTCGGGTTGCCTTATAATTTTGCGAACGTCATTGTTCTGCCTCTACTTATCGGAATTGGCGTTGATAGTAGCCTACATCTCGCGCTGCAATCTCGTAAATCAGATGCTTTGAAGTCGGTTTTTGATACGGTTACGCCGCGCGCAGTGTTGTTTAGTGGATTTACGACGATTGCATCATTTGGCAGTCTGACATTTTCAGATCACCGCGGCACCTCTAGCATGGGCGCGTTGCTTATGATTGCCATAACCTGGGTGATTATTTGCACTATTTTTGTAACGCCGAGCTTGATGAAATGGTTTGGACGGCCCAAATCTGCGCAGATATAATCGCATAATCGTGAGGGTAAGTGACAGAAATGTCATGAAATTGATGATTTTATTCAGACGAGATACAGGCGAAATTTGCTTTATAGGGTCTACAGAAACGACATATTGGAAAAGAACAATGTCACACTATAATTTGAACAACGCCTCTACGCGCCGCGGGTTTAACCTCATGGCCATACGCTCGGTTATTAGCGCAACATTTTTAGTTGCAAGCGTTACGGCAATGGCTACGCCCGCATTTGCCGCTGATAAAACGCAAGCAGAAAAGTTTACACAAGCTCTCATTGTTGAGCTTTCTGATGTTGCTAAGCGCTCAGATTTATCAGATACGAGCCGTGATCTTGCTTATCGTGATGTGTTGCAAGCCAAATTGGCAACAGAATCGATTGGAAAGTTTTTATTCAAAGGCGCGCCCAGTGAACTTGCAACAGATGCGCAGCGCGCTGAGTATGAAGCTTTGTTTCCAAGCTATATTGCTGCGACATTTGCAGCGCAGATTGGTGAATTAGCCGAGCGTCAAATCAATGTGAAAGCGAGCCGTCTGCGCGGCGATACAGAAGCGCTTGTTCGCAGTGAGCTGGTTGATAAAAACGGTATCAAAAAAGCTTCAATAGATTGGCGGCTGCGCTGGATTGATGATGAACCCTTCTTGTTAGATGTATTAGTCGAACGCATTTCTCCGTTAGTGAGTAAACGCAAAGAGTTTTCGTCTTTAGCCAGCCGTGATGGCGTTGATGCACTGTTAGCGCATATGAAGACCGCATCAAAATAAATCACATGTTTTTCAAGTAATTCACGCATTGTGCTAAAGCTGTTTTTGTAGGGGTTGTCGTCCAACCTAGCTCCAAGCGTGCTTTGCTGCTATCGATGATTGTTTTGTGCCGAGCAAGGCGAACACCTTCAAGGCTCGCGAGCGGCGCTTTACCCGTCAATTTTGCGAGCATTTGCGAGGCGTGGGCAGTTATAACCGCGAGGCTATAAGGCACGGCACGGCGCGGCATGTTTTTGTCTGTTAATGGTGCAAGTAGTGTCAATAATTTGGACATCTCCACTGTCTCTCCGCCCAATATGTAGCGCTTTCCGGTTGGATTTTGCGCTGCCAGAATATGAGCTTTAGCCACGTCTTGAGCGGCGACGAGGTTAAACACACAGTCTAAATAAGCAGGCGGCGGTTTATCCATAAATGCCTTAATCATCGCGCTAGGCGCGGTAAGGTTCACGTCTCCTGCACCAATTGGGACCGTTGGGTATAAAATTGAAATTGCCTGGCCATTTGCTATAGCCTCTCTCGCTATAATTTCTGCGGCCAATTTTGAACGACAATATGGCCCTGCCATATCTTCCATATTAGGTAGAGGATCACTTTCATTTAAGGCCGCAGGATTATCATCCTGCCATCCGCGTAAAATAACCTCTGTTGATGTGATGAGTAAATGTTCAACTCCGAGCATACGAGACAGTGTAATTACATTACGCGTGCCAACGTGATTGATTTGCTCATAACGTTGTGTTTGCGGAACGCCCAAATGTGTCAGAGCTGCCATGTGGTAAACATGCCGCACACCACCCATAGCGTCCTCAAGCGCAGACATATCGAGTATAGAGCCTTGAACCCACTCTATATTGGACGGAAGGTTTGGAGTAGGCGGGGCTATGTCAAATGCGCGGACATGCCAACCAAGCACGGTGAGCTGCTGTATAAGATGTCCGCCAATAAATCCGCCAGCTCCTGTGACAAGCACCGTATTATTATTAGAATTTTGTATCATAATGAAGAACTTTCGAGAAGGGTGCAGCGAGCTATAGCTGTGTCATAAGCCGAGCCGAGCCATATATATTCTCCCGCTTTTACGGCGACGCTTGCGCCTGAAATGACAGGGGCAGGGACATCATAGGTTACCGTGGAAAATGTGGCAAAATTCTCTCTTGGTTTATCTCCTCGCGGAAAAAAAGTCGGGGTGATGATCGAAAAACGACTTTTGACACGTTTCTTTGGCTTTTTCTGAAACCGTGAATAGGCAAGCAAATTTGGGATGAGAGCGGCGTAAATGTCATCTTTGTTGCGGGTGAGATTGTCTGGCCCGCCCGAGAGCTTTATAGGCGTTGTA
Source organism: Litorimonas sp. (assembly GCA_039962885.1). Classification (GTDB taxonomy): domain Bacteria; phylum Pseudomonadota; class Alphaproteobacteria; order Caulobacterales; family Maricaulaceae; genus Litorimonas. The sequence continues at coordinate 8,651 of JBDVGI010000258.1, read as the reverse complement.
TTAAAGTAATGTGGATGTTTTACGACGACGCGTTTTTTTCGCGTTTCGGCGACATATATGACGTCTAAATTTTCAGAAAATGCAATCCCATTCGCAAATGACAGGTCAGTCAAAACATTTTTCGGTACTGGGATTTCGGAATTAATCCACCCCATACTGGCTTGATTAGGCGAAAATATATTTTCTCGGCTTTGGGCTTTACGGGTGCAAGTTTTATGGTCTTGCGTAACGTATATTGGTGCCTCATTGCTGTCCCAATTAGGGGTGCGGACAAGGTTGTTTGACGCGCAAAGCTCAGCCCCTGTAAACGATTGACCTTCGGTCAAACTATTCGGGGTTTCATCTTGCCAAGATATAGTGCGGATGACGGGGTTCCTCTCATTTTCATCTCCTTGTCGGTCAATGAAACTTAAGGTGAGTTTGGAACCATCGCGTATAAGGTCCATTCCATGAGGGTGTATATCGGTAAGTATTGGCGTAACCGTGAGGGCTGCAGCTGTTGCTGCATTAGCTAAAGGCAAGCCGTAAATCCCGCCAGAACTATGTGTACGGCGATCATAAGCGGAGAGGTAAAGCGTTTGCGCGGTTTCGTCGTAAACCATATCTTCGACGCCAATAACGGCTTTCCCGTTATCCAACAAAGAGATGCGCGTGCATTGAGCTTGGGGGAATTTAGGTTTCAGGAAATCGGATGTGCAAGCCGTCAAGCCTGCGCAAGTTATCAATATGATAGACTTAGGAATTGGCATTATATCCCCATAATGCCATGACATCGCCCCATTCCGTGTCTATTTTCGTTTTCAAGTCAGGAGATATTTCGAATTTGTTTTTTTGATAGTCGGCAACACTCTCTAAATATGCTGTGAAATTTGTTTCATCTTCGGTGAAATCCCCAAGGCCTAGCTGCGAATATATACGTTGTAATTGTCCCATAGTGTCTGATTGTAAGTCATCAAAGCTAAGCTCAACATATTGACTGTCGGGTAGATCTTGTGTCTCGTGCTTAAGCGAAGTCATCATACGCCTATAGGTTTTATAAACAACGCTATCAATGTCCAGGTGGCTATAATCTTGCAGTGCAAATTGCGGGAGTAACTTCTCATAAAAATTCCGCATAGAGACAAAAACCTTATAGGGATTTCGGTGAATATGAATAAATTTTGCGTCTGGATACATTTTGCGTAAATGCGCAACACGAGCTGTATAAACTGGATTTTTTATGAGTAATCTACGGCCATCTTGGTCAAGCGTTAGTTTAAGATATAGATAGCGCAGCACACGTTCCCATTTAGAAATTTGTTTTTCAGATAAGTTGTCAAAGAACGTTGCGTCTTGGAAATATTGGTCAAACTTCTTGGGGAAATATATCGCTTGATAATAGGATATAGGGGTCATATTGGCGAGCGCGATTTCATCTTCTTGGGGACTATCTGGCGTAACACTAACATTATCAATGAACCGTCCATCGGGCAGGCTACGCCGTAGCAGCGGCGCAAATAGTCGGCCTATGAGTAATATATCCCATGGCAGAGCCGTGGAGAAGGGAGACACATAGCCAAATTTATTAGATTTACTCAGGATATTATAAAGATGTGTTGTCCCGCTGCGCCAATGACCAAGGATGAATATTGGCGGCGCTATGGGCTCTGTTTTAGGGCGCCGTATCATAACATATAGATATTCAAGCGCCGTAAAAGGCAGGCGGCCAATCGCAGATAATATCAATAAAAAGACTAACAATATTTTTGAGGGACTCACTCCGCCTGAACTTATAATTAAACGTAAAAGCGTTTTAAGGTCGGCTCCAAAAAGCGGATGTGAGAGATTGGATGATGCCACGTTTTGACCTTTATGATTCTATCATTTCCATAACGCGCACAGCATTCGGGTGAAAGATAAAATTGCCAAAATAATGCTTTGAGGTCTTAAACACTAATAAATTTGACCATCACATATAGTACCAGTCCATCACGTTTTATGACATAAAATGTTATTTGAATATGATTATGCTTTTTGGCAATACGAAGAATTAGAGCTATAGGGGCAACTTTGAACGTCATCGATTCATATTAATGCGTATAGATAAGTGAAAATGCCGATTACGGAATGAATATTGTGAAGCATAACGAAAAAAAGATTTTACTGGCTCAGCCGCGTGGTTTTTGCGCTGGAGTTGTGCGGGCCATTGATATTGTTGAACGAGCCCTGCAAAAACATGGCGCCCCTGTTTATGTTCGACATGAAATTGTACATAATAAATATGTCGTCAATGACTTACGTCAAAAAGGCGCTATCTTTGTCGAGGAAGTTGATGAAATTCCAAACGGCGCTGTAACGGTGTTTTCCGCTCATGGCGTATCGCGTAAGGTAGAAAGCGATGCTAAATCACGTGAGCTTTATACATTTGACGCGACATGTCCCTTAGTCACCAAGGTGCATAAGCAAGGGCAACGATACGCTAAAAAAGACTATGAAATCATTATGATAGGCCATGCAGGTCATGCAGAAGTCGAAGGCACACTTGGGCAAATTGACGGAACAGTTCATCTAATCGAATCTACCAGTGATGTGGAAAACCTTGAGGTTATGAACCCCAATAAGTTGTCCTATGTTACCCAAACAACATTGTCTGTAGACGATACGCGCGACATTATTGATGCGCTTAAAACTCGCTTTCCAGCCATTGAAGGACCCGACATTAAAGATATATGCTACGCGACACAAAACCGCCAACAAGCGGTTAGAGATATGGCTCCGCAAATTGATTTGCTGTTAGTTATTGGCGCGAAAAACTCATCGAATTCGAATCGTTTGCGCGAAATCGGGACCGAAATGGGGATGGCGAGCTATTTGATTGACGATGCGTCTGCGTTAAAAGCTGAATGGCTTGATGGGAAAAATATTATTGGCGTAACTGCGGGCGCTTCAGCCCCCGAAGTGCTTGTTGATGCCTTGCTAAATGTGCTAGGGGATGAGGGTTACAACACAATAGAATTACTTGACGGTATTCATGAAAATGTGCAGTTCAACATTCCAGTGGAATTGCGGCATATTAAGTCTTCGGAAAGAGTATCAGCCTAAGTTTTAGGTAACAAAATAGGATAAGTTCATGGGTGTACCCTTAATTCAACAAGCGCGTGTTGGCGCTTATGTGATGAAACAACGTCTAAAGGGCAATAAGCGCTATCCGCTAGTCCTTATGCTAGAACCGCTTTTTCAATGTAATTTGGCTTGTGCAGGTTGCGGGAAGATTGACTATCCCGATCCGATTCTACGTAAACGTCTATCTGCCGAAGAATGCTTGAAAGCCGTTGATGAATGCGGCGCCCCAATGGTAGCTATTCCGGGCGGTGAGCCGCTCATACACAAAGAAATTGGCGAAATCGTCAAAGGCATTACTGACCGTAAGAAATTTGTTTCACTTTGTACAAATGCCTTATTGCTTGAGAAAAAATTGCATCTCTTTGAACCGTCAGATTATTTGTTCTTCTCTGTCCATTTGGACGGTCTAAAAGAAGAGCATGATAAGGCCGTTTGCCAAGATGGTGTATTCGACCGTGCGATCAAAGCAATCAAAGCTACAAAAGAAGCTGGTTTTCATGTCAATGTAAATGCAACAATTTTTGAAGGTACAACCGCAGAGCAAATTGCGGAATATATGGATTTTTGTAAAGAGCTTGGCGTAGGCGTCACGATGTCTCCAGGCTTTTCCTATGAGCGGGCACCTGATCAAGACGGGTTTTTGAACCGCGAGAAAACAAAGAACCTGTTCCGTGATGTTTTTCGCCTAGGTAAAGGAAAGAAATGGGAGTTTAATCACTCACATTTATACCTTGATTTCCTAGCGGGTAATCAAAGCTACACCTGCACGCCTTGGGGAATGCCAACTCGCAATATATTTGGTTGGCAAAAACCATGCTATCTTATTGGCGAAGGCTTTGTGGATACATTCCAAGAACTCATGGAAGATACTGATTGGGATAGTTACGGCACCGGAAATTACGAAAAATGCTCCGATTGCATGGCCCATTGTGGCTATGAGCCGACAACGGTTATGGATATGCTACATCACCCGATTAAAGCTATTGGTGTTGCGTTACGAGGAATTAAAACCGAAGGCCCAATGGCACCTGAAATCGACTTGTCAAAACAACGTCCTGGAAATTACGACGTTCACGAAGAACATGTTGATGAAATGATGCGTCAAGACGCCGCCGAGTAATCGGCTCAATCACATAAAACTCGAATTAAGGCGCCCAAAAATTTGGAGCGCCTTTTTTTGTGACTACTTTAAGCGTATCTTGTGCAAGCCCTGAATCGCGAGCAAGATTTAGTAAGGCAGGCAAATCCTGAGGCCGTTTTAATAACGCGGCAATAACGGGCCAAACCCGCGTTTGCCCTGTGTCATCCACACCGCTCATTGCAGCCTTTGGCAAACTTTGCGTAGCATTGTCTAAAACAGCCCGTATGATAATGCAGGGTAGTTTATGGGCTGCCGCGATTTGCGCAACGGCGAAACTTTCTACATCTACAGCTACAGCGCCGGTGGCTTCATGGGCATTATGTTTGTCTTGCGGAGTTGTTATAGGCATCGCTACGGACAGCATTTTTCCTGCTCGTGCGTTAGGGAAATTAGCAAAAGCCACTTTATGCCAATTGTGGGTCAATTGTAAAACGTCTCCGTCCATAGTTACGCTATCAGCTAGGATTAGGTCTCCAGCTTTGACATAGGGCGATAAGCCGCCGCACACGCCAAAACTGATCAAATGGGTCGCCCCTTGGGTTATGATTTTCAAAGCTGCATCTTGCGCACCTTCGACACGACCCGCCGCGCATGCTGTCAAAATATCGGAGCAGCCAGCCTGTTTAAACCCTTTGCGCAATAGATTATCTTCAAGCTTTATACCTGTGATGAGACCAATACGTTTGACCACATTACATTCCAAAGGCTGGGGTTTTAGAGTTGCTATTCTTCAGATTCTGATAACGCGCCATTGCCCAAATCGGAAAATATGAGCTATACCCATGATACCGCAGATAGAAAATACGAGGAAAACCCACAGCCGTGAACCAAGGTTCTTCCCATTTGCCATCCTCGTTTTTGGCAGACATGATAAATTCTATACCGCGCCGCACCGCGGGATTATCAACTTCGCCAACAGCCATGAGGCCCAGAACTGCCCATGAAGTTTGAGACGGCGTACTGGCTTTATTTTCCGCCTTACGATCATTGTAATAGGTCGCGCCGTCCTCGCCCCAACCTCCATCAGTATTTTGCCGTGAGAGCATCCAATCAACGGCTTTACGAATATAAGGTGCATCATGCGGTTCGCCCAGTATGTTTAGCGCGCATAAAACAGACCATGTTCCGTAAATGTAATTTGTGCCCCAACGTCCATACCATGATCCGTCATCTTCTTGTGTCTCTCTGAGGTATTTTAGCCCCTTAGCTACAACAGGGTGCGAGTTATCATGACCAATTTGACCCAAGAAGCTCAAGCAACGGGCGGTAACATCTTCTGTGGGCGGGTCGAGTAAGGCACCGTGGTCGGCAAATGGAACGTAATTGAGGTAGTCTTTATCATTATCAATATCAAAAGCCCCCCAGCCACCATTGCTAGATTGCATCCCTAAAATCCATTCTTCGGCGCGGGCGATAGGTTCTTTATACTTAGGGTCGCCTGTTCTATGCATAGCCATACCCACAACAGCCGTATCATCCACATCAGGGTAATGATCATTCCAATATTGAAAAGCCCATCCGCCTGGGCGAAGGTCAGGGGCTTTTTTGATATAATCGCCTTTGACCTCTAATATTTGCCGCTCAATTAACCAGTCACAGCCTTGCTCTGCGGCGGCTATGTTGCTTTCATTCCCAGCTTCAAGCATTGCATGCGAGGCAAGGGCTGTATCCCAGACAGGAGATAAACAGGGTTGGCAATAAATTTCGCCGTTATCATCCGTCAGCAATTTTTTAAGCGCCGCTTTACCCGTCAGTACAATGGGGTCATTTTTGTCATAGCCTAAAGCATCAAGGGCCATAATAGCATTGGCCATAGCAGGAAAAATCGCACCCAATCCATCTTCGCCGTTCATACGCTCTGTAAAAAACTCTACCGTTTTATCGATAGATTTTTTACGGAACTTTTTAGGAAAATATGGCTCAACCACACGCAGAATTTTATCCAAACCAATGAAGAAATCTCCGAGCCATTTGCCTGTTACATTTTTATGGTAATCTTTGATCGTTTCAGGGTCGTCTTTAAATAATTCGGGGATATGAATGTTATTAGGGTTTCGCGCTTGCGGTTTTAAGGCGGCAACTACTAGCAGCGGTGCAATCACAGTTCGTGACCAATAGGAAATCTTCCATATCGTCACAGGGAACCAATCTGGCATAGACATTAATTCCACAGGCATAACGGGGACGGCTTTCCATGGAACTTGACCAAATAGCGCCAATGCATAGCGCGTAAACACATTTGTTCGCTCCGCGCCCCCTGCAGCTAATATCATTTCGCGTGCTTTGATCATATGCGGCGCATCTATATCTTCGCCTGCAAGTTTTAACGCGTAATAGCCTTTAACCGTTGCAGATATATCCATATCGCCTTGGTAGAAAAGTGGCCAGCTGCCGTCTTCGTTTTGAATGCGGCGAAGATAGATGCATAATTTTTTTTGCAGCTCTAAATCAATTTCATCCATATAATGCATGAAGAAAATATATTCGGCAGGGATTGTGGCATCGGCTTCAAGTTCAAACAGCCAGTGACCATCCTTATTTTGACGATTTTTTAGTCCGCCTGCACTAGATTTAAGAAAGTCTTCCAAACCTGAAATTTCGGGAGTTTTATGTGCCAATTCCATAGCTTTACTATTCACAATCTTTCCTTTGGTTCGTGCGCTATTATAGCTTATTTTTAATTAGCTACAAACAGGTTCGCACGAAACGTGCTTTGCGGCCGTAACACCAGAGCGTATAGCCCCTTCAATCGTGGCGGGCAGGGCGGTATTTGTCCAATCCCCCGCTAGAAACAAGTTTCTATATGGGGTTACACTTTTGGGTCGCAGGGGTTCTAAGGCGGGGTTTTGCGCAAGGGTTGCGCGTTTTTCTTTGATAATGCGTGAAGGCGGGATTTTATGGGCGTCTTGACCTAATAGCGGAGCAATTTCCGCCCATAATGTTTTTGTTAAATCATCTGCTTTAATGCCTAGATAAGCATCACCTGCGGATATGGTTATTGAGGCAATATTGCCTCTTATGAAAACCCATTGGCTTGTGCTGCCAATGAGACCTATTAGAGGCGCCGCCCAGTCTGTTTTTATTGGCGCGTTGAGCCGGAAATGCGCGTTAACAATGGAGGAGTAGTCTTTTGGAGCGGTAATGAAATCTAAAACCTCACCTGTTGGCTCTGGCGATAAGGCCATAATCACGGTGTCATGATTATCCACATTAATTTGATTGTTAATGAAGTTCAAAACTTTAACGCGCTCATTTTCATGAGTGACAGATTTAAGCCGCGCGCCATATGTAATATGCACGCTCTGGCTTGTTAGGTAATTTATGGCAGGGTCTACGAATGTTTTTGCGAGGCTATGTTTTGCAATTCTAGGTCGGCACGCTCTCCCGCCTTTCATCACTGTTTCTTTTAAAACATTTGCCATTAATTTCGCACTCGCCGTTTCGGGCGGCATATTAATGACAGCTACACTAAGCGGGTCAATTAAGCGCTCATATAGCGGATTATCGGTGTCAATGAAATCGGCGATAACATGATGATCTTTAGCCCCTAAGATTTTCGCCAATGTCAAATGTTGTCCAAAGCTAGCCTCAGGCACCCGAGCTGACTTGCTTAACAACCAAAAAGGAATACGGGAATTATTGAATTCTATATCCCATCTCTTTTGACAATTTACATCGAAAAAAGGAAAAATTGCCGCGTCAGGCCCGATGAGTTCATCTTCCGCACCGATAGTCTTTAGGTAATTCATGGCGGAAGTATTGCCCGACAACAGCAGGTGATTGCCATTATCAATCTCACAGTCTAATTTATTATCATAAAAGGATCTGCACCGCCCACCTGCTTGCGGAGCCGCTTCATATAGACAGACCTTATGACCAAGCTTGGTCAATTCTACTGCGGCAGATAAACCCGCCATGCCCGCACCTATGATGTGAGTTTTGCTCATGGCGCTGCACTATAACGTAGTGCGACGAGTAATTTTTCTAGTTTTTGGCCTGTGCGGCGTAATTTACCCGTTTTCAGTAAAGCCTGCGGTTGCCAATTCGATTTGCGTAAGCGCTTTAGATTTAAATAGTAAACATTCATCATAATAATTGGCGCGCGCATGGCTTTGGGATCGCATTGTGCTATGGCCGCTTTTGCATCATCGTAAGCTTGTTCTGCGCGTAGCCCTAAGGTTTCGCAAATACGGGGGAGACTAGAGTGGTTAGCCACAGCATTAGGGGCGCGCGATGTGATAGCTTCGCCGTCTAGTAATTCACTCGGTAAGTAAAGTCTGCCAATTTCGGCATCTTCTGGTACGTCGCGTATGATATTTGTGAGCTGCAGGGCCAGACCTAGGTGGTCTGCAACCGCACGCCCTTTTTCATCGGCTTGGCCAAAAATAGGGACGCAAAGCCGTCCAAC
>JBDVGI010000257.1:0-2346 GCA_039962885.1 Litorimonas sp. | reverse complement strand
GACCATATATTGAGTATAAGTTAGTGATGGATTGTTCCATAATATATTATACAAAATTTACAGAAAAAATTAGCCCATGAATTCATATTGTGAAAAAAATGTTGTTTTGATTGATAATTCAAAACTCAATGAAAACTCTATGTTTATTCTTGAGACCTATAGAGAGCATTATAAAGACACCCATAGTGCTTTATTACGGCGCCCAGATTATCTGCGATGGTCATATATTTTGGATAAAATCAAAGACAATGTATCCATATTAGATATTGGTGTCGGGGCTGGACAGTTCGTCAATATGCTTGCCCTCTCCAATAAGCCTCTAACCTCTATATCAGGGCTCGATATACGCCCGCATTCGGGCTTCATTCAGATGTTCGACCATATTCAAATGCACTATCATAGCGTCGTAAATATGGAGTTCCCTGACAACCATTTTGATGTCGTCACATGTCTGGAAGTTCTCGAACATTTGGATGATAAAAATATGGCGATAGCCATATCAGAATTAAGACGTGTCGCTAAGAAAAACCTTATCATCACAGTTCCATATAACGAAGCAACACCTTTACCGAAACATCACCTTCAATCGTTTAGCTATTCACGGTTAAATAAATTATTTCCCAAGGCAGAATTTACGTTCTTCTGTATTAAAGACAACATGTCTTGGGTTCTTATTGAGGAAAATTTCAATCAAAAACCTGACACTGTGATAACAAAAATTAAACGTAAGTTTAAAAAGTAATCGTAATTTCCTAAGCCCTGTAAAAATAAGCTTAGACCAGAGAGCTATTTATCATTCTTAAGTAAACTTTGCCGAGCCTTCAAACCGCGCCAAGGCTTATCCATTTTATCATAGACCTGAATTAAACGATCAACTGGTGCTAAAACTTCGGTGCAAATATATTCGAAATTAGGTTCACGTCCGAACCAAGATTTCATTTTTTGTCTATCGACTGGGTCATGTATATGCTCATCAGATTTACCAGCTGGCCATTTATAAGGCACGCTAACAATAACAACACCCCCAACATCTAATAATTTTTGAGCAAAGCTTTTGGCATCTTCGACATGTTCCAAAACTTGCAAACATAGAACAACATCATAATGACGATCCTTGTCCCATGTTAGAAAGTCTGCCTGATAGGATGTAACATCGATTGAACGATAAGGCGTATCGATATCTAATGACGTCTTATTTGGAACCCAATCAAACCAGTCTAAATAGGGACACCCAGAAGAGCCAACATCAAGAATAGACCCTGCAGTCTCGCCTATTTTGGAAGCTAAGACACGTACGACCTGATAATATAAAATATCTTTCCGACGGCTCCAATATTCATTTTCTTGCATAATTCATTACAGTTCTGCGTGAATTGATAGTCTGTATTTCAACGTATTATCCCTATTCATGAATCAAGAACTTCGATTATCTTGCGGCCGGTATAGAGAGGACTTCCCCGTTTCAAATAAACCATATTCATGCTCGCTATAGAAAGATTGACGATATGCCAATCTTGCAGCAGAAAACACACCAGAGGCGGATATAGCGTATTCACTCCCTTGGCCCGACAATGTTCCGTCAGCCCAATCCACAATGGACAATAGTTGCTTTAAGTACCCTATTTTATCTTTACCATAATATCTTTGCATTCGAAATTTAAATTCGCCGTCTGCGCCTGCCCTTACCGCATCATAAAACCCTAGCGTTTCATCGACAACTTCGCGGCGATACATAAGAGAGGATGCATCTTTACGCATAGCGCCTGACACACGACGTTGCACGCCAGCATCTTTCGCGATACGCACATGCCCGCACTCAACCCCAATTAAGGTATCATCATGCGTTATTGCCTCAACTAGGCGAGATATTTTTTGTGGATGAGCCCAATCATCTGAATCTTGACAGGTGACAAATTCCCCTTTTGCAATCGCCCTTCCGTGGTTTTTAGCCACATAAGTTCCGCCATTATCCGTCAGCAAAATAGGGACAATTCGGGAATCCTTAGCCGACATATCTTTTATAAGACTAGCTGTATTATCAGAGCTCGCATCATCAACGATGATAAATTCGATATTTTGGTGCGTTTGTGCCAAGACTGAATTTACCGCATATTCAAGCGTATTTTCTGAGTTCCACGTCGTCATAATAATTGTAACTAACCGCCCATCACTGACGAATTGTTCCAAATAATTATCATCTTTTTCGCAATAGATATTATCTACGCTAAACGGCTTGTCTTCATCTATTAAATTCACCGTCAGCATGTTTGACTGTGTAAATACCATATTCATGTAATACAGTTGATCTGCGTAATTTTTATGGCGCAAGGCAATATTGGAAATAAT
>JBDVGI010000256.1:0-15583 GCA_039962885.1 Litorimonas sp. | reverse complement strand
GTGCATAAGCAGCATAACCAAATACCCCGCTCATGATTACGGCGCATACTCGAAAGACTGCCGAGATCACCAAAGCGGGTTTTACACTTAGGAATGGCGAGAAAGTCGATTTTTTAGATCGTAAATGTCGAAATATATGGTACAATCACTCTCCCTCTAACATCTACCTTAGCGAGCAAAAAAGACAGGTCAATGGGATAATTAAAAGCTTTTAATGTTTCAGAGCGCTTTATTCAAAACAAGCTGCGCTGGGAGTAACCCGCGTAAGCTATTGCCGCAAAATACAGCGTTTGCGCTACGCAAATCTTCAATTGTTAAACTGCGGACTTGCACCTGCTGTGTTTGAATAAGTTCATTGCGTAATATGCTTGGTAAAATATTCGTTGATAAAGGCGGGGTGAACAGCTCGCCATCAATTTCTACATAGATAGATGTGTAAGAGCCCTCACATAAACAGTCCGATGAGTTGAAAAATATAACTTCATCAATAGCGGCGAGTTTTTCATGCGCGGCAAGGGTCTGAATGCGTTTGCGTTCTCCGTCATAAAAGGTTCGGCGCGACGTTTTTATGTCCGCGGTTTGAATATTTGGGCTGAGGGTATAACGTGATATGGCAAGAGATAAGGGAGATGTGTTTGGCGTGAAATTAGACTGCGTCATCGTGGTACATACTTGCCCCGCATGATTAAGATTAACTTGTAGTTTAACGCGCATATCATGGCCTAAATTGGCCTTTGCCGCCTTTTGTAGTTCCGTTTGTATGTCGCGCTCTGGATAGTTCCAGCCTTTGATCTCGCAAGCAGATTTAAGCCGTGATAAATGTGCGTCTATGCGGATGAAATTTCCCATAGGGTCTTTGCGAAAAGTCTCGAAAACATATTCTGGGACTTGGCGTAATATGTGTGACTTTAGTAGGCATTCACGGTACTCATCTGCCCCGCCGCTATCATAGACAACGCCGCTACCGACATCATAGCGCAATTCACCTTGATCTAAAACTGCGGTGCGTATTGCGACATTAAAGCAGGCTGAATTGTCAGGAGCGATAAAACCGATCGCGCCGCAATAAGGCCCGCGCGGGCCAGATTCAAGTTCATGGATGATTTCCATAGCGCGAATTTTCGGCGCACCCGTAATAGACCCGCATGGATATAGTCCCTTGAAGACATCTAACCATGAGAGATTATCCTTTAATTGCGCACGGACTTGGGAGGTCATTTGATGCAACGTAGGATAGGTTTCAAGCGTGAATAATTCGGGAACCTTGACGCTGCCTTGTGTGGCGAGGCGCGATAAATCATTTCGCAAAAGGTCAACAATCATGAGGTTTTCAGCTTGTGATTTTGGTTCTTCGCGCATGGCCTGCGCTATCGCGACATCATCTGTGATATTCCCAGTTTGACTACGCGGACGAGTGCCTTTCATGGGCCGCATGCGCATGTTTTGACCTACGCGTTCAAAAAATAATTCAGGAGAAAAGCTGATAATGTCTGCGCCGCCTAATTTAACAAGGGCTCCGTAACGTCCTGGTTGATTTTGACGAAATACGGCAAATATATCTTCGGCGTTAGACTGAGTTTCGCCATATAAAGGAAACGTCAAATTGACTTGGTAGCAGTCCCCAGCATTTATATAGTCTTTAATGCGGTTGAAACGGTTTACATAGTCCGCCTCGCTCCAACTTGGGGTTAGGTCAATATCTATCTCTTTGCGCGTATAAAGGTGTTTAGCTGGCGGGACGTTGTTAGGGGCAGAAAAAACACCTAATTTTAATAATGGTTGGCGGGCGTTTTTCTCCTCAGGTTTCAATAAATGCTGCAAGCTAGGGTCTAACGCTACTCCAAGTTCATAAGCAAAATATCCAGCAATATATTTCCCATTTGATAATGCGGTTTCTATGGCGTTAAAAGCGGGAGCTACATCGGCAATGGATTGCGCAGTAATAATGGATTGCGGCGCCGAGAAATACAGTTGTTGCCCCGTGGATTGATCATCCAGCAGAACATAATAATCAGCAGATGGACTGGAGAGCGCGTTCAAGAACTAGAACCGAAAATTTGGAATTAAGCCGCTATAATAGGCTTGCCGCGCAGCTAAAATCTTAGGGGTGTTTTCTGCAAAGCATCGTCGAAAACTTATTGCGCTACCGGGGGCGATTTGGCCAAGCAGCCATATATCGGCTTGGATAACTTGTATGGCGCGCACGTAACCGCCTGTGCAATGGCCGTCTATCCCTGTTAATATGGGTTCTCCATTGGGTGTGATTTGTACACAGCCTGGGATTAGCGGGCCGCTGACCATTGGCCGTGTGTCATCGAGTTTTATATTATCACCTTTCAAGCGCGCGCCCATACGGTCTGTTGCCTGTGTGGCATAAAAGGGGCTGGTGAATAAAAAGCGCTTACCTACAGCGCTAACACGGTCCCATTCAGGAGCAGGGCGTACCCGTAAAATAATATGTTTTGAGAATTTTGGACCATAGCCATTGGGCAAGACCTGCGGCCCAAATGCGGCTGGTGTCTTTATTGGGATTTGATCACCTGATTTAACGGCACGGCCACGAAATCCGCCAAGCCCCGCGGGGATATAAGTCGAGGCACTGCCCAAAAACATGTCAGCTTCTATCCCGCCTGCAATCGCGATATAGGCGCGACATCCCGCCCGGGCATAACTTAAGGTTAAGATATCTCCAGTTTCTACATGCAAAGCGCGGTTCATGGGAAAGTTTTGACCATTAATCTGTCCCCACATTTCGGCCCCGCTGACCGCGATAATTGCGGGCGTTTCAAAGCGTAGATGCAGTCCGCCAAGCGTACATTCAAGCGCAGGCGTATTCCACGTATTTCCTGCTAGGAAATTGGCAATAGCAAATGATAGGCGATCCGCCGCGCCGCTTGTTGGGATGCCAGTATGCCTGTGTCCCGCGCGGCCCATATCTTGGATCGTGGTACGCGTCCCACCGTTTAAAATTGTTATCATGCTGGCACAAACCTTATTCTGTCACCTGTTTTGATGAGAAACGGAGGGCTGCGCGATGGGTCAAACATTGTTAAATCCGTTCGTCCAATAATTTGCCAACCGCCAGGGCTATCAAGTCCGTAAATACCTGTTTGCCAATTTGCGATCCCAATGGAGCCAGCAGGGACATGCGCGCGGGGGGTGGCATGGCGCGGGTGGTGCAAGGCTTGCGGGGTTTCGGATAAAAAGGCAAAGCCTGGTATGAACCCCATCATGCAGACGCGATATGATTGCGCGCTATGGGCATCAATTACCTGTGTTTGTGATAATCCACTAGAGTGGCATATGGCGTCAATGTCAGGGCCATATTCACCGCCATAATATACGGGAATATCAATAAGTTCGCCTTGTGTTTGAACGGTTTCCGCTTGAGGTTGGCGGATGATTATGTCCTCGATTTTACGTTTTGCAGCGTCCAAGCTTAGGCGGGCACTATCAAATGTTACGACAAGACTGTCATAGCCCGTCATAATGTCTATCCAATTTATATCAGACCTAAGCCGCGCGGCGAGGGTGTGTACAGCATCATTAATAGCCATTGAAAACCCATCCGAATTATAATGGACATAGAGAGCGTGGTCACCATACGGGCTTATAGATGGAAGGTTTGTAGAGGAAGATAACTGTGTCATTCTGGCGGTCTTCTAGGCTGCAAATGCTTGGATTTTGATACCCAAATTTTCAATTGCCTTGCGGGCTTGCCAAGCCGTTTCGACGGCTCCCGCGCTATCGCCATGGAGACAAAGCGAGCGGGCTTGGATCGTCAAGATATTCCCAGAGGCGGTTTGCACTTCGCCTTTTTGCGCTAATGAACACGCTTGGGTTAGCCGCATTTGCGTATCTTTAATGACGGCGCCGTCTTTCCCGCGTGGTTGAAGATGGCCCTCATCTGTATAACGCCGATCAATAAACCCTTCGGCAATAAATGTAAGTCCTGCATCTTGTGCGGCTATTTGCATGCAGGAATTAGGCCCGCCTAACAGAATAAGCTTAGGGTCAATATAGCCAATAACTTGCGTGATAAGACGTGCCTTTTCTATATCCGTCACAGCGTCATTATAAAGCGCGCCATGAGGTTTGACATAGCTAACAGTCATGTCTTGATCGGCAGCAATTTCGGTTAAAGTCACAATTTGCGCGGTAAGCGAGCGTGTTAGCTGCGCGGCGCTAATATCTTGCCCTAATATTAGAGACTTACGACCAAAGTTTTCGCGGTCAGGATAGGCAGGGTGAGCGCCAATGACAACGCCGCGGGCCTTACAGGCTTGCACTGTCGCGCGCATAGTTTCGTTGTCGCCTGCATGGCCGCCGCAGGCAATATTGGCAGAACTTATCGCCATAACAATTTGAGCTTCTGCCCATGCCCAATCTGCCGTATCAGCTTCGCCAATATCTGCGTTTAAATCTATGATATGTCTGTCTGTCATAATGGGTGATGCCATAGATCGTGTTTAGCCTTTAAAGCGCGTTGCCGCAAGCTGCGCCGCTGGCCCAAGCCCATTGAAAATTATGTCCGCCTAGATGGCCTGTGACATCGATAACTTCGCCAATAAAATATAGACCTTTTACGGCGCGGGCTTCCATAGTTTTTGATGATAACTCATTAGTGTCCACGCCGCCTTTGGTGACTTCGGCTGTACGAAAACCTTCGCTGCCTGCGGGTTTGACACGCCATTCTTTGACTAAAAGCATCACGTTCATAATATCTAAATCTGACATATCAGCCAAACGGATTGGTTTTATATTTTGCGCAATAAATTCAGCTAATCGCGCCGGCAGATATTGGGAGAGCCAATTCTTCGGCGATTGACGCGGGCTGTCCATACGGGCCGTTTTTAAGGCGGAGGTTAAATCTGTATTGGGGGCTAAGTCAATTTCAATGGTTTCGCCCGCCTCCCAATAGGAACTAATTTGCAAAATAGCAGGGCCAGACAAGCCGCGATGCGTAAAAAGTAGAGCTTCATCAAAGCTAGTTTTATCATTTTTGACAACGCAATCTGCGCTCACACCCGCGAGTGTTTTTAAAGGACTTTTCATTTGATCGGTAAAGGTTAGCGGCACAAGGGCAGGTTTGGGCGTGATGATATTGAGGCCAAATTGCTCAGCGACTTTATATCCAAAATGGCTCGCGCCCATTTTAGGAATAGATGGTCCGCCGCAGGCTATGACGAGCTTTGCGCAGCTTAAGGTTTGGTGAGTTGTGGTCACAACGAAATTATCGTCAAATTTATTAACCCCTAAAACCTCTGTGCCCAGCTGTATTGTATTTCTCCCTATTTGGCATTCTGCGAGTAACATGTCGATTATATCTTGCGCGCGGGTGTCACAGAAAAGCTGTCCCTTGGTTTTTTCATGATAGGCAATGTCGTAACGCTCGACCATTTCAATAAAGTCATGCTGTGTGTAACGGCGTAAAGCCGATTTTGCGAAATGCGGATTTTGCGAGATAAAATTATCTGGCCCGCAGTGCAGATTGGTGAAATTACATCGCCCGCCGCCAGAAATACGAATTTTTTCCGCGGGCTTATCGGCATGATCAAGAATGAGAACGGATTGACCTTGTGCGCCTGCAAAGGCTCCGCACATGAGCCCTGCCGCTCCTGCGCCTATGATGATAACATCATAATCTAAAGCATTGTTTTGAGGCATTACGAAAGTTCGCCCATATGGCGCATTAGCATTAATTTATGAATGGCCATAATGGATATGGCCTGCGAAATTTGTCCTGTTTCGACCGCCTTATACGCATCATCGAGAGTGAGTTTTAAAAGGCTTATATCCTCGGAGGATTCTAGGTCTGTTTGTCCTGCGGTTAACTGCGTCGCAAGGTATAACACACCTGTTTCGTCCGTGATAGAGTTTGATAATGCAAAGCGCGAAATAGGCTGTAAGCTTTGTGCGCGCATTCCTGTTTCTTCGCGTAATTCGCGCTGGGCAGTTTCTAGCATATCTTCCCCGGCCGGACAGCCGCCTGCGGGAATTTCCCAACTATAACTTTGCATGGCAAAACGACTTTGCCCTACCAGCCAAATATGACCGTCTTGATAAGGGATAATGCCAACGGCTTTATTTTTAAAATGAACAAGGCCGTAATCCCGCGGTAGGCCGCTTGGGTCTGTGACACGGCATTGTTCCACACGCATCCACGGGTTTTCAAATTTGGCACTACGGCTTTGCTCGCGCCATTGATAGGGGTGTGTTGGTAGTTTCATGCAGCCTATTAACGTAAAATAATCTCGCTTCATAGCGCATAAAAAAACCCGCTTTCAAGCGGGTTTTCAAAGGTCATCATTCTATTTAAAGAAAGGCGATTACACGGCTATTATTATGCCGTTTGGGCCTCTAGGCTTGCACTCCACTGTCCTAAGCTAGCTAAGCCGTTCATGTGAGCGCGGTGATTAAATGCCGCCTGAGCTGCGTCATAATTTTCTAGCTTACCTTGCCAAGTAAATAGCGCAGATTGCTGTAAAGCACGCCCATAGGAATATGTTACATTCCATGGGAAACCGCCAATTTTATTGATAATATCTAAATGCTCTGTTGCAGCTTCATTGGATTGTCCGCCCGATAAAAATGCGATGCCAGGAACAGCTGCAGGAACGGTGTCTTTTAGGACTTTAATGGTTCGCCGCGCGACGTCTTCTGGACTAGGCTGCGTTTCACATTTCTTACCTGCGACAATCATATTAGGTTTGAGGATGATACCTTCAAGTTTCACACCTTGCTCATAAAGTTCAGTAAATAACGAGTTCAATGTTGTCTCTGTAACTTCGTGGCAGCGCTCAACAGAATGATGTCCGCCCATTAAAATTTCGGGTTCGACAATTGGTACAATACCAGCTTCTTGGCATAGCGCGGCATAGCGGCCAAGGGCGTGCGTATTGGCTTTAATCCCTCCAATAGTCGGCGTGCGCGCAACATATTGTTCGGGGTGAGAAATTTCAATAACGGCGCGCCATTTGGCAAAGCGTGCGCCAAGCTCGTAATATTCTGCTAGGCGTTCCCGTAACCCGTCGAGGCCTTGCGTGATGTTTTCGCCAGAACGTCCAGCGAGCGGGGTAATGCCCATATCCACTTTAATGCCTGGAATAGCGCCTGCATCTTCGATGACTTTGCGCATGGGCGTTCCGTCTTTGGCATTTTGGCGCAAAGTTTCGTCAAATAAAATTACGCCTGAAATATGGTCTTTCATGGCTGGCGCTGTCCGAAATAGCATTTCACGCCAATCGCGGCGATTGTCTTCGCTATTTTCCGTATTGATAGAATCAAAGCGCTTCCCGATTGTACCAAAGCTTTCATCTGCTGCGAGTAAGCCTTTGCCGGGTGTTACCATACGAGTGGCAATATCATTTAAAGCGGCTATATCCATTATTTATCTCCAGTGTTATTGTTCCTCATTTTTTGAGGATATTCACTCCAGGAAGGGGTTTGCCTTCCATCCATTCTAAAAACGCGCCACCTGCGGTACTGATGAAAGTGAAATCATCTGCGGCATTTGCATGGTTTAATGCGGCAACAGTGTCCCCGCCGCCAGCTACAGAAATCAATTTTCCAGATTTTGTCAACTTAGCTGCATATTTCGCGGCTTCAACTGTGCTGGTGTCAAAAGGGCTCATTTCAAAAGCACCGAGCGGGCCGTTCCAAATTAATGTTTGGCTAGCTTCCATTGCGTCCATGATTTTCGTAATTGTGTCAGGCCCAGCATCTAATATCATTTCGTCTTTTTTAACCTCGCCTAAACCGCAAACGCGGTGCGGTGCGTTGGCTGCGAATTTTTCCGCCGCGACAATATCTACGGGTAGGATAATTTCGCATTTCGCTTTTTTGGCATTAGCGATAATCTCTAGGGCCGTGTCTTTGAGGTCTGTTTCGCATAATGATGCACCGACATTATGTCCTTGGGCATATAAAAATGTGTTGGCCATGCCGCCGCCAATTACAAGTGTGTCTAATTTTGACACGAGGTTCTTGAGGAGGTCAATTTTGCTAGACACTTTTGCGCCGCCAACAACACCCATGACAGGTTTTTTGGGAACATCTAAAGCTTGGCTAATATGGTCCAGTTCGCGTTCCATGGCTAGGCCTGCAAAGGCGGGTAAATATTTGGCAACGCCTGCAGAGCTGGCATGATTGCGGTGGGCAGCGGAAAAGGCGTCCATAATAAATATATCGCCAAATTCAGCAAAAGCTTTGGCAAGCTCATTATCGCCTACCGTTTCACCTGCATGAAAGCGTGTGTTTTCAAGCAACATGACATCACCAGCTTTCATCAGGGCGGCTGCGTTTGGGTTAAGGTCTGGTAAGAACATAACTTCGCTGCCGAGCGCCTCTGCTAGGGCAGTTACGATAAAGCGCAAAGATAAATCTGGATCAGGCTGTCCCTTGGGGCGGCCAAAATGCGAGAGTAGAACTGATTTCACGCCTACAGACTGCATGAGTTTTATGGTTGGCAGGGCAGATTGTATCCGCGTGTCATCCGTAATATCGCCGTCCTTATTGCGCGGAACATTGAAGTCCACACGGATAATCGCGGTTTTACCTTTTAACTTTGCATCTTCAAGGCGTCTGAAGTCCATGTTTACGCAGCACCCTTTTTGGTCATATTGTCGCCCATAACGCGGGCTACGTCTATCATCCGGTTCGCAAAACCCCATTCATTATCATACCATGCGATGATTTTGACAAGGTCTCCATCTAGAACTTTCGTTAATGGAGAGGCAAAAGTTGCGGAATGCGGATCATGATTAAGGTCAGAACTTACCAAAGCATTTGTCGAATAACAAATAACGTCTTTCATAGACGTATTTGCCGCGTTTTCCATCACCGCATTAAGGTCTTCAGCAGTTGTATGTAGTTCTGGCCGGAAGGCTAAATCAACCATTGATACATTTGCGGTTGGCACACGGACGGCTGAACCTGATAATTTCCCCATGAGTTCTGGGATAACAAGGCCAACGGCTTTCGCCGCGCCTGTGCTTGTAGGGATCATGTTTAATCCGGCGGCGCGCGCACGGTAGAGATCTTTGTGAGAATTATCTAAAATGCGTTGGTCTTGGGTGTAGCTATGTACGGTTGTCATGAAACCACGGCGAATACCGACGCTTTCCATGAGAACCTTGGCAATAGGCGCAAGGCAATTCGTTGTGCAAGAGGCGCAAGACACAACTGTGTCTGCGGCGGTTAGGGTCTCGTGATTGACACCGTAAACGATGGTTTTATCGACATCAGACCCAGGGGCGGAAATGAGGACGGCTTTTGCCCCGCCTTCAAAATGGGCTTGAACGGTTTCGCGTGACCTGAAAATGCCCGTGCATTCCATCACAACATCGACGTCCAAATCACCCCAGCCGATTTTTGACGGGTCGCGCTCTCGGGTCATGCGGATTTTACCGCGCCCGAAATCCATCCAGTCCTTGCCGGTTTTCACCTGTGTTCCGAAGCGGCCATGTACACTATCAAAGCGCAGTAGATGGGCGGAGGTTTCTATTTCACCAGGAGAGTTAATCGCGACGAGTTCTATGTCTTGAATGTCGTATTCATCGATGGCGCGTGCGACCAATCTACCAATTCGTCCAAAGCCATTTATACCAATTTTGATTGTCATGGATGTTGTTTTCCGTTGTTTTGAGCCCGCATTGGCGAAATGCCTTTCGCGAGTCAATAAAATTTGGTTGTTAAATAGCAATTCTTAGGCCATTCTATACAATAAATATGGGAGTGCGATAAAATATTATGACTGACAGCGCTGACATGGCGAACGCTGCCAAGCGATTGGAACGGGCATTAGCGGGACTAGAAGGGTCCCTTTCGCCTTTACTATCCAAAGTGGCTCGACTGGAAAAAACGGCGGTTGATTCGCAGGCTTTTACCGAAGATAGATCCCGCCTTGCTACAGAACTTGATGTGGCTAAGTCTCAAAATGAGAAATATATGGCCCGCGAAGCCGAGTTTAACCGTTTGGCTGATGTCACCACGCAAGAGCTAGACCGCGTGATCGCAGATGTGCAGCGCGCGCTAGAAAAGGGAGCTTAGATCATGGGGAAAGTAAGCTTAAATATTAATGGCCGCAAATATTCCATGGGCTGTGAGGATGGCGAAGAAGAACGCCTTATGCGGCTAGGCCAAAAACTTGATGACCGCGTCAATATGATGGCAAACCAATTTGGCCAAATCGGCGATGTTCGCCTATTGGTGATGGCGGGAATTACTATGCTTGACGAGCTTGAAGATGCGAATGTGAATATAGAAAGCGTAGTTGATGAACGTATTGGCGATCTACGCAAAGAAAACAACCAAGTCACTGCGGCTTTGGGGCACACGGAAAGCCGCGCGGTAAAAGATTTAATGAGTGCTGCGCTGCGTGTTGAACAGCTTGCGGCAAAACTGGACGCGCAATAAGGCTTGCTAAACGCTGCTGCACAGGCCAAATAGGCCTTGGCGGTCACTGCGGGTTGCGTGAGAGGCACTAATCCACCGGACCTTAATATACTCCTCGGGAGTTGGCTCTGTGCAGATCGTGGTCTGTTTAATTCCGATACCCACTTGAACTCTTGGTTCACGAGGATTCTTAAGCCTCCACGGACTTTATGTGGGGCCGCCACATTTTATTTGCGAGCTATCTTTAGACGCTTGCGCTTTGGCACCGTACGCGCGCCATAGGCACAACGCCATCGCGCTCCCCTTCTTGGATGCCGGGACCAACTATCCAATAAAACTTATCAGGATTTATGAAGAACATATGCCAGATTGCGGTGTCTCCGTTTTTCATAACTCTGTCCTCGCCATCGTAACGTAGACTAATCCATTGTTTCTCAACTGCCAAAATTGGTGATTTAGCCGTATAATCATCTTCGCCCGTATGCACAGCCTTATAGCGCAGTGTTTTGCGATCTGTTGTGATGATAACGGGAGATTTATGGCAGTTACGTAATTCATCTATCGCGGCTGCGTCTAAACCTTCTGGAATATCTTCTACATCGATCCCCCAAGCGCCATTGGCCCAATCCAGTGCATCATCGGCATGGGCATTAAAAACTGAAGCGAATATAAATACTGCGGACATTATTATAGTTTTCATATCGATCTTCTTTTTGAACGGTCTTTATCTAACATAGATTGAAAATATCAACTTTGTCGAGTGTTCATATGATGGGGTTGGCCGCTTTCATTTCTTCTCAGGATAAGCTAAGCCGCGCATATTATGACCGTAAAGTCCCGTATGGATATAGACAAAAAACGTGCCCGTCTGGCCGCGAAAACTATACGTAAGTCAATTTATGTTCCGAATGCCGCGGAGAAAGTCATCACGCATTTCCCTTTCGGTGAATTCCCAAACGCTGTTACCGCGGGTTTTTGGCCTTTGGCGGGGGAGATAGACATTGTACCGCTATTGGACGCGTTGCAAAAGGCAGGACATAAGCTTGTGTTGCCGTGCACGCCGCCTGCTGGTGACCCGCTTATCTTTCGGCAGTGGGAATTTGGCGAGGACTTAAAGACTGGCGTTTATGACACGCGAGAGCCGTTTTCTGGTAAGCCAGAGATTATGCCAGACCTTGTGTTTGTGCCGCTCTTAGCGTTTACGCCGCAAGGCCAACGTCTTGGTTATGGCGGCGGGTTTTATGACAGAACAATCGCGAAAATGCGCACATCTAAATCCCTTGGATACAAAGTTTTTGCTTGCGGCGTGGCCTATGCTGGGCAACAGACATCAAATATTCCCGTAGATCAATATGACCAAACGCTCGACGGAATTCTGACAGAACAATATTTTAGAAAGTTCACATGAAAATTGCCTTTTTCGGAGATGTCGTTGGCCGCTCGGGCCGTAGAGCTGTGAGTGCACATCTGCCGCACTTACGCGCTGAGCTTGGCCTCGACGCCGTTGTCATTAATGCTGAAAACGCTGCGGGCGGGTTTGGAATTACTAAGGCCACCGCGCAAGAACTATTTGATGCAGGCGCCGATGTTCTCACCCTTGGCAATCATAGTTTTGATCAAGCCCAAGGAATTAGTTTGATCGAAAACGAGCCGCGTTTGCTGCGTCCTTGTAATTATCCTCAAGGTCAAGTGCCAGGACGCGGGGCGGGTCTATACAATATTAAGGGATTTAATTTGCTAGTGATTAACGTACATGGCCGCGTCTTTATGGATGCGCTGGATGATCCATTTATTGGCGTGGAGCGCGAATTATCCGCTGCGCCATTAGGCGACGTGGCCGACGCCGTCCTTGTGGATATGCATGCCGAAGCCACAAGCGAGAAAAACGCAATGGGTTATTTCTGCGATGGTCGCGCTAGTTTGGTTGTTGGCACGCATCAACATGTCCCAACGGCTGATACACGTATCTTGCCTAATGGTACGGCCTACCAAACCGATGCTGGCATGTGCGGAGATTATAATTCTATCATCGGTATGGAGAAAGAGGAACCTTTGCGGCGCTTTACAACACGTATGCGCGGCGGACGGTTTGAACCCGCCAGCGGCGCGGGGACATTATGCGGCGTATATGTTGAAACTGATGCGCGCGGCATGGCATTGCGGGCAGAACCCATTCGCGTTGGCGGGCAATTATCGCAACAAATCCCAAAGCCATGACCCCATATGGACTGCAAAGCGCAATTCTACCTTATCAATAATTAATTAGGTTTCTGGCGCAGACCCTCGCAAACTATCTGAATAGCTAAACACATAAAGCACGGGGCGGGTCACGATGAAACTTACATTACCAATTTCAATCATATTGGCGAGCAGTTTTATATTAGGCGCGAGTTTGCAGCCTGCATATGCACAATCCGAAGACATAGTTTCAATTCTTAAACGCCAAGCAATATCAAATACCGCCCGTCCGCCAGAGACCATTCCCTATATATACACTCTTCAAATTGATGTCTTTGGCAAAGATGATAAGGACGACGGCAGTGATAGTGATGCAGACACTGAAACTGATCTGACGGATGAAGTTGAAAACACAGATGTAATAGATGAAGATGTAGACATTGCGATAGAAGCTGACCTTGGTGAAGATAAAAAGAAAAAACCTAAATTAGATAATTATTCAGCTGTCATTGAGGTTAACCCAACATTGATAGGACAGGCGCGCGTTAACATCATTTCTCATACAGGCGATCCAGATGACGAGGCATTTCAAAACCTATTGGCTGAGTTTACGGGGGAAGATGTGAGCCAATCTGATTTAGCAGAGATGTTTTGGTGTGGTAGTTTGAGTGATGATGACGATGAACTTAGCGAGACAGAAAGATTAGCTCTCATAGAGGGGCTAACTGTCATATCAGAGACGCCAACACAGGCAGTAGTCAAACCTGATTTAACAAAAATGGCGAAATTATTTTTGGATTCAAGTTCAGAAGAAGCCTCTAAAAGCGAAAAGAAAATGATCCGCCGCATGTTAAAACGCCTTGATGGTCAAATAACCTTTAGTAAACCAGACGGGCAAATGATGGATATGAAGGTTTGGATGACACGCTCTATGCGCGTTGCGCTCATTGCTAAAATCAAAAATGTAGAAATGGAATCCTCCTGTGAACTTGCACCGAACGGTTGGCGCTATCAAGCGCAACAAACTATGGGGATGAAAATGAGCGCTTTTGGATTTAAAATTCAGCAGAATCAACACCGTGAAATTATCAATTTACAACCCTTGCCATAATCATAGAAATAGACTGTTTTTTTGCATATATGCTTACTCGCTTGCCCTCTTGATGCGCTTAGCTTAAAAGCCTCTCACATTATATATTTAAAGAGGTTTTCGCATGGCAGGTCACTCAAAATGGGCCAATATCCAACACCGCAAAGGTCGGCAGGATAAAATCCGTTCTAAATTATTTTCAAAGCTTGCAAAAGATATTGCAATCGCCTCGAAAATTGGTGGCCCTGATCCTGACATGAACCCGCGCCTGCGGCTGGCCATTGCCAATGCCAAAGGTCAGTCTATGCCTAAAGATAATATCAAACGCGCCGTTGATAAAGGCGCGGGCGGCGACGGGGCGGACTATGAAGAAATTCGCTATGAAGGTTTTGGCCCTGGCGGGATTGGCTTTATTGTTGAGGCTAGCACAGATAATAAAAACCGCGCAGCGATGGCAGTGCGCACGGCCTTTTCTAAAAATGGCGGGGCGCTTGGCGAAACAGGCTCTGTTGCGTTCATGTTCGATCAAATGGGTAAAATTGAATATCCTCTAGAGGTCGCAGATGAAGACGGCATGATGGAGGCAGCTATTGAAGCCGGCGCAGATGATTGCGAAACGGATGCGGCCTCTGACGACCAATGGGATGAATATGAACCTGTTCATACGGTTTGGACAGCCCGCGATGATCTTGGCACGGTAGCATCCGAACTAGAGAAAAATTTTGGCGAGGCTAAATCTGTCAATTTGGTTTGGAAAGGCCAGAATGATATTGATAATCCTGACCAAGCGGCAGCTGTCATGCGTCTGCAAGATGCGCTTGATGATTGCGATGATGTGTCGAGCGTATTTCATAATTTCGACATGAGCGAAGCTGCCTTATCGGCACTGGAAGAGTAAAGTTCGAAATCAGGGCTGACTAAAACAAAAGGGCCGTATGGCCCTTTTTTGTGCGTGAAAGATATGTGATTTACTGAATAGTTACGCAAGAGACTATTTATATGAACCGCTGCGCTGCGCGTATAATAAGGCGCGAATAATGTTCCGTTTCTATTTCTAATAAAGTGTCTATCGCCAATAAAAAAGCCGCCTCTTGAAACCAAGAGACGGCTTTGCAATTTAGCTCTAAGTGCGGACTAGCACTTGTAATACATGTCAAATTCGACGGGATGAGGATGCATATTCATGCGGTGAACTTCTTCCATCTTCAAGTCGATATAAGCGTCGATTTGGTCATCATCAAACACGCCGCCCGCTTTGAGGAAGCCGCGGTCGCCGTCGAGAGCGCCGAGGGCTTCGCGAAGCGACCCAGCAACTTGCGGGATTTCTGATGCTTCTGCAGGGGATAGCTCATATAGGTCAATGTCCATCGGATCGCCTGGGTGGATTTTGTTTTTAATCCCGTCAAGACCGGCCATAAGCAGTGCTGTGTAGGTTAAATACGGATTGCCCGCTGGGTCAGGGTAGCGCACTTCAAGACGCTTGCCATTGGGCGAAGCTGTCCACGGAATACGGATAGAGGCCGAGCGGTTACGAGACGAATAAGCGAGCATAACGGGAGCTTCAAAGCCTGGAACTAAACGCTTATAGGAATTTGTAGATGCATTGGCAAAAGCGTTAATAGCTTTGGAATGCTTAATGATGCCGCCGATATAATGCAGACAGCTTTGAGATAAACCTGCATATTCATCGCCTGCAAATGTTGGTTTGCCATCTTTCCAGATTGACATGTGAACATGCATGCCTGTGCCATTATCATTCCACATCGGTTTGGGCATGAATGTCGCTGTTTTGCCATAAGCATGGGCGACGTTATGAACGATATATTTATAAAGCTGCATGTTATCCCCCATTTGCAGCAATGTGTCGAACTGCATGCCAAGCTCGTGCTGGGCAGGGGCGACTTCGTGGTGATGCTTTTC
>JBDVGI010000255.1:0-10767 GCA_039962885.1 Litorimonas sp. | reverse complement strand
TTCATTAGCCCTTAAAGGCTTGCTGTACCGCTTGTTGTTGTGCGTGGACAGGTTGTTGTTGCGCGGCTTGAGCTTGCTGCATCTGGGCGGCTTGCTGTCTTTGCGCTTGTATTTGCGCAGCTTGAGCAGCGCTCATTTGTTGTTGAGCTGGCGCAGGGTTTTGAGCAGAATTGGGTGTAGGGGAAGGTGCAGATGCTGAGGCGGCGGCTTGCTTTGACGGCGTTGTGGTCGACGCATCATAACGGTTCTGTCCCTCATATTTGCGTAGCCCGCGCGCGGCATCCAAACATTCAGCATACATATCCAAGATAGCGGAGATATTGCGTTCTCCCCAAACTCCTTGACCTTTTAATTTGTTTAAAAGTTCGAATGCGACTTCGGCCTCTGATTTTCCAGAGCCAAATGCGGTTAATTCTTGAATGTCATCGGACATAATATTCTCCTATTTATCCTCATGATTACTATAAAAGTATGAAAAAAGCGTATGGATGCGAATTGACATTTTTTACGTCACAGCCCATAGAGGCGCATAACTTTTAAATGGGAGAGAGCTACGAATTTCGTAGCCACCGAAGGCGCAACTGCCCCGGAAACGCTCAGGTAAAATGGACCGTTTAAAAGATGAATGCTGGAAAGCGGACGGTATGGTGAAACGTCCCGCCGAAGGAGTAAGCGTCACATGCGGAATGACCCGCAGGCGTCAATCTCTCAGGCCCGAAAGGACAGCAGGCGGCACAAAGGACAGCGATAGCTGTGACCCGTGCCTATGACTGATTTAAAAACTACAGCGCTGCATTCATTGCACATAGAGTTAGGCGCTAAGATGGTGCCATTTGCGGGCTATGATATGCCTGTGCAATATCCTCTTGGTGTCCTCAAAGAGCATTTACATGCGCGCGAAAAGGCAGGTTTGTTTGATGTCTCTCATATGGGGCAAGTCTTTTTAATTCCAGAGAATGAGGATTTTGCGGTTGCAGCGAAGGCGCTAGAAAAGCTTGTTCCCGCCGATATTCAAAGCTTGAAACCCGGACAGCAACGCTACTCGCAATTTTTAAATAAAGACGGCGGTATCCTCGATGATTTGATGATCTCGCGTTTGGCGATGAAGGGTTATGAGCATTGCTTATATCTGGTGGTAAATGCGGGCTGCAAAGTCACCGATTACGCCCATCTTGAAAAACACATGCCGAAAAATGTCGAGGTTAGTGTGAAAGATGACACGCTATCGCTCATCGCCTTGCAAGGACCGCGCGCGGCGGATATTCTGGGGTGTTTTAATCCTGATGTTGAAAAGCTCACCTTTATGACCCATACGGATTTGGAACTTAGCGGTACATTGGACGCACCTGTCTGGGCGCATGTTTCGCGCTCTGGTTATACGGGCGAGGACGGCTATGAAATATCTGTCAAGCATGATGACATGGTTCGTTTAGTCAAAGAATTACTACAATATGATGATGTTGAGCCAGTGGGTCTTGGCGCGCGTGATAGTCTGCGGCTTGAGGCAGGTCTATGTCTTTATGGACACGATATTGATACAAGCGTATCTCCGATTGAAGCAGGCTTGATTTGGTCAATTCAGAAACATCGCCGCGGGGCGGATGCGGGGTATTTGGGCGCGAAGCGTGTTGCCGCGGATTTGGCAGATAAGACAACAAAACGACTTGTTGGCATACAGCCCGAAGGCCGCGCCCCCGCGCGTGAACATACTGAAATTCAAGATATGGACGGCAATGTCATCGGCGAAATCACAAGCGGTGGTTTTGGCCCAACCGCTCAAAGCCCTGTAGCTATGGGCTATGTTGCGCGGCCTTTCATGAAGGCGGGAACAGCTGTGCAATTAATTGTGCGCGGTAAGGCTAGACCTGCGAAAATTACGAAACTACCATTTGCGCCGCATAATTATCATCGCGGTTAGATTATTATCATTGGAGAGAATTTATGAGTGTGAAATATACAGAAGACCATGAATGGGTCAAAGTGGACGGGGATACAGGAACTGTCGGCATTAGTGCTTACGCGGCAAACGCGTTAGGCGATGTTGTCTTTGTTGAACTGCCAGAAATTGGCCGCGAAATGGCAAAGGGCGACGAAGCCGCTGTTGTCGAGAGCGTTAAAGCTGCCTCCGAAGTCTACGCCCCTGTTGCTGGCGAAGTGGTTGCTGTCAATGAGGTGCTCGAAGACGCGCCCGAAACGGTTAATGCCTCTGCAGATGGCGATGGTTGGTTTATCAAAATCAAGATCGCTGATGCAGGTGAGCTTGATAGCCTCATGGATGCCGCCGCATATAAGACTTATTGCGACGGTCTGTAGGCATGCATCTTGGAAGACCCGTTGCTATTGCCTTATCGTAGGATTGACAATAGGTTTTCGTCTCTAAATTGCTTGGTGATAGTCTTGAAATGTCACCTTACATAACTTCAATTCCTGCAGCTTTTGCCTCATTTTACAGGCACACTTACAAGCGCAATAAAAGGTGAAAAGGATAATTAAATGCGTTATCTCCCCCTAAATGAAACTGACAGAGCGCAGATGCTCGATGTCATTGGCGTTGATAATATTGATGCTTTGTTCGAAGATGTGCCGAAATCTGCGCGTCTGGATGCACTTATCGACCTACCGCTTCACCAAAGCGAGGCAGCGGTCGAGCGCCATATGAACCGCCTGTCGAATAAATCTGTCTCGGCCAGTTCTGTGCCGTTTTTCTGCGGAGCAGGGGCTTATAAGCATCACATTCCAGCAACGGTGGATCATTTAATACAACGCTCTGAATTCCTAACGGCCTACACGCCCTATCAGCCAGAAATCAGCCAAGGCACGCTGCAAGCGCTTTTTGAGTTTCAAAGCCAAGTCGCACTACTGACGGGGATGGATGTTGCTAATGCCTCTATGTATGACGGCTCGACGGCTTGCGCCGAAGCGGTGGTTATGGCGCGGCGTGTGACGCGTAAAGGTAAAGCTATTCTCGCGCCAGGACTGCACCCGCATTACGCCGCAGCTACGCAGACTTTGGCGTCGACGCTTGATATTGATATCCATGAAATTGCCCCGAAAATTGGCGCGGACAGCTCTGTAATTGATATGATTACGGATGAGACAGCCTGTGTTGTTGTGCAAAGCCCGAACGTCTTTGGTGAAATCGTAGACCTCGAACCTATTGCTGAAAAAGCTCACGCGCATAAGGCGTTATTAATTGCTGTGTTCACGGAACCTGTTGCGCTGGCTGCTATTACGCCGCCAGGGGCGCAGGGCGCGGACATCGTCGTTGGCGAAGGGCAAGGTCTTGGTGTTGGTTTGAATTACGGCGGGCCGCATGTTGGCCTATTTGCTTGCCGGCAAAAACTCGTGCGGCAAATGCCGGGGCGTGTATGCGGGGAAACTGTCGATGCCAATGGAGAGCGCGGCTATGTGCTAACGCTTTCAACACGCGAGCAACATATTCGCCGCGAAAAAGCGACCTCGAATATCTGTACGAATTCAGGTCTATGCTGTCTGGCTTTCACCATTCATATGAGTCTGCTCGGCGATGCAGGCATCAAGCGTATGGCTGCCATTAATCACGAAAATGCTTGTGAGTTAGCCGATATTTTAGACGGCATTGACGGCGCGCAGGTGCTGAATGAGACATTTTTTAATGAGTTTACAGTGAAGCTCAATAAACCCGCTGCCGGTGTTGTGCAGGCGCTTGCGGATAAAGATATTCTGGGCGGCGTGCCTTTCTCTCGCATTAGCGCGGGCGTACACGAAGACTTGTTACTGGTTTGCGCGACCGAAGTGGTTAGCGATGAGGATATGCAAGCCTTTGGCACTGCGCTTAAGGAGGTGTTGTCATGAAAACCGAAGGACGCCCAACAAGCCCCGTTGCCGCTAATGGTAACACCGTCAAAACTGCGTCGGGTAATCAGGCCCTAAACCAAGCAACTAAGTTGATTTTTGAGACGGGAACACCGTGCCGCACAGGCGTAGACCTTCCTAAGCCAAAGGGCGGAAAATCACGCCTTGGCAAACATGCGCGCACAGGCGAAATTGGCCTGCCAGGATTGTCAGAGCCTGAAACTCTGCGTCATTATGTTCGCTTATCTCAGAAGAATTACGCGATTGATTTGGGTGTTTACCCGCTTGGGTCTTGCACCATGAAGCATAATCCGCGCCTTAATGAAAAAGTGGCACGCATGGCAGGTTTTGCCGATGTGCATCCGCTCCAACCCATTAGCACAGCTCAAGGCGCGTTAGAATTAATGCATCAACTATCGCATTGGCTCATGACTTTATGCAATATGCCTGCCGTGACTTTGACGCCCAAAGCGGGCGCGCATGGCGAGCTTTGCGGGATGATGGCCATTCGCGCGCGGCTCGATGCTGACGGTATGAGCCATAAGCGCCGTGTTTTAGTGCCTGAATCTGCGCATGGCACGAACCCTGCGACGGCGGCGCAATGTGGTTTCACCGTGGATGAAATTCCCGCGACAGATGATGGCCGCGTTGACCTTGCAGCTCTCGAAGCCAAGCT
The DNA here is from genome assembly GCA_039962885.1 of Litorimonas sp. Lineage (GTDB taxonomy): Bacteria > Pseudomonadota > Alphaproteobacteria > Caulobacterales > Maricaulaceae > Litorimonas. The sequence goes on along the minus strand of JBDVGI010000255.1, from coordinate 6,257 downwards.
TGGCGATGATGTTGCGGGTATCATGCTAACCAATCCAAATACTTGCGGATTATTTGAACGCGATATTATTAAAATCGCAGACCTCATCCATTCGGTTGGCGGCTATTTTTATTGCGACGGCGCGAATTTTAACGCTCTTGTTGGCCGCGTTCGCCCTGGTGACCTAGGCGTCGATGCGATGCATATTAACTTGCACAAAACTTTCTCGACCCCGCATGGCGGCGGCGGCCCTGGCTCTGGCCCGACAGTATTATCAGACGCGCTCAAGGATTACGCGCCTGTACCATATGTCACCAAAGATGCCGATGGATATGGTCTTGTCGAGACTGCCGCAAACGGTAGCTTTGGCCGCATGTGTGCCTTTCACGGACAAATGGGCATGTATAGCCGCGCGCTAACTTACATGATGAGCCACGGTAGCGACGGACTCAAACAAGCGACAGAAGATGCTGTGCTTAACGCCAATTACATCCAAGCTAGCTTATCTGATGTTATGACGCCTACCTTTGGCGGGGTATGCATGCATGAGGCTTTATTTGATGACCGTTTCTTGAAAGATACGGGCGTTGATACGCTCGACTTTGCCAAGGCGATGATTGACGAGGGCTACCATCCTATGACGATGTATTTCCCGCTTGTTGTTCACGGCGCGATGCTAATCGAACCCACAGAGAGCGAGAGTAAGGGTGAGCTTGACCGCTTCATAACTTCTATGCGGCATCTTGCGGTGAAAGCCGTGTCTGGTGATACGGAGAGCTTTAAGCAGGCGCCAATTTATGCGCCTATGCGCCGTCTTGATGAAACGCGGGCTGCACGTAATCCCGTGTTGCGCTGGACACCGCCTGCAACCGATACGGCTCAAGCTGCGGAGTAACTTTAGTTTACAATTAAATTATCAAAACCGCTTCATTATGGGGCGGTTTTTGTTTAAGTGGATTTACGATTTAGATCGCAATTTTACTTTGAAGACCGTCATTAATGGGGCCTCGATGAATGTCCATAGGACAGCCGATACGGCGATAGAGGCGAGGGACATTATAATTAAAGCGGCGATGTTATCTAAGGGGCCATCGACCGCGAACATTTGCCAGATACGCCCTAACAAACTCAGCGTTAAAACATGGGTTAGGTATAATCCATATGAGTAATCCCCAATGGAAACAGCCCAGCGCGGCGCGCTGTAGCCTGCTGAGTTTGCAGAGGCAAAGGCATATAAAGTCAGCGCAGCAGGTACTGAAAATACCAAAGCCCTGCTGGCGTGACTGAGCGGCATTGTGCCGTTATTTAATAGAGCTAATAGGGCTAACCCGATCCATAAAACACAGGCGAGCCATAGGCTGACTTTAGCCCATTGAAGTTTTGCATTTGGATGTTTCGCAGATTTAAACACCCATGCCGCACAGGCCCCGAGGATAAATTCGAAATTGAGCGGGCTAAATATGAGCGCAAATTCTGCGGAAGCGTTATGGTTTATCAACGTGTACCCTAGCCATGTGATCAGGCTCCAAACCGCTAAAATAGGGAGCAGAGCTTTGCGCGGAAATAATAATGAAAATGCAAAGACTATGTAGAAAAACATTTCATGGATTAATGTCCAACCCACGGCCAATAATGGAGCCTGTTTATCAGGAAGTAAGAGGAAAGATTTTAGGATGTTAGGGTCTGTGCTTGTCGTGCTAAACACTATGTCAGGTCTTATTATCCATAAACCGAGCAAGACAGAGCTAATGAGCCAATAAATAGGATAGATGCGAAATATGCGCGCGAGTAAAAAGCGCCTCGCCTGAATTGGATTGCGCGTCACACTCCATGTCACATAGACCATGATGAAGCCTGAAATGGAAAAAAATAGGTCTACGCCTAATTGGCCAAAATCGGCCCAAGCTCCAAGAATTTGATCAGGGCTGTATTTTTGTTCTATGACCCATAAATGTGACACCATCACAAGGCAGGCCGCTAGGCCTCTTAAGGCTTGAACTGAACTGAGACGTTCAGGGGAATTTGATGAGGTTTGAGCCAGCATTACAATTTCCATATGCGAACATCTGTAGTCAAATGTCTATAGCAAAAAGCCCAACTATCTCTAGCTGGGCTTTTGTATTTTTGACTGTCGAGAGAACTTAATTGAACGATTTGCCAATTTGTTTGACACCAGTTTTGACAAGTTCAGCATGCTTTGCCGCGCTAACCTCGGACCGTAGCAATTTTTCTGCTGTCGCTAAGGCCATGTCTGCTGCGCGGGCTTTGACATCTGCCATAGCTTTTGTTTCAGCCGTTGCAATTTTAGCCTCGGCTTGGGCCGCTCGGCGCTCAAGACGTTCTGATAGGTCTTGACGAGCTTGCGCTGCCATGTTTTCTGCATCAGAGCGAGCTTGTTTAATGATGTTTTCAGCTTGTGCTTCAGCTTCTTTTTGCTTGCGTTGATATGATGCGAGCAAAGCTTGCGCTTCTTCACGCAGGCGTTTGGCTTCATCAAGTTCGGTTTTGATTTTCTCGGCCCGTTCATCAAGCGCTTCGCCAATCGCGGTATGGGCACCTTTTTTGATGATCAGTGCAAAGAATAAAAGCAGCGGGATAAGCACCCAAAGTTTACTATCAGTGTACCAATGCGCGCCAGAGGCCTGAATGAGAGACGTTTGAGTGAGGGATATATTTGCTAGGGTAAACATCATATCTCCTAATTCGCTTTCAAAGCGGCTTTGAGCTTGGCAGGGTTGGCAGCTTTTCCAATGAAGTTCGTGTAAATTTCATTGGCCGTTTGTTCTGCTATTCCGTCAATATTGCTCATCGCTTTATCGCGTAAGGCTTTAATGCGCGCTTCGGCAAGCTGCGTTTGTTTGGCGGCTTCGGCTTCGGCGGCTTCAAGTTCTGTTGCGACTTCTGCATCGACGGATTTGCGAGTTGTTTCAGCGACATTTTGCGCTTTGGCCCGTGCATCTGCGAGAGCATGCGTATAAGCTTTTTCAGCTTCAGTCGCTTCCTGTTGGAAACGACTAGCAGCGTCAAGATCGTCTGCGATATGATCACTACGTTCTGCGAGGCCATTGCCGAGTTTCGGCAAGATAAATTTGGCTAAGACGACGTAAAGAATCGCAAAAATGACAACGAGCCAGAATATTTGACCCGCCCAAGAGGAAAAATCCAGTTGTGGGAGGCCGCCAGAGGCAGCTTCCGCATGGGTATCGTCAAGATGTGGTTTTTTGGCCGCCATGACGGACTCCAAGTTTAAAAACTAGCTGTTTAGGATGATCATCGCAAGAACGAAGCCAAATAGGCCTGTTGCTTCGCAAAGTGCGAAACCTAGCAATAGGTTAGTCCGTTGTGAGGCTGCGGCTGACGGGTTACGTAATGCACCTGCTAGGTAGTTACTAAAGATTGAACCGATACCAATACCTGCACCGATAAGGGCTGTACCGGCTAGGCCTGCGCCAATGAATTTTGCTGCTTCTGCTTCCATGATGGATCTCCTTGAATTATGGAATTAGATTAATGATCGACGTGGTAAACGTCGTTTAGGTAAACACATGTAAGGATGGCAAACACAAAGGCTTGCAAACCCGCGACGAGAAATTCGAGAGCGATAATGCCCATTGTACCCAAGACAGGCACGATTGCGGCTCCTGCCAATATTCCGCCTTTGCCGACGAGGAATGCGGCAAAAATCGCGAATAACTTTAGCATAACGTGGCCTGCTGTCATGTTCGCAAAGAGACGCACCGCAAGTGTGATTGGGCGTGACAGGAATGAAATGATCTCAATTGGAATGATTAATATATACATGGGTATAGGCAATCCGCTTGGCGCGAAAATTTTAAACCATTTGAACCCATTTTTGATAATGCCAGCTACAACAACCATTAAAATGGTGAAAATTGCAAGCGCTACGGTCACAGCTAGGTGTGATGTGGCTGTAAAGGCATAGGGGCTCATGCCGATAAGGTTTGCGAAAAGAATAAAGAAGAAGATTGTAAAAACAAATGGGAAGAACTTCATGGCTTCGGGGCCAGTGGTGTCTTTGACCATATTGGCAAGAAATTCATAGCTCATCTCACCCAACGACTGCATCCGGCCTGGGACGAGTTTTCCTTTTGTGGTTAGCGCAAAAAAGCCTATGACAGAGATAGCCGCAATCGCCATCCAAAGAGATGAATTTGTGAAGGGAATATTTAATCCAGCCAGGTCAAGATCAAAGATCTTTTTAATCTGAAACTGTTCCATTGGATCGCTTGCCACGAACCTCTCCTTTAATAATCGTCGTCTTCATCGTCTTGGGGTAAGTCTTGTCCGATTGGAATATCTGCACTGATTTCGTCCATCTTTTCAGCGGTACGCAGCACACTTTTTATTCCAGCAGCAAATCCAAATCCTAAGCCAACCAATAATATCCACGGGTTTGTCCCAAATAGCTTATCTAGACCATAACCCAGTCCAGCGCCAACCAAAACAGACACCAATAATTCTGTACTCAAGCGCCATGCCATACCTAGTAAAGACCCACTATTATCATCATTTACGGGTTTTTCATGCTTTGACTTCGCTGCTTTTACGCGTTGTTCCAAGCTGTTTAAATCCGAAGACGGTGATTTTTGTGTAAATTGTCCGTTTCTGTCTGTCATAACACATGATTCTTGACCTTGAAGATAGCCCTCAAAATCGCGCGGAACCTACCCAAGAGGCGCAAGGAAGTCAACAGAGCTTGTAAACAGGCTAACTTGTTGAAATATATACGTATTGAGTAAAAATCCTACGGTTTGGGATTCTTCGCATGTATGTTTTTTCATCCAAGATATTTTTGTTGAGTAATGAACCTCAATCCAGTGTGCATATTTGGACTATAAGTGCGTTTTATTGGGCCCAAAGCTTGATTGTCAGCGGGTTAAATAAAGACTGGTCATAGAATTGTGGGATATCAGCAGATAATTTGGCCCATTTATCTGCTGCTTGCGTGATGTTTTCAGGCAATATGTCACCGCCGCGAGTGTTTAGAGATTGGCTAATGTCCGCCAAGGCGCTTTGCACGGGCTCTACATTTGGGAATCTTGTGTCGAGACGCCCTAACTCTATGCGCAGGGCTGCTGCGAGAAAATTTTGACTCGCGCGGGTGAAATTATTTTGAGCAAGCACATCAAAGCTTTGCCCGATGACTTTAACTTTGTAATCCAGCAAATCAGGGCCGGTCAGAATTTGCACGGAGCATTGCGAATTGTCTAGCTGGCGTAAATATTTTAGAAGAGCTGTTTTGATTTCGGGGGAGGGGTTCTTACCTGTGAACTCTTTAGTAATCAGGCGCGTCACAAAATCTTCAAAATCAGTCTTTTTGGGATCATAATCTACATTCCTAATATCATCGGATAGTGATGGGATAGGTGTTGGGTTGAAAATTTCATCGCCCAATTCGTCGCTAAAGTGAAAGTTAGAGACATCCGCAGTTCCGGGGGCTTCGGAAAGGCCTGTGATGAAGAAGTTTTCGTTACGCACCCCTTGCGTATGACACGCTTGGCAGGTCAGACCTTTGCGGGTGGCTTGTCCACCGAGTAAAAAGGGAGATCTAAAGGCCATGCGCCCTAGAGCAATGTCTTGAATATCTACCGCGCGAGTAACGGGTTTGAGGCATTCATTGGGTTCGACGGATAAAAGCTTGGCGATATCAACATCTGGCTGAGCCCAACGTGTAATATCTGGAGTGTTGATATTCGTTTGCGGAGCGGGTTTGCCGCACCCCGCAAACGTCAATAGGGTTAGAAAAAAGACAGGCGTAAATTTTAACATACCCTGTCTTTTCATGCTTATGGCTGAGCGTCAATAATCCATGAGCGAAGCTCATTTTCTTCGATGCAGCCATAGGTGCAAATAGTTTCAAGCTTAGCAAGTTGCGCGTAAGCTTTATCCATTTCGCCCGTTTCCACATAAAGCTCACCAAGGTACTCATTGGCGCCCTTGTGATTAGGAGCAACATCTAACGCCATGGCGTAATATGTTTTGGCTGTTTCGTAATTGCCAAGCTTACGCTGTGTGTAACCCATATATGTTGTAATATCAGGGTGCGGCCCAGCAGCCGCGGCGGTTAAGTAGAGGTCATCAAATGCTTCGGCATATTTCCCTTGGTTGATAAGGGCAACAGATGCAAAATACTGCGTATCAATAGCATCAGGACCGTATGGTGATAGGAATGATGTTTTTTCAACAACATTACCTGCTAACGAAGCTTCAACTTGATTGATAGCCTTATTGATGCGGCCAGATTTTGAACATGTTCC
>JBDVGI010000254.1:0-12623 GCA_039962885.1 Litorimonas sp. | reverse complement strand
CTTGGCTTGTTCGAAATCACCCTGAGATAACAGACGCCCAGATTTCAAAACTTATAGGAACAACTAAACCAACAATTAAATCTATCCGTGAGCGCACGCATTGGAAGATCAGCATGATTAATCCAACGGACCCTGTGTCTTTGGGCTTATGTACCCAGATAGACCTTGACGCGCTTGTTTCGAAGGCCGCGGCAAATAAAGCGAAACTCGACGCAGAAGCCAATAAAGGCCTCGAAGATGGGGATAGCCTCAAACCGCTTGCGAAGCCTGCAGCGCCTGAGCCGGCGGCGGAAGAGAAAAAAGTTGAGCACACGCTTGAGAGCCTATTTAAACCCTCAGGTGAATAGAGCTCCTGGCCAAATCGTATAATCAAAGCCCGCTTAATAGGACTTAAGCGGGTTTTATTTTGCAGGCATCTGATAGTTTAATGCCAAGCGCCCGCCATCAGGGTATATGTGTTGACCTGTGATATAGCTGGCCTCTTCGGAGAGTAAAAAAGCGGCCACAGCGGCAACTTCATCCGGTAATCCTACTCGGCCCAACGGTGTCCGTGCATGGATTTTCTCTAAAGCTGACGCATCCCCGACGACACCTGCGAGCATTGCCGTTTTAATGGATCCAGGCCCAATACCATTAACACGTATACCATAAGGGGCCAGCTCAAGTGCCATGGCTTTGGTCATTTGCTTAAGTCCGCCTTTGGAAACAGTATAGGCTAGGTAATCGGGTATCGCGACGCTATCATTAATAGAAGACATGTTCACAATGGCATAGGGCCTGTTAGTGAGGCGAGAACGATCTTCGCGGCTTTCAATTTCTCCGACCATATACCGCGCTACAGCTTTAGATACGAGGAAGGCGCCGCGTAGGTTGACGGCTAGCACGCGGTCAAAATTATCAACCGATAAGTCAAGTGATCCGCCTTTTAGGGCAATGCCTGCATTATTAATAAGCCCGTCTATGCGTCCAAATGCTCCAAGCGTTTCTGCAATGAGATTATGAACAGCAAGAGGTTCGGAAACATCACATTCCACGAAAATCGCGCGAGAGGCATCCGTGGTTATATCGTCACAAGATTGCCGGCCTGTTTTTGAATCCATGTCTGATAAAACAACACGGTGTCCGTCTTCTATTAGGCGTTGAGCGCAGGCGAGCCCAATGCCGCGCCCTGCGCCAGTGACTATATATACGCGATCTGTAAACATGATATTCCCCAATGCATTAAGCGCAATATGTGCTTGAAACACATAAGGTCAAGTCAATCTTGAGGGTCAAGAAAAATTAGTAACAAAAATACTATATGCGTAAGGCTTATGCGGCCTGCATGAAGCGTATTTGTTCTTTTAGCCGCAATTTCTCTTTTTTAAGTTGCGCAAGCCGTAAAGTGTCAGGAATGGGATGTCGGAGTTCATTGTGGATGCGCTTATCGAGTTCTGCGTGCTTATTTTGTAATTGTTCCAAATGTGCCGATATTGCCATTCAAGCCTCCATATAGATTTACATGAAAAACTACATACCACAAAAAAGAGTTTGTGTCATGCTTTGCTAATCATTGAGACGCGGATTTTATAAATAGGCTTAATAAGGTATGTTTTTGGTATAATTTCAGGAAAACGCCTTGCGTGTAAGAGCATAGGCACATTAGAAAGCCCCATGTCAGATATACCTGAAGATGACGACGGCCTTGATGTTAACCTGGATCAACTAGATCAAGATAAATTGAGCCAAGATGAACCAAGCCAAGCGGAATTGTTCCAAATGCTTGAGGATTTAAAGACAGAGCATCGCCGGATTGATTTAGAGATAGGTGCGCTCATTGATACTGGTGCTGTGGATATGCTCAAAATTGGACGCATGAAGAAAGTTAAGCTGTCAATTAAAGATCAAATCACGTATCTTGAAAATCAAATTACACCCGACATTATTGCGTAATTAGCTTTTTCGTTTGGCTATATACATGGCGCGATCTGCGCGATCGAGGACTTGTATGGGTGTGTCGTTAGGATCGCAGGGCGCAACGCCCCATGCTGACGTTACCTTTACTTTGCCCGTCGGCATGTCAATATATTGGTCTGCTATTCTACAGGATAAAGCGGCGGCCTTGGCTTTGGCGAGTATTGTATCTGTTTTGAACAATAAGATAGCAAACTCATCCCCGCCGAGGCGCGCAACCATGTCGCAGTCCCGAACGCCAGATAGGAGGACATTCCCAATTTTTTGGAGTAAAGAATCTCCGATGGAATGCCCGAAACGATCGTTAATCGCTTTAAATCCGTTTAAATCAAAAAATAAGACCGTGGACAGTAAATCATAACGTGCCATGACGGTTTGCGCTCGTGCAATCTCTCGTATGAAAGCGCGGCGATTGTAAACAGGTACCAACGGATCTGTATCGGCGGCTTGCTCAAGTTGTAATATACGCAGACGTAAACGCGAAACCTCATTGGTTAAGGTTTGATTATGTTCGACCAGTTGAGCATCAGAAATCCCGCTCTGCTCATGAAGCTGACCAGAGTTATTTTGCAGTAAGGTAGAGATGCGGTGGGATATCATGTTTGGTTCTTACCTTGGTTATGCGCACTCTCCGCAGTGGGACATATAACACAAACCTTGTTAAGAAATGTGTAATTTACGAGATTAATGTCAAATTTTTTGCAAACTTATCATTTGACGCTGCCCGTAGCGTAGCTATTATACATCGCTTTCTTAGGCGTAATTAGACAACCGAAGGCACTAAATGTCATGACAGATATTTCTCATGAGACCCCCTCCATTGCTATTATTATGGGCTCTACTTCTGACTGGCCAACTATGCAGCATGCAGCGGATATGTTGGACGCACTTGGCATTGCTTATGCGGCAAAGGTGATCTCTGCGCACCGCACGCCTGAACGACTTTATGATTTTTCAAAGACGGCGGATGCTCAAGGCTTCAAGGTGATTATCGCGGGGGCAGGCGGAGCTGCGCATTTACCGGGCATGACGGCCTCTATGACGCATTTGCCCGTATTAGGCGTACCTGTTGAAAGCAAAGCTTTGTCAGGCATGGATAGCTTATTGTCCATTGCGCAAATGCCAGGCGGCGTTCCTGTTGGGACGTTAGCGATTGGAAAGTCAGGCGCGAAAAATGCAGCTTTATTAGCGGCAGATATTTTGGCCTTATCAGATGAGAATATCAAGGCGCGCTTGACCGCCTGGCGAGCAACGCAAACTGATACTGTTGCATTAACGCCGCAGGATTAAACCATGGGTGAATATTTCATTAGAGGGACCCGCGATGTATTAGAGCCAGGGTCTGTTATTGGTATTTTGGGCGGCGGGCAATTAGCGCGTATGTTGAGTTGCGCGGCTGCGCGGCTTGGGTTTCAAATACATATTTATAGTCCCGTTAAAGACTGCCCAGCGGCGCAAGTCGCAAACCGTGTTGTCACAGGTGACTATGATGACGCGGAAGCCGTTATTGGTTTTGCGAAGAATTGCGATGTCGTGACGTATGAATTTGAGAACGTCCCTGCGGTGACCGCAAAAGCCGCAGCCAGTGAAGCATCATTACATCCGAATGCGCGCGCTTTGGACGTGTCACAAGACCGCTTAACCGAGAAGTCATTTCTGCGGGCCCAACATGAAATAGATGTCGCGGCCTTTGAAGATATTGATAATATATTTGGGCTAAGGCGCGCGATAAAGCGGCTTGGGTATCCTTGCGTTCTTAAAACCCGCAGACTTGGCTATGACGGTAAGGGGCAAGTTATCATACGCAACGAGTCCGAAATTGATGCACTTTGGGAGAAAATAGGCGGCGATAAGCTCGGAAAAAACGCTCTGATTTTAGAGGCATTTATTCCGTTTACGCGAGAAGTCTCTGTTATAGTCGCGCGAGGCTTGGACGGTTCCTGCAAAGCTTATCCGCTCACGGAAAACACACATGAAAACCATATTTTACACACAAGCCTCGCTCCAGCGCCGCGCGATAATGGGGCGGCGCAAGACATTGCATTTAAAATATTAGATGCGCTCGATTATGTCGGCGTTATGGGCGTTGAATTTTTTGAGTTAGAAAATGGCGGTTTATTGGTCAATGAAATCGCGCCGCGTGTGCATAATTCTGGCCACTGGACACAGAATGGCGGTTGCACCGATCAATTCGAACAACATATTCGTGCGATAGCAGGCTGGGCACTTGGGGATACGCTCCCAAATTGTCGCGTGAAAATGACAAATTTAATCGGAGATTCCGTCAATCAATGGTCTGCTTTGGCATCTCAAGAGGGAACTCATATCCACCTATACGGAAAAACAGAGATACGCGAAGGCCGCAAAATGGGTCATGTTAATCAGATTTTGAAACCTTAAATTCTGCGAGCTTAAAGCCGTGCTGCTTTAAGCTTTATCAACCGAATGCCTGATTTTTCGTAATTCGGCAGCATGTTCATAGGCTTTGGTGACTTTGCCCTTTGTCATTTGCGATTTGCCAAATGGGTTCCCATTGCCAATTTGTTTTAACAAAGCTTGACGGATTTGATTAAAGCGTAATGTAGCTTCATTGACATTGCCTGACATGAGGGACGCCCAAAGCTCTACAAGGTCCGCGCAATAGGGATCACCGCCCTGCAAAGTGAATGTAAGTTCGCCAGTTTTTGCCGTCTCATGAGCGTCATAAACCGCTCCGAGTGAATCGCCAGCTTCGTAATCTCTTAGGTCAATCGCATATTGATAGGACTTGGTGACTTTGCCCTTTTCCATTTGTGCAACACCAAAAGAATTGCCTAGTGATATTTCATCATTCAGGGTTTTTGTTAACCCGTCCAAACTGGTTTCAACATCTGCGACGCTTGCACTCATAAGCGCGGCCCAGAGCTCTGTAATATCCGCGCAATATGGATCGCCCGCCTGAAATGTAAATGTTGGCTCGCCAGATTTTGCTGAATTATGGGCATCATAGCGCGGCTCTATGCCCATAGCGGCGTCAAGTTCAGGATATTCATTATCCATGTCCGAATTCCTTTTAGTGTATGTCATCGCTTTTTGCGATAGGCTCGTTAAATATTAATTAAACCGTGTCCTACAAACTGCGGCTTTGACGTCGTCTTTGGCGTTTAAAGGGAAATTTCCCATAACGTAAGTCTCCAAGAATTTCCGCGGGGTTTGGCCAATCCTTGCTTCGCGTTTTCACATCCCATTTGAATGTTTCAAATTTCATTACATCGGCGATACGAGCATCCAGAAATTCCCGGCCTTTGAGCTTACCTTCGCTTTCATCAGACAGCCAAACCGGCAAAGTCGCTGTGAGAACAGCAGATAATGTCGCACGTTTCGAGTAAAAATTTCCGTCGGTAGAGGTATCGCCAATAGCGCGCCAAATCATATCCGCGCTTGCCCAGATTTGCGTTGTCCCTTGAACAAGACCGTTGGGCAGCATAAGCCGCGCGCAAACGCGACGGGCGGCTTCATCATGATTTCCAATTGCCTCGAGCCGAGCGATAACGCCCGCCGTGACTTTGTCTCGAATTTTCATGGTCGGTAAATCTAGGGATTTTATCTTAGCTTCGGCGCGTTCATCCATAGAGGCACTCCAAAACGCGACCAGCTCTAAGATACCATTTGGGAAATATAACTCATCTGCGCCCTTGGGCAGATTAATATTTTTCGTAGCTTGGCGCAGAGTTTTCTCAGTCCAACCGTCAAAAGGCGCAAGCTTTAAAGCAGCGTCTAATATAGCGTGTTGCGTATTGTTAAACTTTTGGCTCATATTTTAACTTAACGGCATTTTTGGCCTATGTCACCTAGGCTTAATGCGATATTTTCACTCAGGCTTTACATGATTTACGCTGTTTTTTTCTCAAAATTTTGCGTTTAAACCAATCTGTGACGACCTTAGCGCCAGAGCCAGATAATACGCCAAAGCGGAATATGCGGCTCGCTAGCGCGATCACGCCTATAGTAAGTAAGGCTAAGAACCCAGACGAGAGGATAAGCTCCCATAGCGGCGGGTCAGATGGGAGCCGCACAAGCGCGGCAAATGGTGCCGAGAGAGGAAAAATACTAGCGAAGGTCAAGATAGGGCTATCGGGGTTTGATATACCATAGGGTACAATCCAAACCATCAATGTTAGGATGATGGTAATAGGCGTTGTTAAAGTCTGCGCGTCTTGCATAGATTGGCTAAGCGCGCCAAGGGCGATAAAGAAAGCGCCGTAAAATAAATAGCCAAGAATGAGGTACACCAAAAAGAACACCACCATTTTTATAGAAAAGCTATTAATTAACCCATTAACAATTTCACTATCTGTTCCAAAAGCAATATAGCCTATGACCCCGAAGATACCTGAGAGGATATAGGGAGACATGGCCAGTAATGTAATGGCGGCAACACCTATTAATTTTCCGAAAATGATTTCAGAAAACCGCGTCGAGGCCAGCATCATTTCTAATAGTTTATTGAGTTTTTCCTCAAGCATTGAGGTGAGCAACATATAAGAGCCCGAGAAGACGGTTAGCCATAATATACCTGATAATATGCCAGCCACGTAATAAGGTAATTTATCTGATGCTGTCACCGCTTGGCTATCTTTATCTGCGCCTTGGGCTTTTGTGGGATCAAAAGTTTGGTAAGGTTCAATACGGCTCGCAATTTTTAAATCTCTGCGATTTAAGCCACCTTCATTTAAATAAGTCGTTTCTGCGCGTTCTTTGAAGTAATCTTCTGCCATAGATTTGACGCGTGTGTGATTGAAGTTTTGACTCCAATATTGCACATAGGCTTCGCCGTCCTTCGCTGTACGCGGCGGCGAAATAATTAGCGCGCCATTTAATTTCACCTCTTCCCCGTCCACGGTCACGAGTTTTTCCTCGCGCAGGTAAGCTTGCAGTCCGTCAAGTGTATCCGCTGGCGGGTCGATGAAGATAAGGTCAGATGAAATGCGTGAGGTTGTTTTATCTAGCTGTTCTTTGGTGATCGGGGTGTTGTTGATCACATGGCTTTTGACACCGTCTAAGCCTTGTTGCTCATAGATTTTCTCAATTTTTTCGACTTCGCCCTCTGGCAAAACACCAAAGGCCTTTAGCGCAAGAATAGCGTCCTTTTCGCGTTCTTTTAAGCGGTCCTCGTGGCTATCGCGAAGCGCTTGGGCGTGGACACCTGTTTTATCCAAAATTGTCTCATACCGTGTTGGAGTCACATCAAAATTAAATGTAGCGGCTGCGATTCCAATCACGGCGCCTGCGATTATAAGAATAAAGGGCAAAAAGAAAGATAGCCAAAACCCCCATGTTTTGACATAGCCCAAGAAATCCCGCCTTGCGATGAGCAATGTACGGCGCATATTTATCCGTGGAATTATAGTCATGTCATACCCTCATCGGCCGAAGTTTCGGGTGTTAATTGCATATCTGCGCGTACATCATCGCCGACTAAAGCCACAAAGGCTTCATGCAAGGTTGGGGGGCGCGGCTCAAACCGTGTGAGTTTAATTTTTTTCTCAACGCAAGTTTCTAAAACGCTATGAGCCTCAGCCTCGTCTTTGAGAGTGAGCATTAAGGCGCCGTCCTTGCGGGTTTCAATGTCCTTTACGAAAGGCGTCACAAGATCGGTTAAATTCGCCGCTTCTGAGGCGAGAACCATACGGCGCGGCGCGGTGTTAAGCGCTTCTTCTGTGCTGCCATCAAAAACTTTACGCCCGCCGTTCATAAGAATAATACGATCACATAGCCGTTCAGCATGTTCCATCACGTGAGTTGAAAATAATATGGTGCGGCCTCTATCGGCTATCTCGCGAACAATACTTTCCAAAACTTGTTGATTGACGGGATCAAGGCCTGAAAAAGGCTCGTCCAATATATAAAATTCAGGGTCATGGGCTATGGCAGATAAGAGCTGAACTTTCTGCGCCATGCCTTTGGACATGTCTTTATTTTTTTTACGTTTGGCTTCGCTCAGGCCGTACTTATCTAGTAATTCATCGGCAAGTTTAAAGGCGAGCTTTCCTGCCATACCGTTAAGGCGGGCCATATGGGCAATGCTCTCGCGGGCGGTTTGCTTTTTATAAAGCCCGCGCTCTTCAGGTAGGAAACCAATTCGGCCAAATGCATTGGCGCCGGGAGTTTCTCCAAATAATTTGACTTGCCCTTCATCGGGGGAAATAAGGCCGAGTGACATACGGATGCTTGTGGTTTTACCGGCCCCATTTGGTCCAAGAAACCCAACGATTTCGCCTGACCCAATTTCAAAGCTCACACCCTCTACGGCGGCTTTACCCCCAAAGCGCTTAGAGACATTTTTGAGAGTCAAAGGGTATTGTATCATAAGACTTATTACTTATTGCTTTTCGATATAACAAGAAGTTTATCGAATTCTCTGAATAGATGTTAATTTTGACTTATATTATAGGTTTTTTGGCCATAGGACGGCTAAAATGATACCTGTGAAAATAATCAGGGTTGCTAAGGTAAATCGCAAATCTACAGGCTCGTTTAGAAATAATATTCCTCCAAAGGCAGCCAGAGGAGGGACTGAGAGCTGCGCGACGCCCGCCCGTGTTGCTGATAAGGATTTAAGGGCTGCATACCATATCACATAGCCTAGGCCTGATGTGAGAGCTCCTGAGATGACGGCTAATATAATGCCATTAACTGCAGGGGTGGTTTCTGGCAGGGTAAAGAAAATGGGAGTTGATAGGATAATTATAATCGGTGCGGCGCGTAAAAAGTTTCCGGCCGTTTGCGCTGTGGGGTCAATTGTATTTTGCCGCCCTAACAAAGAATAAATACCCCAACCGATACCTGCAAGGGCCATGAGTAAGGCTCCAAGCGGCGACGGTGGAGCTATGTTAGGCGTTAGCAGATAGACCAATCCGCCCATGGCTAAGCCTGTGCCAAGCCATTGTATTTTTGAGAACCGCTCTCCTGATATCAATCCTGCGCCCAACATTGTGACTTGTACCATAGCAAATAAGATAAGCGCGCCCGTTCCTGCGGGTAAGGACAGGTAAGCATAGGAAAAAAAACTTGCGTAAATTAATAAGGCAATGGCCCCGCGCCATGATCCGCTATGCCATACATTATGGCGCGTGCCTGCTTTGTGCTGTGCCAATGTGGTTAAGATAATGGCGCCTGAGAGAAGACGGATAAGCGTAAATGACCACGGGCCAATCTCTCCGAGCGTTAGGCCAATACGGGTTAAAACGGAATTGGCTGCAAAGGCTATTAGGGCGGCGAGGGTGAGAAGTAAGGTGCGCATTATAGCTGGCTTAAAGCGCGAAGGACAATGTCTCTGCCGCCAAGCCCCCAAAGGTTTGTGTGTTGTCCGCGATGTATAATATACGCAGTTTTGGGTCCATCATATCCATCATAGAGTTTTTGCCCTTGGGCGATAGGAACGATACGGTCATCCGTCCCGTGCATCCAAATGAGCGTCACGTCTCGGCCCGCGAGAGCTTTATCGGATTCAAATCGGTCTTGCATTAAAAGGCTAACAGGTAAAAACGGAGCACGTTTTTTGGCCATATCTAATATGGAATTAAATGGTGCATCAAGAATTAAGAGCTGTGGAGGGTGTATGGCAGCTAGCTGCGAGGCAATGCCAGAACCTAACGATGTGCCAAAATAAACAATGCGATCGGGAGTTATATTTTCTCCGCTAATGAATTCATGGTTTTTGATAGCTACAGCTAGAATTTTATCTTGGGAGGGGCCCCCGTTTGGGCCAGTAGCGTCCATGCCTTTATGTGGATAGCCGGGATACCCAACAGACAAAACGCCGTAACCTTGAGCGATCAAATCGCCGAAAATATCGTAATTGCTATATACAGCAGAGCCATTGCCGTGGAAAAAGAGGATAACCGGTTTTATGTCATCGACTGGCGCAGACCACCAAGAAGTTGTTTCAATGCCGTTTATGGAAAACGGAATCTCCGCCATGTTTGCCAAACCAACATCCGACGCAGAGAGATAGTTTTGGGGCGGAAAGTAGAGCAATTTACGCTGCATGAAAAACGCTGCAGTGCATAGCAAACAATATATTAGGATAGCCCCAACCATTATGCGTTTAAGCCATCGCACTAGGGGCGTAGAGTTTTGGGCGAGGGCGGTGCTAATTGGCAAGGCCAGGGAACCCGTGCAAGCCGGACTTTAATTTGCGAGCAGTGGGATAAATACGCTCATAATAATGGCAAGGATGGATAGCATAACCAAACTAACATACCAGCCGCCTTTTAGCTTAAAGATAAGCCCTAAAACCACACCCATGACAAAACTTGCGATTAGAGCTGGGAACCATGCAACATTGACTGCGAAAATCAGGATTGGCATCAGTAATATTACAACAAGTGCGCATGCTCCGTAGACGGTCAGGTTCATGAATCCTGCAAATGTGCCTGACTGTGCCTGAACGGGCATTTTGCCGCGTGTGTGATTTGAATGTCCAGATGCCATGGGGTTCCTCTGTGGGTTAAAGCTTTATTTGCGCCCTGTTAACATGAGCGTTGCGCCGCTTCAACATATTCTACGCGTTTGCAAGGGTTCAAATTGATGATTATGAGGTTCAAAAGGCGTTATTATATTCCGTTTTAACCAAATCTTTACCTCATAGTTTAGAGCCAAATTTATCATTATGTCCCATATTGTGACGCAAGACGTTACAGCCAATAGGCCGAAAAATAGGGTAAATGACATGGGTAAGACCGTTCTTATTGTTGATGATGATCCAACGCAGCGCCGCTTATTACAAGCCGTTGTTGAGAAAAGTGGGTTTTCTACCTTACAAGCAGGCGATGGCGATGCGGCGCTAGATATGGCGTTGGGTGCTGACGGGGCAGCCATCCACGTCATGTTATTGGATTTGGTGATGCCAGGCCGCGGAGGTATGGAGACGCTGGAAGAACTTGCACTTAAAAGACCAGAGCTTCCCGTGATTGTTTTGACGGGTAAAGGGTCGATTGATGCTGTTGTGGCAGCGATGAAATCGGGCGCGCGTGACTTTGTGGTTAAGCCCGCAGCACCAGAACGTATTATTGTCTCTATTCGCAACGCCTTGGAAATGAAAACCTTGGTAGGAGAGGTCAAACGCTTAAAGAAAACTGCGCAAGGCGGCCTAACATTTGATGACCTTATAGGTAGTGCACCGTCCATGCGGTCTGTGATTGCTATGGGGGAGCGCGGTGCAAAAGCTAATATTCCTATACTGATTACGGGCGAAAGCGGTGTGGGTAAAGAAGTCATAGCCAGGGCCATACAAGGCGTTTCCGAGCGGTCAGATAAGCCTTATGTAACGGTCAATTGCGGCGCGATTGCTGAAAACCTTGTTGAGTCGATCTTGTTCGGCCATGAAAAAGGGTCTTTCACGGGGGCGAATAATAAACATTTGGGGAAATTCCAAGAAGCCCATACTGGGACATTGTTTTTGGATGAGGTGGGTGAACTTCCGCTTGATATGCAGGTGAAATTACTTCGCGTATTACAAGAAGGCGAAGTTGATCCGATTGGCTCTAAGCGTACTGTGCCTGTTGATGTCCGCATTATCAGCGCGACAAACCGCGACCTTGCAGAGGCTGTCAGGCTAGGTGAGTTTCGCGAAGATTTGTTCTACCGCTTGAATGTCTTCCCAATCCAAGTGCCGCCATTGCGTGAGCGCAGAGAAGATATTGCCGCCCTTAGCGAGCATTTTATTAAACGCTTTAATGCGCAAGAACGCCTATCTATTAGCGGTGTGAGCGCTGAAACTATAGAGCTTTTGAAAGCGCACGATTGGAAAGGAAACGTCAGACAGCTTGAAAATACATTATTTCGGGCGATGATCTTATCTGACGGTGAAGTGTTACAACCTCATGATTTTCCGCAAATTTCTGGACTATCGCCAACTATGATGTCGCCGCAAGAATCTGGGTCTCTTGAAGCCTTGGTTGACGCAGCGGACAAAGCTCAAAACGAGGCTGTGAACGTGCTTGATCGAGACGGACATCTGCGTACGCTAGAACATATTGAGCGAGACCTCATTGCATTTGCGATAGAGAATTATTCAGGTCATATGTCAGAAGTGGCGCGGCGACTTGGAATTGGCCGCTCTACGCTTTACCGAAAGGTTCGCGAACATAGTCTAGACGTGGATAATACACGTAGCGCGTAAACACACGAAATAGTAAATTTGGTCTTTTTGGGTGTCGGGGCGAACGTAAAGTTACTCAAACAGAAGACCATCAACAGGCACGTTATCGGGGGATGGCGTGCCTGTTTTCATTTTATTTCCTGTTTTCATTTTATTTAACGAGCCGTAGAAACGGCCTTTTGGGCGCGTCGGACTGAGCGGATTGCTTCGTTTTAGAGCCTTGTTGAGGCGATGCCATATATTCAGGCAAGTATGGCACACGGTGTTTTAACTCGGGCGCAATGGCCTCATAGGGTGTGAGGGTATTATCTTTGCCGTAATCTTTAGCTTGATTTTCGTTTTCGAAATCGTCTTCGATATGGCGGACGCGCGGCGTGAATTTAGGTGTCTTATTGGATGAAAAACTTGAGTATTTTTTGGGCTTTTTCTCTGAAGACTTCCAGCGTCCTGCCGTTCTTTCATACCCATCATCAAAATCGTCCTGTTCAGGGTCTGTGTCGTCAGGGTTTGCCGCTCTGTTTACTGC
>JBDVGI010000253.1:0-8547 GCA_039962885.1 Litorimonas sp. | reverse complement strand
CTCATTTAGATCGACGGGGCACGATCCGTGTAGGCCTCAAAACAGCCTCCCTAGATGTCGCGCGCCATAGGCGGGATGCCATGATGCTTGCGGATGATGAATACTGGGCGCTCTTGCAAAAAAATGAGCGTCACGGCGCGTCCAGCTGTTCGCTGCTTTCGCGCTATCAAGCCGCCAAAAAACGGGCCATGGCACGCGGCTATATCTACACCCCGATAGACACACTCGTGAACGAGGCGTCACTTGGCGAGATTATAGATAGAATTACGACACTCAAAGCTCAACCCAAGTCCGTTGAGACCATTGAGGCAGAAGCCATATTGGGAGGCCTTGAAGAATCCCATATGCCCATCTCCCAAGCCTTCACGCTCTACGCAGAGACGCTTTGTATCGGCACACTCAAGGGCAAATCAGACTCGCAGAAGAAAACATGGCGCAAACCAAAAGAACGCGCCATCGCCAACTTCATCGCGTTATTTGGAGATTTGCCAATGGACCAGATCACGCGCAAGCACGGTCAGGACTTTTACCAATGGTGGGGCGAGCGGGTAAATCCTGCGGACGGCTCCAAGGGTCTTAATCCCAACAGCGCAAACCGCGACATCGGGAATATGAGAACTCTCTTCAAAAGCTATTGGGTTTATCAGGGCGACCACAATCGGGCTAATCCTTTTAAAGGTCTGAACTACACCGAAAATTACTACAAAGACATCCCAGCCCTTGAAAACGATTGGGTACGAAAGAAAATCCTGGTGCCGGGGCTATTTGAAGGACTCAATCAAGAGGCACGCTTGATTGTCTATGCTTTGATAGAAACGGGCTGTCGTCCGAGTGAAATCGCAAATTTACGTTCAGAACATATCAAGTTGAATACGAATGTACCGCACATACAAATCCGGCCAAGAGAAAACCGTCAGCTTAAGACAAATTCCGCAATCAGAGACATTCCGCTTACAGGCATCTCTCTAGAAGCCATGCGTTTAGCCCCCGCTGGCTTCCCTCGCTATAGAGACAAGGGACATTTACTCTCAGCCACGCTGATGAAAGCGTTTAAGAACCGCAGCCTCTTTCCAAGCGATAATCATAGAATTTATTCATTCCGTCATTCCTTTGAAAAACGGATGCAGGAAAGCGGAATTGATTATGGCCTAAGATGCACCTTGATGGGTCACAGCAACAGCCGCCCGTCTTATGGAGACGGCGGTAGCTTAGCTTATCGGCAGTCAGAGATGCTAAAGTTTGTTCACCCCTACTCAGAGGAACTGGTCAGAAGACTTTAATAAACTTTTTAATCGCTTGGCTCTTTTTCGGCGCTTTAAGAGCTCATGATCTAGTCTCTCAATCAAAGGCCAATATGTGTCGCCTTGGCGCTCAATAAGCCCTGCAACATAGGTCAATGAAGCTTTGATCTCCGCATCAGTAATTTCTGTGTCAGATTTATATCTCATTGCGGGTTTAGGACTGATCCGTATCTATGTCAGTTATGAAGTCCTTCTCTGTCCCGCCGGGCGCTGGCTTGTGCAGTAGATCAAGCTCCTCATCCGTAAAGAATGCTGTCTCATCCGCGTAGACATCTTCGAACGTCCCGAAGAGGCTTTTCGAAGTGCTCTGAAGTCTGTCCTTCAAACTCTCAACGAGTTTCGCAAATAATACATCGCCGCGCGCGATGGCTGCGGGCTTCTCGGCCTCGGGGAGGCTAGGCGTGACCCGCATGACGTAAATCATAAAAGCGGCTAGAGCCTCTGACTGAATGGCGAGTTTCTGATTGAAGCGCTCATTCTCGCGGGTCATCCGATCCAGCCGCCGCAGGATGGCGTTGTCGCGCTCCATGCTATATTCATCCGAGAGATAGGCCTTCAGCGCATTATTCACCGTATCAGAAATCGACACATGCGGGCGGGTCGTCGCGAACTGAAGTTTCGCGTAAGTATCGTGATCGACATAGGCGCGAACGCGCGGCTTGGATGTAGTCATACTTGTCTCCTATTGGAGAACATAAAATGAAGCCAAAGCCGATTTTCAGCTAGGGTACTAATTTAAGGAAATTTACCACTTGCGAGAGATTCAAAGGGCTTTCCGGGAATTGTACTAAATCGACAAACCTCTGTCGCGCTCTCTGCTTCTGACATCCCAGCTAATGCCCCCGCCTCTGCTGGCGCGGCCTATGATGCTCAGGCCTCTACGGCGCTCCATCACAGGTCGCCACGGTACAAGCGTAAACTCTCGGGATTTCTCTATGACAGCAAACTTGCCGCTGGGCCGTTCAATCGTACCTTTGAAAATACCTTCAATATGACGAGATCCTGACGATGAGGCGTAGGGCTTACCCATCTGGTTCACTAAGGCCTCTCCAGCTTCCCGAATATCCATCGCTTTAAGTTGCTCGAGGCTTTTGTGCGGCAATCTTTCCTTATCGCCGATCGCAATGCCCATCTGCCTCAAAGCTATCCGTCGTTTTGCGGCTGCGTCTAAAAGCTCTTTGCTTGTCCGCTCCTCCTCAAGCCTTCCAGTTGATAGTTGCTCATCAAGCCATGTTGCGCCTCGCGCCGTTTCCATCTGGTTGAGCGTCATCACACTGTCCCGCGCCAGCGGGGCTGGAAGCCGCTTGGCGAGCTGTTTATGATACTCCCTGACGCGGTCCAGATAATCATCCGGAATATCCCATGCGCCATTCTGGTTCTTGCTCACGACGTTAGCGCGGCCCAAAGCTTCAAGTCGCCGCTCATGGGTTTTGGTATATTCTTCCGAATTGTTCTCTTCCAGGTAGACATGGACGGGTGAAAATTGACCGTTCCGCATTTTTGCATGAGCGACGATATTTCTGTCGGCTTGAATGGGTTCAGGATCAAAGGCGCGAACCGTCACAGCTTGCCCCCTTTTGAGGGTGCTAAATACATCATCCTCTGCGACCTTCGCGTAGATTGGCTGCCCTCTCAAATTCTCAATTACAACAAAGCCGCCTTCGCGCGTATCGTCAGGCCGACCAAAGCTCCGGACAATGCCCATCTGTGAACTCACCCCCTGCTCAGCGGGATCAAAGATCGCATTTGCACCCAGCCTTAGCGATGCGCTCCGCTCTCCAAATGCGCGGTGTAAAGTTTTGATGATGTCGTTCTGCTCTCCCATCTTTGTTAGCGTCTGGGTGAAGTCTCGTTTGACACGCCACTGCCCGCGTCCTTCATATTCCGCTAAGCCCATCCGCTGGAGCGTCTTGATACGGCGGGCGATGAGTTGTTTGCGCCAGAGCTGTCCCGGCGGAACGGGCTTTCGTAGTTCGAGCGTTTCGCCTTCGCGGGCGCGGTCAATCATCTTGTCCAAATCTGTATTGTGTTGAGCGTCAATTGTGCGCGCGAGCTTGGCGCGTTTCTCAAGCTTTGACATCGGCCCAAGTTCGAGGCTCGCAATCTCCTGCGCCCGCTCTCTGATGCCGTGCGAAACATATTGGCGCGGCATAACCAAATCTTTGCCGTCATCTCGCACCCCGCGAACCAAAAGATGCGTATGCGGTTGGGCGGTATCGTAATGATTAACCGCCACCCAATCCAGCTTCGTTCCAAGATCACTTTCCATCCGAGAGACTAGCTCTCTTGTGTAAGCTTTTAAGTCTGCCATTTGCTCCGCATCTTCTGGCGAAACGACAAAGCGAAAATGATGACGGTCATCTTTGCAGCGGTCCCGAAAACTCTCCGCGTCCACGTCATGCAAAAGCGAGCCGTAAAGCTTGCCGGGGCTGGCGTCTGTCTGCGTGGCGTCTCGCTCTAAGTAGGAGAGATGATCTTTAAGCTTCGCTGCGCCAGTGCCTGCCATTCTTTTGATTGACGCCTGAACTATAACGCGGCGATGAAAACTACGTTGAACCGTTCGGCTTGGTCGCGTTCTACTGCTGCTAGACCTCCCACCTCGGCGTGGCGCTAAGGAGTCTAAAAAGCTCTGCGGGCGTTTGACGTGAACTCGCCGATGATCGGACGCTTTGCGCCGCCCAACCTTTACTCGAAAATCATTATCTTTGTCTTGGCTCATCTGTCTGCTCAATTAAGGGTTCAGACAGTCTAATTAAGGGTGGGCCTACCGTAAGTTTCAAGGTTTAAAGGGAAAAATAATGATTGGTGGGCCTACGGCTTTTGGAAAAAGCCCCACCAAAAACGATGTGCAGACAAAGGCTTACCCTACGGGTGGGCCGACCTGTTTTATCTTGCCCTCACTATCGTCTTCTCATTCTCCCATTTCTCTATTTAATTGCCACCATCGCGTCTATGTCGTCTGGCGGGCCTGCCGGAGCCGCCCCACACGAGCGGAGGCAGGCACGCCAGAATCGCCGCAAAGCGACGAAACTATTCTTTTTTTACTTGCATAACCAAGAGTCACTACCCAATTATTACATAATGGAAAGGCGAGTATGTTGTGGAATTAACAGAAGAAAAATTACATTCTTTGGTTATAGGAGACCCGGAAGCTCTTGATGTTCACCTTTCTGAGGTCAAACACGAGTTCAAGGTTGATGACGTGAGGATTCAAACTCACTGTTTCTGTTTGACTGTAGACGGTAACGGTCGTGTCCAACCTACAGCCCTAGCCGAATACCTTCGACATGTTGCAGTGTCATATGCACTACCAAGAAGCGAACTGCGGGAGGCGCAACTTAGGGATATTAAACATGGATCAGCAGCAGCTGTAAGTCGACTTTCAGACAAAGCGCGGCGTCTCTTTGTGGGCTTAAAGAAGACCGGAGAAGGTGGAGAACTGATCTTATCTTTACTCGCAGAACAGAAGCTAAAGCTACCCCAAATCATCGCAAAAATGTCTTTGAAGACCTCGGAAGGCCTGCACTATAATGGAGCCGATGGAGTTCACGCAGCCATCGGTGAAAATGGTAAGCTGATCCTCTATTGGGGAGAGTCAAAGGTCTATAAATCGGTTACTACGGCAATAAAGAGTTGCTTCAATTCTATGGCACCTTTTCTTATTGAAGAGGAGTCCGCCTCGTCCCAAAGGACGCGCGACCTTGAGCTATTACGTGATCATGTAGATCTTAATGATGAAGCTACTCAGCAAGCTATACGCCTCTACTTTGACAGCACAAAGCGACAGTCAAAGATGATTGAGTATCGTGGCTTAGCCTTAGTGGGGTTTGACGTAAAGATTTATGGTAACCAGAAAACCACTACTGAGAATCTACATTCGCTCGCATCAACCGAGGTAAAGAAATGGGGTAGAACACTGTCTCAGCGAGCGAAGAAAGCGGGCATTGATGAGTTTTCTATAGAGCTTTTTTTCTTACCACTGCCTTCTGCGGACGGTTTCCGTGAAAGCTTCCTTTCCGCGATTGGAAAGCAATGATGTCTCAAGAATTCATAGATGAAATTTTCGAGAACGAGGTGCTGCCTTACGCCCTCGACCTTCGGCAGGAAACTGTCAGGGCAGGTCTTGATGGAGTGAATTTTGATGAAAAAACCCTCCTGTCTCTGGCCCAATGGCATGATCTTCTATTCGCTGGAAGCATCCTAACGCAATCCGAAAGCCCCAAGCATTTAGAGATAGCTTTGAGGATAGCGACAGGTGCTGTGATCGCTCAGGACGATGGTTTAGTAAGGGATGCTGGTGCAGTATTATTAGACAAGCTTGGCAACAGCAGAGCTCAACATTTGGCAGAGAAACGGGAGCTGATAGCGCCAAATCTAGAAGCTCGTTTAGGTTCGCGTATGCTAATCGATGCGGTTAGACGCGACGTCGAGAACTCTGTATTGATTCAACATTCCGGTGAGCGATTACCAGCCAATAATTTCCAGCAAGAGCTCTGGAGCAAAGCTTCTGATCAGTCTGTCTGGGTGTCTGCTTCGGCCCCTACAGCTGCAGGAAAGACCTACATTGTTGGAACCTTTCTTCACGATCAAGTGCTATCCAAAGGCTTCCAATACATTCTGTACCTAGCGCCAACTCGCGCTTTAGTTGGTGAGGTGCAACGTGACCTAAATGAGAGATTTAAGAACGAACCCTCAGTAAGTACTTCCTCTATGCCGCTGCCGTCGGCTTACCTCGAAGCTCGCCGACGAAGTGGTGCTGTAATCTATGTGCTGACACAGGAACGCATACATCTGTTGGTAAATGCTCTAGGTAAAGAGGCAAAGTTCAACTTACTGATAGTAGATGAAGCGCAGAAGATAAGTGATCGCCGTCGAGGCGTAATTCTTCAAGAGGCCGTAGATCGAGTCATCGAAATTCAACCTTCCATCCAAGTCATTTTCATAAGTCCATCAACGGCTAACCCGGCCGTTCTGCTTAATGATAAGCCTACTTCGACACGCGGCGACACCGTCGATAGTTCCACACCAATGGTTTTGCAAAATATCATCACGGTGCAGCAAAGCCGAGGTAAGAAATTCGATGTAGGGCTGTTGGTAAATTCCGAAATCCATCCGCTTGGCGGCATCGATCTTAAGTCTTCGCCTAGCTCCCTCAAGAAACGAACAGCCTTCGTTGCAGCCGAAATCGGAACTTCTGGCGGGACTCTGGTGTATGTTAACGGCGCTGCTGAGGCCGAGGATGTTGCACAGCTAATTAGAGATTACATACAGCCATCTGAGGATAAAAATCCTCATCCAGACCTTATCGCCCTTAGTGATCTAATCAGACGCGGGGTACACCCGAAATACTCCTTGGCAGAACTAGTACTAGCAGGTGTAGGTTTCCACTATGGCAATATGCCAGCACTTGTTCGATCTGAAACAGAGCGCTTGTTCTCCGAAGGTAAGCTAAGGTTCCTAGTATGCACCTCGACGCTTATTGAAGGGGTCAACCTTTCGTGTAGAAACATTGTCGTTAGAGACCCCCGTAAGGGAAAAAACACTCCAATGACGCCTCACGACTTTTGGAATCTCGCAGGGCGTGCTGGACGTTGGGGGACTGAATTTCAAGGCAACATAATTTGCATAGACCCATTCAAGGGGGGCGCTTGGCAGGACGGAATCCCTGAGAGAACCCTCTATACTATCCAGCCCGAGCGGGATCGCTCACTAGCTCAGCGGGACAGATTTACTGACTATGTTAAAGGTATGAACCACATCAGTGAGGCGGAGAATACAGATGATGAATCTAAGACTTTTGCTCCTGTAGCGGCCTCTCTGTTGTCTAAATTTCTTGTTGGAGGCTCCTTGTCCTCTACAGTCCTGAAAAATAGATACCCTCCTGATTACCTTGAAGCCTTGGACCAGAAATTTGAGGAGCTATCGATAGAAGTAACGCTTCCTTCAAGCATAATGGAACGTCATCCGGGTCTAAACCCTCTTGGACTACAAAGACTCTTAATAGCTTTTCAGGAATACAAGAGAGATCCTTCCAATCTGATTATCCTTAGGATTGGAGATGATCGCGTCTACTCTAGACTTTCGACTGTGTTCAACCGGATTACTGATGCAATGGGTAGCGCTTTCGGGTCTGAAAAGCAGGCAACTCTATATGCGGTGATAGTCCTAAAGTGGCTCCAAGGAATGACCCTTCCACGTATCATAGAGGACCGCATAAAGAACAATAGAGAGCGCGGCGGCAAAACACCCATACCGACAATCATTAGAGAGACGCTCGACCTAGTTCAGAACATCGCTCGGTTCAATGCCCCAAGGTATTTGTCTGCATATGAAGACATTCTCTCTTTTCACCTCAACAATATAGGCAAGACGGAACTTATCGATGACGATTTAGACATTGGTACGGCACTAGAGTTCGGGGTTTCCTCTCGGACTTTGTTGTCTTTGATGTCCATCGGTGTCTCGCGAATGACAGCGGTTGAGGTCTTCGAAAAAATTGCGGATGATGAGCTAGACGAACGCGGTGTGGTAAACTGGATTAGGTCGCGCTCGGAGGAATTAGAAGGCCTTGGTTTTCCAATGCTTATGATTGAAGAACTTAGAAGAGTGGCTCTTATCAAAGAGAATACAAGTAAAGAGGAGTGAATAAATGCCTAGAGGAACACCAGTAGAGATAGGTGGCAAAGTCTTTCAAAAGAAAGGGGAGGCTCGCGACTTCATCGATAGCATTCGAACTTCTTACGACCCAGGCGACTCGGTGTCGGCTGAAGACACGAGTTTCCTTCTTAAAGCAATCAACTCGCATCCTGATTATGACACAAAGTTTCCATCTCCAGTGACAAGTTTTTTTGTTGGCCTTGCTGAAATCTACAACACGAAGTGTCTTTTTGCTCAGATGGAAAATGGGACGTCAGTTCAGTTTTCTGGAAAAAGCTTAGTGCCTGTCAAAAAGAGAAAATAGAAAACAGACCGGCCCCTAGACCTGCAATAACTATGCGATGCAGACTATGCCGCCACCAACGGTTCAATCCCAGACACATCCGTGGTTTCGCGGACCACGACCAGATCATGATTGACCTGCATGTTCATCCAATAAGCGGGCGTTGTGCCGAAAGCCTTAGAGAGACGCAAAGCCGTATCGGGCGTCATACGTGTTTCACACTTCACAAGGCGCTCTATTCTCGTGCGCGGAACGCCTAAGCGTTTCGCAAGCGCGATTGCGCTCATCTCAAGTGGCGTGAGATAG
>JBDVGI010000252.1:0-5483 GCA_039962885.1 Litorimonas sp. | reverse complement strand
AAATCCCATTGGCAGGGCGGCGTTCCGCCAAAGCCGGCATTAGGCGCGCCTGCTGTGATGTTCTTTGCTCCTGACCGCGCGCAATTGCGCTTCAAAGATTGGGGCGCGGCAGGGTTCGCGAAAAACCTAGCGTCGCGCTGGCTACCCTTTTGCGAGAGCGCTAAAGATTGGTTAGAACTTGAAAAAAGTGATGACATAGGCGCCTATTTGGCAAGCTATAAAGCTTTTTTGGATGGGCAGGCTAATCCCGCCAAAGGTTATTTATTTAAATTATAGGACCCGTGATGAACTATAAATCTTTTGACATAAATATAACGGATAATATCGCGCATATAATTTTATCGCGACCTGAAAAGCGCAATGCGATGAGTGCGGATTTCTGGCAAGATTTACCTAAAGCCATTCAAGATATTGACGAAAATGCCAAAGCCCGCGTTATTGTTATATCTAGCACGGGCCCTGTGTTCTCTGCAGGAATTGATATTGCCATGTTTGGGCCTCAGCAAGGGGCAAATGGTATTGCTGGCAATGGAGATAAGAATAACCCACAACACGGCGCGAGCTTTTATAACTCGGTTAAGCGGATGCAACATACATTCACCGCACTTGAAAATTGCCGCATACCCGTTTTAGCCGCCGTTCAAGGGGGCTGCTATGGCGCGGGCGTAGATATGATTACGGCGTGCGATATGCGTTACGGGACAGCCGACAGTTTTATTACGATTTACGAAATTAATGTGGGCATGACCGCCGATGTTGGAACATTCCCGCGTATCCTTAACCACATGCCCGAAGGCATCGTGCGTGAGTTGGCTTATACGGGACGAAAAATGGGCGCAGATGAGTGTAAATCACGCGGGCTATATAATGACGTCTATGCAGATCACGCCGAAATGATGGAACATGTCATGGCTACGGCCAAAGACATCGCCTCCAAACCCCCGCTGGCCATTTATGGCTGTAAACGGGCTATTACTTATGGCCGTGATCATAGCACTGCCGACGCGCTGGATAATATTGGTATATGGAATATGTCGATGTTGATACCGTCAGAGATGCGCGAAGCCATGATGGCTACCAAAGAAGGCCGAGAGGCCGTGTTTGCCGATTTACCAAAAATTAGAGAGTAAAGACAATTATGACACAACTGACTCCCGCAAAACCATTGACGCTTTACGGTGTGAAAATCTCTATGTTTACAGGGAAGGTTCGTAGCTACTTGATTAAGCAAGGCATCGCATTTGAAGAAGTCGCGCCCGTAAATGCGCATTTTCAAACGCAAATTCTACCGCAAATTGGCCGTCGCATCATTCCCGTCATTGAGATGCCAGACGGAATTGTGGTGCAAGATACAACTGACATAATTGATTATTTAGAAGAAGGGGGACATGCGAAATCTAGTGTTTACCCAACAGACCCGCTGCGTAAAACTCTGGCTTTGATTTTGGAGCTTTTTGGCGATGAAGGAATCATTCGCCCCGCCATGCATTACCGCTGGAACTTTCCGCAGCGGACCGACGGATTTATCAGTCACGGCTTTAGGGGGTGGCAAGGGCCAGATGCGAGTGAAGAGGAAATATCTCAAAGCACGAAAACGATGAAAAAATTCGCAGGGTTTCTGCCAGCGCTTGGAATTAATGAGCAAACTGCCCCCGAAATTGAACGCAGCTTTGGCGAATTATTAGATGTCTTAGACGCGCATTTTTCCCGAACTCCATATTTTTTCGGCTCCGAACCTAACATCGGGGACTATGGTATGATGTGTTCATTATATGCGCATTTGGGCCGTGACCCTGTGCCAGCCTCATATATGAAAAACCGCGCGCCAAACCTGTTTCGTTGGACAGAGCGCATGAATGTTCCACATGGGGATTTTTCCGATATGCCCTATTATCAAGCGGACGAAGCTTTGCCGCAAACATTAGCGCCGCTATTTGAATATATCGCAAAATATTTTCTACCAGAATTACAGATGAATGTGGCGGTTTTAGATGCTTTGCCCAAAGGCGAAAGCGGTACACCTGCGAGTATAAATCCGCAAATGGCTGTGCTAGGTTTTGGAAGTTTTTCCCACGGTGATACGCAGATAAGCTGCGCGGTTCGGCCGTCTCGGTTTTATATGTTGCAAAGAGTGACGCATCACTTTGCGCGGCAAAATGCTCAGACGCAATCGGAGATATTAACGTATTTAACTCCGCTTGGTCTTGCGCCGTTAGTTACGCTGAACGCGCAACATGACATTGCCCGTGTCAACCACACAGAAGTTTGGGCTTAACCCAAGCCACGCGGATGCCACACTATAATGCGCTGTCTAATGCGTAGACCACGGCAGGTGATTTTGACATGTCGCATATGATCTATGGGTCGTTGAAATGTTTCAGTCATAGGTAGTAAACTTGTCCTTTTCTGTTTTGGGGCCATTTGACCGAAATAATGTTTCCCAATGGTAATAAGTTAAATTAAGGTAAGGTGGGATTGGCGCAATATACAAGGGCGATTACATGAGAATGACCTTGTCCATAAGGTTCATGCTTGAGCAATTTGAGCAACTAGAAGCATTAGGTTTCATAAGAGAGCGTGCGATGCGTGCGGCTCAAGTGACGCAGGAAAATTGCGAAAATCCGTTACACCGTATTTCATTGGACAGGATGCTAAACGTATTTAATCATGCGGAAAATGTTATAAAGGACCGAAATGTTGGATTGAATGCGGGGTTTAAATTCCGAGTAGCCGCTTATACAAAAACGGGTAATATTTACGGATATTGCCGTAATATAACACATGTTATAAAAACGAATGCTCAGTACCAACAATTAGCTATTGATGCGGGCCATATTTCATATGAACAAAAGCTAGATGAGCAAACACGGCATATTCGGCACTTTATGATATTTCGGCCATATATTGATAATGTTCAAATGTACCGTCATGTGATTGACTCTATTGCGGGGGCATATTGCACAACTTACCGCTGGCTCAGTTGGAGTTCAGGCCAAGATATTTTACAAGTTGACCTGCCCTATGATGCGCCGGCTGATACATCAGTTCATAAACGCCTGTTCAAGTGCCCAGTTCGGTTTAATCAACCTTACTTACGTTTAGAGTTTTCTGAAAAAACTATGTATCATGAGTTAACAAGTCATGACCCAGAAAAATTCTCTCAGCTAGAGCTACATCTTAATTCGCTTCTGAAGACAACAACATTATGTAATAGTCTGAAAACCGCAGTGAAAATGGCTATGCGCGCAGCTTTGAATAATGGTAAAATCGGGACACATATTGTTGCGGAACGCATGGGTAAGACATGGAGTGTCTTACGGAGTGAATTGCTGGAGTCGAATTTAAGTTATCGCGAATTACTTGAAACTGTACGCCAAGATATATTTCATGAATGTCTTGAAAAAGATAAACCCTTAAGTCAAATCGCTCAAGAGTTAGGCTACAATGATCAGGCTGCATTTAGTAAAGCGTTTAAACGCTGGTATGGTGTATCGCCGCGCCAATGGAAAGCTGCTTACCAAATTGCGCTCATGAACCAACCTGGTTATACTACTTTGACATAAGGTCTATGCGTTCCCCTATATCTATTGGTGAATTTTGGCGGTATAACGCGTAATTCACATCAATTAGCATTGATCATAAAGAGCATAGTCATGATAAAATTAGCCTTGCCACAACTCGCCCCCGCTTGGCTTAGCCGCGAGGCGGGTCTGGATTTGGTGATAGGCACAATCCAAGAGGCCGCAAACCACAAGGCCGATTTAATTGTCTTTTCTGAAAGCTTTGTACCTGGTTACCCGTTTTGGCTTGATGGGACGGGCGGAGCTAATTTTAATAATGATAAACAGAAACAAATTTTCGCCCATTACAGCGCGCAGTCTATAACCATAGAAGATGGGCATTTAGAGGCTGTCTGCGCCGTTTTAAAAGCGGCAAATATGGCAGCCTATTTGGGCATCATAGAGCGTCCGCGCGACCGTTCGGGGCATTCGCTTTATTGCAGCTATGTCTATATTAATCAGATCGGAGAGATTAAATCCGTTCACCGAAAGTTACAGCCAACTTATGAAGAACGGCTTGTTTGGGCGCCGGGGGACGGGCACGGCTTAGTGACACATAGGCTCGGTGATTTTACAGTGGGGGGCTTGAATTGTTGGGAGAATTGGATGCCTCTATCGCGCGCAGCACTTTACGCGCAAGGCGAAGATGTGCATGTGGCATGTTGGCCAGGCAATGCTCGCAACACAGAGGACTTAACGCGGGTACTGGCCAAAGAGGGTCGGAGTTATTCTATCGGCGTTTCTGCAATTATGCGCCCCGAAGATGTGCGTGATGATACGCCATTTGCGCAGGACATCCGCGAGAGCCTAGGGGTTATGCCTGCCAATGGCGGCTCTTGTGTAGCCGCGCCAGACGGGACTTGGTTGCTGGAGCCTTTAATTGGGAAGACGGGATTGCGCTATTGCGAGCTCGATCCAGATTTTGTGCGGCGTGAACGCCAGAACTTTGACCCGAGCGGACATTATTCCCGCCCAGATGTCACGCGGCTTGTGGTCAACCGTAAGCGTCAGTCATTAGTTGAGTTCGAGGATGAAGCTTGATTGATATGGCTGGGTTCTAAGTTTTATTGAGTTCTAGGCTTTATTTTACATGCGTGTATTATTATAGGCTCGCGTATTAATGTGACTTAACATTCACTTGCAGTCAGCGTAATATATCTTTTCCGAATGGTATATTTTCCAACATATTTGAGTTCTAAATGGCTGATCCGTTAAAAATAGCAGTGATTGGGGCTGGGCTAATTGGCCTGTCTTGCGCGGATGCTTTGATGCAAGCTGCCCCGGCTAACACTGTTGCTGTGTCGGTTTTTGAAAAAAACACTGGTCCTGTTAGAGGAACAAGTTTTTGTAATTCGGGCATGATACACCCAAGCCAATCCCAAAGTTGGGGACTTGATGGACAAGTCTGCGATGCGTTAACTCATGCAGCAAATGTATCTGTCTATGATCTTGCGACACGTTCTCGCAGGATTTTACTAGAAAATTTTGAGCGCCTTAATCTGACGAAAATGTTAAACCGTCCCAAAGGATGCGTGCAGATATATGCAGACATTTCCGCCGCGCAATCTGCGCAGCAGGCCTTTGGTCAATATGGCATAGATAGTTCTATCCTTATGGATGATGTGAACACACTTGGCCATGCAGGCATTTTATTTCCCGATGATATGTCGGGTAATGCGCGGCTTTACGGCGAGGGGCTTGCGGCGAGTTTAAAATCGCGCGGCGTTCATATAATGTATGGCATAACCGATATACGGTTTAGACCTCAAGACATGGGCGTGGTAATAGAGCTGCGAGATAGCGCAACAGCCGCGCAGACCCTCGCGCATTTTGATCATGTTATTCTTGCTGCTGGGCCGCAAAGTCGCGAGGTGCTGAAGCCTCTTGGTCTGTCTATTCAAATGGATTTGGTTAAGGGCCATG
>JBDVGI010000251.1:0-2729 GCA_039962885.1 Litorimonas sp. | reverse complement strand
CCCATCAATTCACTCAACTGCTTGGTGATACTCATACCAAGGCCTGTACCTCCAAATTGCCGAGAAATAGAGACATCCGCTTGGGTGAAGTCCTCAAAAATGTGTTTTGTTTCTTCAAGGGTCATTCCAATCCCCTCATCTCGAACAGCGATAACAAGACGGTCTTGCCCTTTCACACACACCATTTTCATAATCAGACTAATGCTGCCTTCAGATGTAAACTTAACAGCATTGGATAGTAGGTTATTCACACATTGTTGAATTCGAAAGACATCTAAACGTAAGGTGCTTGGAATATCTGGGTCTATCACAACTTTAAACGTTAGCCCTTTAGCCTTGATTTGTGGCCGCCAGAGACGTTGGCAACTTTGTAACATGTCTCTTGGGTCAACATCTTCAAGAATAATTTGCATTTTCTCAGACATAATTTTTGCGTGATCAAGCGTTCTTGATAATAAATTATGCAGGCCTTCTGCAGCATCCTCAATATCCTCAAAAACACTGCGAATATCCGGGCTTAAATCTTCATTCTTCAAGCAATCACTCATGCCAATAATGGCATTAAGCGGCGTTCTAATTTCATGGCTCATCCGTGCAAGAAATTCAGACTTCGCTTTAGAGCTTTCTTGCTCTAACATTAATCTATGCTGGCTTTCAACTTCTTGCGTTATATCCATCACGAGAGCGGTTGCCGTGACAACCTTCCCATTCGGAGCACAAATAATTTGCCCAATAGATCGTTGCCACCTAATTCCATGTTTCTCTAATTTTACGCGATATTTAAAATGGAAACTCCCACCGCTTTTATACGTGCGTTGCCATTCATTCATAACTTCCGGCACGTCTTCAGGATGAATAATCGCCCAAAGACCTAATCTACTCATTTTTTCAACCTCGACCTCGGTCAAGCGCGATAAAACAGAATCTGAATAGGTGAAGCGATTGGAGGCAAAGTCATAAGACCAAAACCCTGCATTTGCTATACTCATTGATGTGTCAAATAAACGGCGATATAATTTATAATCCGTGACATCTCTTGTGGTCATAAGAATGGTGTCTTGATCCATAACAATCAAATTCAAACAATTATGAGCCCCGTAATGTGTAACTGCGAATAAACTATATTTTTGCGGGGAATTTTCTATCTCAGCATCTTGAAATGCCGTTTCAATATATGCGGAAAATTCATCATGGTTTAAGGCAAGCGTTTCGTTCTCTACTCGTATCTCAAGCCGATCTGTAATACTCTTTAACGTCAGACCAGATTCTTGAGTAATCTCTGGGTAAATGTCTTGGCGACTACTGCGTTCTTCAGGCCCGTTTGAAAGAAGCTTAACGAACCGAGCATTTTTTGACCTAACTGTGCCGTCCCTGGAGATGCAAGCATACCCCATGCCCTCGACATCTAAAACAGCGTCAATAAGCTTTTGCGAAGACTGAGGCTCCGCGTGCAAAACACTCGGCACGGTCTCCTCGCCAGATACGTCTAGTACCTCTTCCAAATCCACGTATAGTCCCCGCAATCAAAATCTCATGAAAGGTTAGAATGATATACACATCATCACCGAGACTGATTATGCAAAAGAAACCTGAAAAAATAATGAAAGTGGAGAATTAAATTTATAAAATTCATGAAATTTTGGACATATTTCTTATAACTTGAACATATTCCAGAAAACTTTGCGTTACCACGCGCCAAGTTTAACAAGTTGAGAGCGTAAATGAGGTGGTAAATTATCCCCGCTCGCTGGTCCTTCCAAATCCAATGGCGCATCTTCCACTTTGAGATATCGCCACCCTTGAAAGGCTCTGCGCGGTGTAGGCATCACAGGAATAAGCTTAGGTTTCATAACAATTGCGCAGGCCTTACGGCCATCATTTGTATGAGTATCTTCTAGGTCAAAAATTTCATTACGGCACAAAATCGACCCTTTAATGACCCAATAAATTGAACCTCCATCAAGCAAAGCCTCTTTTTGTTTTGGGCTCATGCGTGTTACATGTTGAGGATGAGCAGATAATCCCTTGGATTTACGCCGAGCGGCAACATGTTTTTGCCAATCTCGCAGAGTTGAAATTGACTCTGTTCCAACAGAGAGCTTTTGCAAATGCACTGTCATGGATTTTATATAGCAAGGCTCTTATACCTTACGCCAGTCACACATCATCGAAAAACTGTAAAGAGCTGTGCGTAAGCCTTCAAATGTGCTGTTTATATAACAAAACCCTGCATGCGAGGCATACAAGATTTTGGCGGTACCGCGTAAAACTTATGATTTTTTTAAAAGTCACGCTCATATGGTACAGTATCAACCAAAAATCCGGATTTATTCGGGTCTAATTTAAACGTTACCATATCGCTTTCTGATGTATTTGGAACGACGCCCGTTTTCTTTAACACACGCCCAAAAATAGATTTTATTTGACGCTTTACGTTCGTATCCGCACGGTAGGACGGCGACATTCCAAGCCGGTAACGCAAGGCTGCGTTTGTTAACATAGCCGCATTTTTACGGATACTTTCAGGTGTTGAATATTCTGTTGTAACAGATACGCAAAATGTCCGATTATCCACACGATGCGGAGAATTCAACGGCCAAGTCGCAGATTGATCTTCTTTTAAATCAATGATTGTGGCAAAATCTTCAAACTCAGCTTTATATGGTAAATCATCATCCATGTAATCTGTTAGAGCAGATTCATAAGCGCTATCCGGGATAAATTTTTCT
>JBDVGI010000250.1:0-6235 GCA_039962885.1 Litorimonas sp. | reverse complement strand
GACCCAATAATTCGATTGATGGGCAAGTGTCCCAGACGCATTGGTTTCAAATCCTCCAAGCGGAATGAAGTAATGTTGTGTCCACATTAGACCTAACATAGCTGCAACCCACCCAAATATCGTATGTTCATGGGCATAATTTATGTCTTTATCCCCCAAAGACTTTCCTAATCTATGATGCGCTGTGCCGAGTATGAAGAATAAACTTCCCGATGCTAATGCAGATAAATTAGACCCTAATGTAAAAATAGCGAGCCAAAGATAAGCACAGCTTAGTGACGCTATCATTATTGCTCTAAGCTTTGACTGATGAGCCACGGCAATTTGTAGAGTTAATAGAATAGGTAGCGCTAAGCTCCATTGATATGCTGGGATTATTTGTCCGTTATATTGCGCAACCGCAGCCAAAACACCCCATATAAAGACGGCTGCGAGGCTCACCCATAACGCGGCGTGCGAACGCATAGCTATTAGGCATAATCCGCCTAATACGACTGCAGGAATTATTACGGGGAGTAGAGACGCATATTGTGATGTCACATATACATAGCTAAGAGTTGCTAAAGATGTCAGCGTGAAGCCTAGAATGATTAAAAAGATAACTTGGAGTTTTGGCGACTGCGAAATGATAGGGTCTTCATTACGGTGATTTTGTGCACCAAACCACGTTTGAGAGTTTGTTGCTTGAGAGGCTTTGGCCTTTTTTATAGGTTCATGAGTTAAATTATATAGACTTGCGCTAAACTTTATATCGGATTTACCCTTGTAATTATCATTCACTGCAGGTTGTTTGAATTGCGTTTTGACTTTTGATTTCATAATTCTGCGCTCTCTTTAGATTGCAGCCTTACTAGGCTTAGCTTTTAATGCGAAGCTCGCACGCGTTTCGCGCGACAAAATAGGTTAATTTTCTCTTCAATCGTTTTTCTGAATCGCGGCCGCTGGAGGGACATTTTGCAGAACTTCCATAACGGATTTAATCAAAGGAATTTCATGCTGCATTGCGTGATAGCCGCGTTCAATCAATTCATCAGCCTTTGTAAATTCTAACATGCCAATATGCCCGATACGCGGGGCTACGAAAACATCTGGCGGGTCGCCAGCCAAGCGCGACCGAGAAATTCTGTCCATAACAATATTTAAAGTCCCCATCATGACAGAGCCGATTTTTGGACTTTTCCCGGGAGTGACATTGCCGACCATAGATTTAAGCAAGAGGCGGTCTGGGCGCAATTTATTCAATGATTGACCCGCCAAATGAAATGGATCGACAGACATTTCATCGGAGTCTTCATCTATATCAATTTCATGGGAACTTCCAATAGGCCCAAAAGCATCACCATTAAGAGAAATGGCTATCACTAAATGCGCTCCCAATGCGCGGCAGGCTGAAACAGGGACGGGATTAACCAATGCTCCGTCTATCATGAAGCGCCCGTCAACTTTAACAGGTTCAAATGCACCGGGCAGGGCGTATGATGCGCGCATAGCGGGGACAATTGCGCCCTTTTGCAACCAAACTTCGTAACCTGTACGAAGATCACAGGTCACGGCTGCATATTTCCGATCAAGATCCTCTATATTTATACTACCCATATAATGATTGAGCACGCGCGCGAGTCGTTCCCCGCGCATAAAACCTGATCCACCCCAACGTACATCCATATAGCTCATCATTTTACGGCGATTGAGGCTCCGCGCCCAATTTTCTAAAATATCGAGCTTTCCAGCCAAATATGCTCCGCCAACGACGGCTCCAATGGATGTCCCCGATATAATATCTGGACGAATACCTGCTTCGATAAGCGCGCGGATTGCACCGATATGAGCCCAGCCGCGCGCAACACCGCCCCCTAGAGCTAAACCAATAGGCGCGTTGTGGCCGTCGGGCCTGTCATGAGTATCAAATCGCATTAGAAAACAATGACCTCTTGCGATAGCATGCGCAAGCTTTTTCAGAAATTCGCCCTTGATATCCGAAAAAGTAAGTGATGCCGTACTACGGTGTGAGCTGGAACGGCTAACCTATGACTGGGTCACAATCTGGTATTTCGCCCTCGAGCGTACTGCGGGCGGTCCAATAATCGCGGTCGAGTTCGTCATCGCGCTGCGGGACTTGGCTGCTGTAATAATAAAAACAATTATTGATGCGGTAAACCCGAAAGCAACCGCCATTCATATCTTCATTTTCATAGACGAAACACAGATTGTCCCTCCCAATATACCATATGCCGTCAGACTTTAAATCGCCTTCGTTATAATGGCTTCGCCCGTCAGCTTTGTGAGTTTCAATATAGTCATTGCGCGCGACCCCTTCGTCGTTGAAATTATAAGAGCCGTGATGAGTTTTGCCCTCGAATAATTTAACGATATCATCCCCGAGAACTTGATTAGCATTTGGTCGAATATCCGTTTTTTGGCTTTGGGCCATCGCCAAGCTTGGCCACGTTAACAAAGCTAATATGCCTGTATGAAACATCAATTTAAGCGATAGGAGGTTCACAATTGGGCCTTTCTCCTTTGATAACACTGCGCGCAGTAAAACCAGACGCAGGGTAACCTTGGACTTCAACTTGGTGATGATAATAGCAATTTCCAACAACGTAAATTGTAAAACAAGCTTGGTGAAGACGAGGATCATCATAATCATAACAAATTCTATCGTCTTCAATCTCCCACTGTCCCGTGTCGACTTGCTTTTTTTCATGTGTTTGTTGAATATGCTCTATGCGTCCATCCGAAAAAGTTGTTTCGGAAAAGGCATAGGTACTTATATCTTCACGTAAAAATGAATAAGTTCCCAAATGGGTTTTCCCCGAAAACACAGTTTGCAAACCTGCCGCATCTAGCGTTTGTGTTGTTTCAAGATCTGGAAGGTAGTAATCACTATCGAGCTGCGCAGCCGCGATAGGGGCAATAAGAACGGATATAAGACATAAACCAGAGCAAGGTAAGTGGCGGTAAAACTTTCGCATATATGTCTTTTAGCATAGATTGTAGAAATTTCTATGTTAGGTTTATGTCATGAGCACAGAAAATGAAACGATAAAAGACAGCAAGCCTGTACAGGGCGCGGCTAGGGGGAAATCTACCCGCCGTCCATCTCGTTATAACCGCGTGCAAGAACGCCGCGCGGCTCAAAAACGTGCAGATAGCCGATTTTATGCAGGTATGTTTAGCATCATGGGTGTTGTTGCTATGTTTGCAATTCTACTTTCTGCCATCTCTATCAACGGCGCTAATGTTGATGTTAGCGCGATGGAGAGTTGGGCGAGGCCTTGGCTCGGGCCGTTTACAAAGCTCGAAGTGGCGGGCTTAGCCTTTGTGTGTATTGTGGCGGCTATAGCTTATGCACGTATGCGCAGGAAATGATGAATTTTTGTACGGGAAGTGCCTTAAATTTAGAGAAATCTAACAACTATCATTAAAGCTTGCGGTCTATCAGGCTATAGCCTAAATCTGCGCGGCTTTTGAATGGCTTCGGCTATATTATATTATTGGAGGTTATCATGGGTTATCGTTTTGCGATTGTTGGCGCGACAGGCAATGTCGGGACGGAAATGCTCACGATCTTGGCTGATAGCGACATCGAAGTTGATGAAATTCATGCCGTTGCGAGCCGCCGTTCTGTTGGGCGCGAAGTCACATGGGGTGATACAACCATTAAATGTGTCGACCTAGAAACATTTGATTTCTCTAAAGTTGATATTGCCTTGATGAGTGCAGGCGGTGATGTGTCAAAGACGTGGTCACCGAAAATTGTCGCACAAGGCGCAGTTGTCATTGATAATTCAAGCACATGGCGCATGGACCCTGATGTTCCCCTTGTTGTGCCAGAGGTCAATGCGGATGATGTTCTAAAACACACAAAGAAGGGTATTATCGCAAACCCAAATTGCTCTACCATTCAAATGGTTGTTGCTCTTAAACCGCTTCATGACCGCGCAACCATTAAGCGCGTTGTTGTTTCAACCTATCAGTCAGTATCAGGTGGTGGCCGTAAAAATATGGACGAGCTATGGCTGCAGACTAAAGGGATTTACTCGAACGATCACTTCCAGGCGGTTAATTTCACTAAGCAAATTGCCTTTAATGTTATACCGCACATTGATGTGTTTATGGATGATGGTAACACCAAAGAAGAGTGGAAAATGAAGGCGGAAACGATGAAAATTCTGGGTTCGAAAGTCAAAGTTTCTGCAACATGCGTACGTGTTCCAACATTTGTTGGCCATGCTGAAAGTCTCAATATCGAGTTGGAAGACGAATTGTCAGCCGACGATGCGCGCGAATTACTACGTGCATCCCCTGGCATGATGGTTGTCGATAAACGTGAAGATGGCGGTTATGTCACACCGGTTGAATGTGTTGGTGAATATGCCACATTTGTTTCGCGTATTCGTGAGGATAGCACGCAAGATAATACGCTTAACATGTGGATTGTATCGGATAACCTGCGTAAAGGCGCAGCGCTTAACACTGTGCAAATCGCAGAATGCCTGATTAATCGCGGCTTTAAAGGCCAAAAAGCGGCTTAGTTTTTCTATTAAACGCAATATAAAACGAAACCCGTAAGGGTTTTAAACCTCGTCTCTTCTACATCCAAATTTCCATTTGAAAACTGCGCGCTTTAAGGTAAGCTTGCTCCTCATAAAGCGTTGCGCTTAACCCTAATGATCAGGCCATTTCAGAGACATTTGTTGTGAATTTTGCAAGTATAACATTTGTCTATTACTTCCTGCCTTTGACGGTATGTCTTTATTATCTTTGTCATTATATTACGCGCAGATACGAGAATGCATTTACCCTGAAAAATACGGTTTTGCTTTTGGCGAGTCTATTGTTTTACAGTTGGGGCGAGGGCATTTATATTCTTATCCTGCTGGGTTCTATCGGGTTTAATCACTATATTAGTCTCAATATTGAGCGGCAAAAGTCGCGTAAAAGTCTTATCATAGGACTTGCAGGAAATTTGTTGCTTCTTGCGGTTTTTAAATATTTGAATTGGATATTTGAAGAATTTGGTTTGCTAAGTGAGCCTTCAAAGGGTTTTGACGTTCCTCTCATTCATTTACCGCTAGGCATATCGTTTTTTACTTTCCAAGCGATTAGCATGCTCATTGATGTGTATCGCGGTCAAAAACCTGCAAAAAATATATTTGATACAGGACTTTACATTGCTATGTTTCCGCAACTCATTGCGGGGCCGATTGTTAGGTTTAATGACATTCATCAGGATATTCTGAGGCGGCGCGAAAGTTTTTCTAAATTTTCCGATGGAGCTTTTATTTTTATTATCGGGTTGTCGCAAAAAGTTTTACTAGCCGATACTTTGGCCATTTCAGCGGATGCAGCTTTTAGCGCCCCAGCGCAGGAGTTATCATTTACAACGGCTTGGTTTGGCTTGATTTGTTTTTCCTTGCAGATTTTTTATGATTTTGCAGGCTATTCAAATATGGCTATAGGACTTGGACGATTTTTCGGATTTGAGCTTCCTCGAAATTTCAATTACCCGTACAGCGCGGTAAGCTTCCAAGACTTTTGGCGTCGCTGGCACATGACTTTATCGCGTTGGTTTCGGGATTACCTTTACATTCCGCTTGGGGGGTCTCGCGGCGGATCTATTAAAACGTATCGAAACTTATTTATTGTTTTTATATTGTGCGGCATATGGCACGGCGCGGCATGGACATTTTTATTTTGGGGGTTATGGCACGGCGCTTTCTTGACGTTAGAGCGCTTAGTTGGTTCTGTGAAAATTGCTGTGCCGAAACTTGTCGCAATGGCCTATGTTTGGCTTTTTGTTGCGTTAGGGTGGGTCCTGTTCCGAGCAGAAAACCTACCGCATGCCTTGGATTATTGGACAGCTTTGTCAGGGTTGTCACAACCAAGTGTCCCAGCTCATATTGATATTAGCCGAACAACACAAATCAGCCTAGTTCTTGCGATCATTTGTATGTGGGGCGGTTGGGAAAATAGCTATAATCGAACAATAAAAGAGAAATATTTGCAACATTCTAAAGTTCAATTTTTGAGCCAATCTGGGTTATGGGGCGCCGCAATAGTTTTATACTTGCTATGCTTTTTCAGTATTGCTGCGCAAACACACCAAACCTTTATTTATTTTAGGTTTTAAGGTGGCTGTTGTTCTTAACTCACGCCTGAAATGCTTTGCCGTTATTACGGTTGTGCTGTTTACATTCATTCCAAGTTTGGGGCATATGGCGTCAAGTTT
>JBDVGI010000249.1:0-4365 GCA_039962885.1 Litorimonas sp. | reverse complement strand
GTAAGATTTACAGTTTCATCCTTAAAATGAAGCATTCGAGTTAACTGCAAATAGTCCTCGCTATCATTACCGTCAGCATCTTTAACACCCAATGTATACTCTATGACATTTCTTAGAAATGGAATGTAAGCAATCAATACTGATGGCTCCCCTAGCCGACTTTGCCATTTTTGAAACGGGCTTTGGATATCAGACTGCTTAAAAGGGTCTAACTTAATAGCGTTGGCTGACTTAAATGCCAACTTACATTGATGCGCTGGACAAATTTTCCTGCTTGCAATTGTTCGTAAAAAATCAAAATTGTGAGTCAGAATTATAGCCAAAAAACTATTATCATCTGCTCTGGTTACATCTTCTAAGAAATCAACTATCGCAAATTTATTTTTATAATCGAAAGAATCGGCAATATCGTCAAAGATGAAAAGAGTTTTGTCGCGATTTTTCCAGCGAACAAAAACCTCATACATTATATCAAGAATGTAAAGCGCCCGCCCTTCTCCAGTACTAAGCGCGCGAAGCAATGCTTGCTTTTCAGATGGAGCATAACGCCGTTCTTCGACACCCTCCCTAATAATAAAGCCTATAGAAGGGGCGTTACCTTTCAGAATGGCATCCGCCTTGTTCTCAACGACTATCTCAAAAGGCAAATACAAGAAGCGACGATTAAAGTCCGCGACTACATCGTCCCAATCGCCTCTGCTATTCTCCGCATCAATAATAATTTCAGCTAATGCGTCTTGCCCTCTTTCATATTCCTCAACAAGGGACTTATACTCACCTAAGGCGGCTAAAAGATATTGTACCCAAATAGCTCGTTTTAAACCTTCAGGGTCACTCAACATTGGCAATAAGTGCTTGTTTTCGGTTATGTAATCTCTGAAAGCTTGAAGCTCCTTATTCTTAAGCTTAGAATTAAAAGCATCAAATTTCTTGCTCACATCAGGATCATTTAAGACCCGTTGTCTCTCCTCTTCGATGCGTTCCCAAAGTGATTGATCTGAAGAAACTTCCTCTTTTTCATCTGTGTTCTCGTCAGCGAGACTAATCGTATGTCCTGCGCTAAAGAAATTGTTCGCCTTAAGCTGCTGTTGAATTTGTGTTACGTTATGGTACTGAAAATTCTGTCTTAAAATGGGGGATTTTGTAGTTATTTCATTATAACTCTGCGCAAAGCCCTCTACAGCAGATGCAACATCTTTGCCCTCTAGAAGCTTCTGAACCTTTGCATCATATAAAATCTTATAATTTACTTTTGAAAGCTCTGATTCATCGGCGTTTTCCAATTCATCTTTGACTGAAACCAACGCATCATAGTAGTCTGCCTCAAATATTTCCTCGATAATAGGAGCTAGGTTTTCACGCGACCTTTCGCCGAACCCTGCTAGACTTCTGAGAGTTTTATCCAGTGCTTTTTTTGCTTCGCCAATAGAACGATGAACTTCTTCATACTTAGCTCTAAGGTCAGAATTTGCGAGAAGTGTCGATACGTGATCTGAAACAAATTTATCATTGTATGACTCTACAACGAAAATTTCTTCTCTTGTAAGCACTTCGTCGTTCAGTTTAATTTCACAGACTGTCTCACGCTCAGGAAAGTGTAGATCTTTTGGCTCACTCCCGTTCGATAAATCTATCATGGTCTTAGCCAACGATGTCTTCATAACACCATTAGGCGCATAAATAGCATAACCTTTGTGCTTGAAGACCAAATCAGTCTCAAGCTTTCCGATGCCGTAGCAGTTTTTTAGATTCAAACTTAAAGTATCAGCCATAGATTGTTTTCATTCCTATATTTGTTTTCTTTTATAGCCATAAACTGATAAAATTCACACGGGGAAAAAGGCAAAAAATTAGTTCAGATAAGCTCACCACATAGCGAAACGACTTGAAAACAATCTATCGCCCAA
Organism: Litorimonas sp.; assembly: GCA_039962885.1. GTDB lineage: Bacteria > Pseudomonadota > Alphaproteobacteria > Caulobacterales > Maricaulaceae > Litorimonas. The sequence goes on along the minus strand of JBDVGI010000249.1, from coordinate 2,458 downwards.
TTCCGCGACTACGCCCAGCATCCCAATCAATGCCGCCGCCGCTTAGAACACGACCTTTAATGCGCTTGCCCCATTTCTGCGCGTGAGAGCTTTCCCACGGTACAAGGTAAAAAGCCCGCTGCGTCTCAATCATCGCGTGGGGGCCATGTGGGAGTTCAAACTTTTGAGCAACCGTGCCTTCAATTAGCCGTCCCGTCTGTGCTGCAACGTGAGCCTTACCCGTCATGCTCTCTAGTTTCTTAGTTGCGGCGTTGAACCCTTCGGCCTCTAACGCTTTCAGATAACCTCGCTTATAGATGATAGAGTTATTCTGTTCGTCTTGGCGTAGCTCCGCATAACCGCGCTCAATGAGCCATGTGCGGCGCTGCTGGAAAGCGGTGTCCAGTTCTTTTGCAAATGCACTAGATTTTGAGCTTATTCCTCCCAGTAGCCCGCCTCTGCCCCAACTTACCTGTGCGCGGTCAAGCCAAGTCGCACCAGGACTCTCAAGCTGTGCATTCAAGTCTTGGCGTGAAAGTAGTGTCACGCCTGACGCGCGGCCCTGTCTCAAGTCCAGCGAGATCACCCGCTCTTCAAAGTCTTCTGGAACGCGCCATTCATTGGGGTCGCCGTCCTTATCCTTGCTCGCGACCTGAACCACACCCGCCTTAACTAGCGCCCCGAGCCTTAATCTGTGCGCCCGCATATGGGCCGCGCCTCGGCTGCCGCTTCCGTCCATCCAATCGTCTGGCCGGCTCGTGGCAATGGCATAATGACCGATTAGCCCATTACGCGGCGTGCCGTGATAATCCTTACCTGTCGCAAGGGCTTGGATGTTGCGGTCAACTGTTCGTAGGTTAGGCGGCGAGACTTCGATGATAGAGCCGACCTTGGCATCTAAACCTGCCCGCGTGTCCATGCCCGTTTCAACCGTGCTGACATAACCGTCCGTGCCATCGATAATGAACCTAACTTTACCGCCGCCTTTTTGACTTCCGTCCATGCCTTCATCATAGCCGTGAGTTTTCGCGATGACGCGGCCAATGACGCGGTGGGTTGATAGGCTCCCTTCATGGCTCTGGCGGCCATCATGCAGACGAACAGGTCTTTTGATGTTCGCCCGCTTCATCGCCGCGTGAATATCTTTGTTAAGCTGCTGACGCTGCTCTATCTGTCCGAGGGTATTGAACGCATCTTTTTCGATGTGCCAGCGGCCAGACTCAATTTGCGTTGCAAGGCCCATAGTCTTCAAATGCCTCATACGCCCAATCAGGATATGTCTGTTCATAGATGAGGTGGCGGGGAAGGTGGCTGCGGCGGACCCTGTGCGTAGGTCGATAACGTTGGTCACTTTGTCCATGCCATTGGCAATATGCCTATCGGTTTGTGTCACGCGCATTGCGCTCATTTCCCGTTTCATTTCTTGCTGGATGGCAAGCTCTGATTTCCAGCCCAGCTCGCGGGTGAGTTCTTCCTCCAGCCGTCCGCGTATGCCGCGAGAGATATATTCGCCTGCAATGTTAAGACCTTTGCCGTCATGGGTAACGCCACGCGCGATGATATGCGTGTGCGGATGGGCCGTGTCGAAGTGGTCAACCGCCACCCAATCAAGGCGCGTGCCTAAGTCCTCTTCCATCTGAGCCATAAGTGCCCGCGTGGTGTCTTTGAGGTTGGGCGTACCGTCGCCGTTCACGCGGGCCAGCTTTGCGCCGTCTTCGGGCGAGATCATAATCCGAAACTGGTGTGGGTCGCCGCGTCCGTCAAAGCTCTCTTGCGAGCGAGCGACAAAATCCCGCCCATCAATCTCCACGCCGTCCTCTGGGCCGTAGAGCTGGCCGCGCGTTGGGGTCAGTTCCGCCGAGCCATCAAGCCCCTCGCTTCGCTCCACACCTGCGCCTTCGCGCTGGAGGTAAGCCAAGTGTCCGCGAGAGACGGATGACTTGGCATTGCGTAGTTTGACAACACGCACTTTCACAATGGCGCGGCGAGCGCGGTAGCGGTCTCCTGTTGCCTTGTGAACGCGCCAACCTTGCTTTGGCCCTATGCCGCGCTCTAAGGCCGCTCGACCTCGACCTCGAGCGTTGAAGCGCCCTGTGCGGGGTTTGGACGGAATGGTTAGCGTTCGCCGTCCAGAGACGGCCTTGCCTCTCACGAGCGCAATGCGAGCCTCTTGGAAAAATCCCTTATAGTTAGATGGGATATTGACCTCAGCGCCTCGGCTGCTGGTCTTACGGGCTTTGGCTCTTAAGCGGAAATCATCTTCATCTGACATTTGCCCATAATCGGGCAAATTAGGCGTGTTTGTCTCGAAGGAAGCCGATTGAAAATTGCAGGGGAACGGGAAGTTTTAGGTATTAGCGGGATAGAGGCATTTTGGAGGCACCGCACATGAGTTACCAAAAAGGTGACACCCCAACTCGCGTAGCAAAAACAGAGCTTTAGCGTCGAAGTGCCCCCAAAAGGGCGGTTCGCTTTATCT
>JBDVGI010000248.1:0-3521 GCA_039962885.1 Litorimonas sp. | reverse complement strand
CGCTCATATCAATAGGGTCAACCTGCGGACTATCAAAAGTTCCCATGACTTTTGCAAATAAACGCTTGTAAACGCCCTCTCCTTTCCACTCGCCCCCGAATGGAAGAGACTCCGGTTCATAGGCAATAAAATCATCCGAGAGATAACGATCAATCTCGTCCCATTCCCCTTGTCTAATATGCCCGTAAATCGCTTTCATTGTCTCTACAGGGGTCATGGGAGTAGAACCTTTTTGTCTCTATTCATTCCATCCAACTAACATAAGGATTGGAAATTTCGAAGCTAGTATAACTGCTATAATTCTAAAACAACACAGACCGAGGGCGCGCATAACCTTAGCGTATAATAAAAAGGGTTCCGAGACATAGCTCGAAACCCTCATCATTCTCAGATTTATTCTAAACTAGAAGGACTTTCTAACTCTAAAACCATATGTTCTCGGTGCCCCAGCATTCCTCTGAGAAAGAGGTTGGCCGAACGCAACAAGTGCAAAACCTGTCGTGTCAAACTCGTTGTCAAATATATTGCGAGCATAAAATGCAATATTGGCACCAAAGTTTTCTAAATCCAAATCGATTTGTCCGTTAAACAGACCGTATGAATCGAGGTCGATCTGATCTTCAACACCTGCACCTTCAAAAGCCGCAAAATCCAATCCATCCGCTAGTTGCTCAGACCCTCTATAAGTATAATTGATCTGCGCGCCTGCTCGGACCCCATCCGCTATGTCATTTTCATATCGGGCAAATGCGCTGGCTTGCCATTCTGGGCCCCCAATGGCGTCCCCGCTTCTATCCACAGTAAACCCAGACGCAGGATCTTCAAAAATAAACTCTTGGAAATCTGCGTTTGTATAGCCCAAGGTTCCACCCAGTGACAAATTATCATTTGGGACGTAATTCAGTTCAGTTTCAAAACCATAAATTTCGGCTTCAGCTCCATTTGCGATCGTAATAACCGCTTGCATATTTGCATCAACCAGAACGGGGTCAAAGGTCTGGACTTGAATGTCTGTATAGTCTGAATAGAATGCTGCCGAGTTCCAACGCACAGTGTTATTAAAGAAATCAGCTTTGAGTCCAACCTCATAATTAATAACAAACTCCGGCTGGATCGTAATATCTTCAGTCGTCAGAAGGGTGATATTACCGTCCGCGTCTACAAACGGTTCGGGCCCAGTAAGGTTTAGTCTTTCATCATCAATGCCGCCGCTTCGGAAACCGCGCGAGATTGACCCGTAAACCAATGAATCATCGGTTAGCTTATAATCTAAACCTGCGGTCCATGAAAAGGCATCAAATGATACGTTCCGATCTGGCACGGAAATAAACGAGCCATCAGGACGCGACTCTGAAACCAATGCAACACTTCTGTCTTCATCTGTATAACGAAGACCACCTGTGAATGATAATCTATCTGAAATTTCGTATGTACCTTGCCCAAACACGGCAATTGTCTCGTTTTCAGACGCCGTCGTTCTAAAAGCACCGACATCATCTTGATCCTCGCCCTCTTCAATAGCATAAAATCCACCGACCTGCCATGTAAGACGATCAGCAAGCGCGCCGCCAGAAAAACGAAGTTCTTGAGCGAAAATATCGGAGTCTTGACCAATTTCCACACTTACAGTCGCGAACGGGTTCGTTATGTCGGCAGATTGATCGCGATAACTCGTAATAGATTCGAATTGAACAGCTCCGAAATCATATTTGACTGTCGCGTTTATATTCGTTTCATTCGCAAATATAGTTGGGTCAGCTACAAATTGTTGCGAGGCCGCAAATTGTCCGAACTCAGGGGGCGTGGGAACAGCAATTGGAAAGAAAATCCCTCCTAGATCGAGTGCTCCGACATTCAGAACTCGCGATCCTTGGATGAATTCATCCGTCTCGTGATAATCTGCATTCACACGGATCGATAGATTGTCATTTGGTTCAAATAATACAGAGGCTCGGTAAAAGTCCTCATTATCCGTCGCAAATTCCTGACCTGTTTCCGTCGTTAAACCGTCCAAGGTTGGTGTTGCAGGAAAGCCTGCTATAACAGGATCGAATTCGCGTCTAACACCAAACTGAAATCCGTCACGGTTTTGTGTCGCTGCTCCAAGCCTGATAGCCCATGTTTCGCCGCCGACGTTGAAAACACCTTCGAAATCATTCCGACCGAAGTTACCAATATCGGCTTCGACATACCCTTCAAACACATTAAGCTTCGGCGCTGTTGTCGTGACGATTACTGCGCCACCTGTTGTGTTTTTACCAAACAACGTACCTTGCGGTCCTTTAAGAACTTCCACTTGATCGACATCAAATAGGTTTGAAAATAAGTTTGTACCACGCGTAATTGGCGCGCCGTTAATCGTGATACCGACGGCTTGGTCTGAGCTAAGCTCACGATTAAGGGCCGTTTGTCCCCTGATAGTAATGTTAGAAAATCCAGAACTTGATACACCATCTTCCCGAATATCGAAGTTAGGAGTCACTCTTGCGATATCTGGAAATTGTGTGAGCCCGGAGTTTTCAAGAAACTCGCCTGTGAAAGCCGTAACGGCAATCGGTACATCCTGCAAACTCTCTTCAACCTTACGTGCCGTGACAACAATTTCATCAACCTGCGCATATGCTGGCGCGCAATAGACACACATCGCCCCAACAAGCCCTCCGGATACGACTAATGATTTGAGCTTCGATAGATTTATTGATTTCATCAAGGTATTCTCCCCTATGGTTTTATTGTTTTGCCAGAACATGTTTGAGTAGCAGTATGGCAAAATTGAATCGCCTTATTGGCATTTTATATTTTTTCAATTACACAAAATCTATCCGACGATATAAATGCTACAACAATCACTTTTAACAGGTGTAACTTATATGCTACACTTAGCACATAATGTATGGGCGAAAATGACTGTCAAATTAGTGTCGATTAAGAATTATTTTTCATCTGGCAGGCTCCTATTTCACAGAAACACATCACATCTCCAACAATGACACCGATTATTTCATACGCCATCGCAGGTAAGTTAATTAAAAACCCAAAAGTATTGAAATTAAAGTCTTTTTTAACATAAACTCCCTCCATAAATTTTGAGGAACGTAGCAAAAGCCAAGCGCCCACCTATATACTCAGGGAACAGATCGGACCTCCAACGCTCCGCTAAGGCTGCTGGAACCGTCAAACGCAGAGATATTTCTGTTTAATCTGCTAGCGCAGATTCAATCGCTTTCATCCGCGCCGCTAGAATATTCCACCTGTTTTTTTTCAAGGTTGGTTTCTGATCAAATCGCTCCATTTACGATTTCCATTTAGTCAACCACAGCGATTCGCGGACCTTAAATACAGCTTTTGGGGTTATTTTCGATATGTGTTTAGCCTGCAATTCTCTCGCATAGTGATGAAGAAATAACACCACCATTTGCGTGCTCTATCAGATGTAAAAAAACCAACTTTATCTTTTGAATCAAAGAATGCTTTTAGAATATCACCAAACTTCAATGAAACTTGACGATACAATCTTATCT
>JBDVGI010000247.1:0-3872 GCA_039962885.1 Litorimonas sp. | reverse complement strand
AATGAGTTTCTCGATTGTCTCCCTATACGGCAATTCATCCAAAAAGACCGCTTTGCGGGCCGCGCAGGATGGCACGAACGCATGGTGATGCTTGATGAGCAAGACCGCCTCAGTTTTGGCGTCTCTCCCGAGCCCATTGCTAAGATTTTGCAAGACACATTACCCAAAGGTCAAGACGAAGCGCGCAATGATGACCTGATAGAAAGCTGCCCAGCCGCGCTGCAAATCCTAGACCTGACTAAAGCACGGTTTGAAACCCATTCTGGCCGTGCGTTATTCATAGATTATGGTCCCGAAACCACAGAATTTGGTGACACATTACAAGCCCTGAAACGTCATGAAAAAACTGGTATTTTCTCTGATCCAGGCAATACAGACCTCACCGCTCGGGTCGATTTTTCTGCGCTTGGCGAAATTGCAAAAACCTTAAACTTGACCGCAACGCAGCCCGTATCGCAGCGAGAGTTTCTCTCCAAATTGGGACTTGAGATGCGCGCCGTGACCCTCTCGCGCGCCAAACCAGAGAGCAAAGCTAAAATTGCGCGGCAATTACACCGCCTCACAGATAGCAGCGAAATGGGAGAATTGTTTAAAGCCATTTGTTTTCAATCAAGCGAATTGGCTGTCCCAATCGGGTTTCGGGATATAGCGCAGCAGGACACGGCGTAATGTCTGTCCCATTTAAAACACATGACTTGCTGAATTTAGACGGTGTAAGCCACGGCTTTTTTGGCCGAACAGGCGGCGCATCAACCCGCACACCCTATCACAGCCTAAATGCCGCACACGGATCGAGGGATGACCCGCAAGCGGTGACGCAAAACCGCGCCCTGATCGCGGGCGCTCTGGGTACAGCTCCAGAATGCCTTATGGGCCTGTCGCAAATCCATAGCGCGGATGTTTTGATTATAGACGCCCCCTTTAAAGACCCTATTTCAGGGGACATTCCGCAAGCCGACGGCTTAGTAACAAAAACTGCAGGTCTAGCTATATCAGTCTTATCCGCAGATTGCGGTCCTGTTTTATTATGTGACCCTAATGCCAAAGTCATTGGGGCATGTCATGCAGGGTGGCGCGGGGCGGTAACTGGCATTACAACGCAGACCATCAAGGCCATGTGCGCGATTGGCGCAAAGCGCGAGAATATCTGCGCCGTAATTGGTCCTTGTATTTCCCAACCCAATTACGAAGTTGGCCATGACTTTCAACGCGAGCTTATCTCTCAAAATAAAGACCATGACGTATTTTTTACCGTTGGACCGACAGGCAAGCCTCATTTTGACCTGAAACGCTTTATATTGAGCAAGCTACGAGGCGAAGGGCTAACCCAAATCGACGCCCTGCCCGATTGCACATATGGCCAAGCTGACGATTATTTTAGTTACCGATATAACACACATCAAAACATTAGCGGTTACGGGCGAAACTTATCCGCGATAATGCTCACATAGGTGATTTACTTTTTATCTCCCTCTGATTAAGTGACTCGAAATAGACATGCGATAAGGCTCCATCATGAAACTGATTAGCGGCACTGCCAACACACCTTTGGCACAAGGGATAGCAGATGTGCTTGATGTCCCCCTCACCTCCGTTGATATTGAGCGGTTTCGAGACCAAGAAATTTTTGCTAAAATTAATGAAAATGTACGCGGTGAAGACATTTTTCTCATCCAGCCCACATCCGCGCCTGCCAATGATCACTTAATGGAATTACTGATTTTAATTGACGCGCTTGTACGGGCATCGGCCGAGCGTATTACGGCTGTTATTCCTTATTATGGCTACGCCCGCCAAGACCGCAAGACTGGCGGCAGAACCCCCATTTCAGCCAAGCTTGTTGCTAACCTCATTTCCAAAGCGGGGGCGCACCGCGTTTTAACATGCGACCTACATGCTGGGCAAATTCAAGGGTTCTTTGATATCCCGACGGATAATTTGTTCGGACAACCTGTCTTCGTCAATGACATCAAAGATAAGTTTTCTAAAAAAGACCGTGATAATTTACTTTTCGTCTCCCCTGATACAGGCGGTGTTGTACGCACACGCTCTATCGCGAAACAATTTGGCGCAGATATTGCCATCGTCGATAAACGCCGTCCAAAGGCTGGCGAATCGGAGGTCATGAATATCATCGGCGATGTCGCGGGACGCACCTGTATTCTCTATGATGATATTATTGATTCTGGCGGAACGCTTTGTAATGCTGCCAAAGCCCTCAAAGATCACGGTGCAAATAGCGTTTCTGCCTATATCACCCATGGTGTGTTGTCGGACCCAGCGGTTGAACGCATCACCAAATCAGAGCTAACCGAGCTTGTTATTACCGATACAATATCTCAGCCACAAAAAGTCAAGGATTGCGCTAAGATTCGGGAGTGCAGCACCTCGACACTCTTGGGCGAAGCCATTCGCCGTATCGCCAATGATGAGAGTGTTTCAAAGCTTTTTGATTAGAATAATCGCCTAAAAAACTTGGTAATGTGTGATCGTGTAAAATTAAGCTATATTTTCTAATCACCCCCTTGCAAAGCGGCGGTTTTTAACATAATAGCCGCCCAAATTAGGAATCTTGCGCGCAAGGCCGTCCGCTTGGACGGTTCATTTGTTTAAACCTATACCGCAAGACACTCGAAGGAATGTTGAAATGTCTGTAGTTCTTGATGTAACTGTTCGCGAAAATACAGGGACGGGCAATGCTCGTGAAGCCCGTCGTCAAGGCATGGTGCCTGCTGTCCTTTATGGCGGTGATGAAGCTCCTGTATCCGTATCCGTGAAATATAATGAAGTTTTAAAAGCAATTAACTCAGGCCAATTTCTATCCAATATGGTTGAATTGTCACATGATGGTAAAACTCAAAAAGTTATTGCTAAAGACGTACAATTTCATCCTGTTAAGGACACACCCGTCCACATTGATTTTTACCGCGTAACGGCCAAATCAATTATCGAAGTCGAAGTTAGCGTAAGCTTCATCGGCGAAGACGTTGCCCCTGGTATGAAAGCTGGCGGTGCACTTAATGTTGTTCGTTACTCTATCGAAGTCAAATGTCCAGCCGGCGACATTCCTGAAAGCATTGAAGTTGACATATCTGCGATGGAAATTGGCGATAGCATTCATATCTCTGAAATTTCACTGCCTAACGGCGTTTCCCCTGCAATTACAGATCGTGACTTTACTATCGCGACGATCATTGCATCTCGCTCGTCTAAGACTGATGAAGAAGAAGGTGAAGGTGATGAGGAAGGCGTTGAAACTGCTGAAGGTGAAACACCTGCTGAAGGCAATGAAGACGCATAAGTTAGAAGAGGTTTATCGTTTTTACTTAAAACCTCTTTAGGCTCATGAGCTTTAGCCTGAAAAAATGTGAAGTTAGCTAAAATTTTTTGGCAGCGTAAAAAACATGCGGAGCCCGATATGCTTTTATGGGTAGGACTTGGCAACCCCGGCGCACAATATTCAGGCCATCGCCATAACATTGGGTTTATGGCGATTGACGCGATTGGCGACGATCATAATTTCTCCCCTGAAAAAAATCAATTTACTGGCCTAACTCGCCAAGGCACAATCAATGTAGATGGGCTGCCTATAAAAGTTCTCCTACTCAAGCCAATGACCTTCATGAACGAGTCAGGTCAATCCGTGCAAAAAGCTATGGGCTTTTACAAAATACCGCCCACTAGCCTAACTGTGTTTCATGATGAACTTGATATAGCGCATGGTAAATTCCGTATGAAGCTTGGCGGCGGCATTGCAGGACACAATGGCCTTCGGTCTATCCGCCAACTCTGCGGTGGTGACAATTTTTGGCGTGTGCGTATGGGCATCGGTCATCCGGGTCATAAAGACCGCGTCTCAAGCTATGTTTTAT
>JBDVGI010000246.1:0-5288 GCA_039962885.1 Litorimonas sp. | reverse complement strand
AACCCCCCCATGTTTCGCATTGTTAAAGACCACAACGCCGCTATCGGCTAGCCCTAGCTCAAGAGCGGCCATGCCGGGGGTCAGTGTTCTAATCTTTCCTATCGATTCAGCAATGACCATAGGTTCGTCAGATACAACCTTAGTGTCACTATCATCTTCTGGTATATCTTCAACAACGGGGTTTTGGACAACAAACATAGCCGCGTTTTTCGCTTTAGCTTTTTGGCTATGATCTTTGAGCCGGCGTTTATAACGGCGTAACCGCTTTTCGATATGCGTCAAAGCTTCATCAGCCGCAGCATAGGCCTCTTGCGCTTCGCCTTGCCCTTCCATAGTCGCCCCAGAGGGCAAATGCACCGAGCATATCGTTCGAAAACCCGAACCCTCACGGCTCACACTCACTTGTGCGTCCCCGTCCCTATGTATATATTTATCCATCATCTCTTCTAATCGACTAGTTATTCGCTCACGTAGAGCTTGGGACACATCAATACCTTTAGAGACGATTTGGATTTGCATAGGATACCTTTTATTTATTTTCGATAATCAGGCTTACCATATTTTAGGCGGCAAGTATGCTCAAATTTTATGAAAATATAAAAGCAGTGAACATACTCTTAAATGAGGCAATGGCGTGCCAATGCCATCTGCCCTAGTCAAAAACGGAATTCCCAACACCATATTTCGGGTCTTCTCCAAATCGGTTGTCTCCTGACTTAGTGTCAGTACAGAAGAAAACCAGTAGCGCGATACCCCATGCGACTATTCCTATAAGAGCTACAATTCCAATCACAGAAAGTACTGATGGCGGGAGATCTATATCACCTGATATAACCGCAGATATTCCCACAAGAACTGCAAAAACAAACACAGCCAAATACATTCCGCCAACCCACCAACCAGAGCGGTTAATATCATGCAAACGCCGCCAACTCACGGCTAAACCTGGAATAAATGTTACGAGACTAAAGAGAGTTGAGACAGGCGACAACTCTTCAGTAACTCCGTCAAATAACAGCACATCAATCACACCTAAGATCATCCCTGCAACAATCGTAAAAAGCGCCCAATACCAAAATTCAGATCGTCGCGCGCGACCTCCGAATCTAAAATATTTTCTAAAACACGTTTTAACGGCAGTGACGAAGTCCATTCTATCTCTCTAAATTAAAGGTCCATAAAAAAGACCTGAAGGCAATTATATAATGCAGTCAAGTATTTATGCAGCCGAAAGGCGCGAAAGCTTCAAGTGCACGGCATTATAGGGAACGTCCCCAATCGTTTTGGCACTATGGCCATGCAGCCCTGCTTCAAATGCCACACCCTTGGCCAAATAATCTTGCGCAATATACATATCCCCTTGGCGAAAATCACGCGCCTCCCCGTTCGCCAACGTGATACGCATGGTTCCGCTAAGCACGATCAAAAGCGTTGGGTCACCTGCCACATGGAAACCTGCCTCATAACTTTCACTACGGCGCAGGCGAAAATTCACTGCCTCTATTTGATCAGATAATTGCCGCGACATATCGCCATTTAAAGCGATTTCACGGGCCGAAAAATACGAAGCCCCCTGCCCGTCATTGGTAATGGTTGGGATGTTCATTAGAGCAGTTTTCACCGCTATGCGTCTCCGCCAAATGTCTCCGCCCAAGAGCTCACATCATCATCTTCGATTTTTGTAAACAAGACATCAGGCGCAGCTATGTCCATGCCAATTGGCAAAGCTTCGAATAAAGCCGCAATGTCCGCACCTTCGCCGAAATTCCACGTTCGTTTATCTTCTGGGATATTCATGGCGTCTAAAATCTTTGCAGCAGCATCGGGAATAATTGGTTGCGCGATAATTCCGAACACCGCCACAAGGTTAAGTCCGTAGCGTGTTCCAATCGCGGCTTGATCAACATCTGTTTTGTAATGCGTCCAAGGCGCAGCTTGGGTGAGGTACTCATTGCCCGCCGCCCATATTGCTCTCGTTTCAGCCATAGCTTTGCGAAATTCACGCGCTTCGTAATATGCTATAAGCTGCGGGATACGCGTTTGTAGTTCAGCCGTTATCCAAGCTTCCGCCTCACCTGCGACACCGCCGCTCGGCACTTTACCGTCAAACTTCCCGGCAGTATATTTCGTAATTCGGTTGACGAAATTTCCAAGCACATTAGCTAAATCTGAATTAATACTCGCTTGGAATTCTTCCCATGTGAAAGCCGCATCATTGCCTTCAGGTGAGTTCGCCATCAAATGCCATCGCCAATAATCAGACGGTGCAATCTCGCGCGCTTGGTCCATAAAGACTCCGCGTTTTTGCGAGGTTGAGAACTTTCCGCCGTACCAAGTCACCCAATTAAATGCCTTAAGTTGGTCAACAAGCTTCCACGGTTGCCCGCTGCCCATAATCGTTGTTGGAAATGACAGCGTATGAAATGCGACATTATCCTTGCCCATAAATTGCACATAGCGCACATCATCCGCGCCCTTATCCGTGCGCCACCAACTTTCCCAATTTCCGCCCGTTTGCGCCGCCCAATCTTGGGTCGCGCCGATATAGGCAATCGGAGCATCAAACCAGACATAGAAGACTTTATCTTCAAAGCCTTCGCGCGGCGAACCCTCCGTATCAACCACCGGCACGCCCCATGATAAATCTCGTGTTATCGCGCGGTCACGCAAGCCTTCATCAAGCCATTTTAGAGCAATAGATGTTGCCAAGCCAGGCCATCCATCCGCAGCCTGTACCCAATCGCGCAAGCGCTCGCTCATAACGGATTGTTTGAGATAAAGATGATTTGTATCGCGCACCTCAACGTCCTTGGATCCAGATATAGCGGAATAAGGCTCTAATAGATCAACAGGGTCTAGCAGCTTGCCGCAATTATCACATTGGTCACCGCGCGCGGCTTCAAATCCGCAATTCGGGCATGTGCCTTCAACATAACGGTCCGGCAAATATCGTCCGTCCGCATTTGAATAAACTTGTTGCGAGACGCGTTCTTCAATGAGGTCATTAGCCTCTAAGGTTAAGGCAAAATCTTGCGTTAATTTGCGTGTTGCTTCTGATGATGAACGGCCAAAATAATCATAAGAAAGGCCGAAAAATGCCCCAGCGTCTTTTTGCGCGCCGTGCATTTTATCGCAATATTCAGCAACGTCCATACCTTCGGCTTGCGCGGCTAATTCTGCCGGTGTGCCGTGCTCATCTGTGGCGCAAATATACAGCACTTCATGGCCCAGCAATCGCATCGCCCGCGCATAAACATCAGCGGGCAGCATGGACCCCGCCAAATTCCCTAAATGCTTGACGCCGTTAATATACGGCAAAGCCGATGTAATAAGTATTTTTGACATAAGCTGCTCTTAAATCTCTGTGTCAGAACTTCAAGCGTAAAACAGCAAAGCTTGCGTCAGAGGTCGCGCTAATCATTAATTTAATAAGAACAGGCCTACAAATAATCCATTATAAACGCCATGGAACCCAATCGCTTGGAACACACCAAATCGCATGCGCACAAAACCAAATATTGTTCCAATGATAAATTGCGGTATCACCAATACCATCAAAAAAGGCGTAAAGCCTTGCTGCGCATAATTCGACATATGGAGAAGTGCAAACAGAACCGTAGTCGTCCAAAACACATAAGGAAATATGGCACGAACGGCCGCGTCATGGCGTAATTCATCATTTACATCCGTGATGGACTTTGTTTGATGATATCGGCTCAAATAAAGCCCAAGGCTTCCCATGACGATCATCACACCTATCATAGACAGCCTCGGAGCCGCCTGCATTTGGGACGCCAAAATGAGAACCGCGCTAAAACACAGTAAAGTCGGCATAATCAGCAAAATACTCCATACTTTCCCTAGCCATGAGCGAAATAGTAACTCTTCGATTACAGGACCAATTAGCACTGCGGCGATAAAAAACTGATCACCCCTTGTTAAAGCCTCGTTAAACCCTTCGGAATGTTGCGCTGGAGCGCCAACCAAAAGCACATACAAACCTGCGCTGATCATCACACTTACAGTGGCCAACACAAATGTTAAGCCTAGCAATTTGAACAAGTCTATAATGGATTGGCCCGTCATCGGCACGTGAACAGACGTAAACACAGGACGCCGAATAAAGGCGATAAGCTCAGTCAGAATTGTCATACTTGCCAATAACAGCTTTTGCGCCTCTGCCAAGCAAACTCTCACCAAAACAAGCCTGACCTCGCCTGCCGCCTATAACTCCCTCTATAAAACCGATACAAATTCCATAAAATGCAGCCTGACAAGGCCTTTAAAAAAAATCATAAAATGATAAATATGGGGCTTGCCAGACGCTCCGCGCAACGCTAAACGGCGGCTCTCTATTAGAGATTACCAGTGCCCCTATAGCTCAGCTGGTAGAGCACCTGATTTGTAATCAGGGGGTCCGCGGTTCAAGTCCGTGTGGGGGCACCATAATCCAATAAAATCAATGACTTAGAAGCGTATCGTATAGAAAGCGCCAAATAAGTCAAGTCCAGCCAACACATAGCCAACATTTGCTCCATGTTGAGTCGCTTAATTCATCTTTTATGTTCGGCAGTCAAAATAGCTTTATCCTAACCAATAACCCACAATAAACGTTACAAAACCGATTAGAGCCAATATCAAAGGTATACCAACGCCACCCGATAAACCTCTTTCAGCGGCCTTACGCCTAATCGCTGGCAACAACTGAACCGATGACAGAACAAACAGAACAGCCCCAATGGTCATCTGGAAGTTCATGCGTCTTCCGTTTCTTTTATAGTAACAGCTTTTGGAGATGCTTTTTGCTCAATAGCTTTTACCATCTTGAAAGAACCGTTACAAACACTCGTAATAGCCCAACTGCCTGAAATCGAATTCCCATCATTTGAGATTAACCCAACATACATAACCTCATCATTATCCATTCTGCTGTTACTGTAGGATTTGGTAAAGTTGATATCTTGACCACTCACTTTTCCGAACAGTTCAGCTATAAGGATTTGACCTGCTTTTTCATCAAATGTGTTTTGTTCAGTGGTGTTCCCAGACAGGATTGCTCCCAACTGATTTAGTTCAGCCTGAAACGTAACTGATATACCAGCTTGAGCACCATAGCTGTACTCACCAATCCAAAACCCTGTAACATCTGTCCGTCGTCATATAAAATGGCACGGATTTCGGCCCGGGCTAAGAGAGACTTTGCTCACCTCTTTGGTTGATATTAAGCGACGGCTTTACGGTATTGCAAGCGTCGATGTTCGATAGTCTTATTCTTGATCCTTTCTCTG
>JBDVGI010000245.1:0-14049 GCA_039962885.1 Litorimonas sp. | reverse complement strand
AACCGCGGCGCGCTTTGTAACGCGAAACGACCAAGAAGAAATCGAACTTTATAATGCGTATTATACGGCATGTAAGATTTGTAATGAAGCCGATGGAAGCTCTAAAAAACCATCATGGCGATTGAAAGCGCGTCGCGTTAGACAAGACAAAGATTCGCGCACAATTCGCTATAATGATGCTGTATTTGAATTTTTAGGCGTCCCTGTTTTCTATACACCCTATTTATCCCACCCCGACCCAAGCGCCGACCGCGCGACAGGGTTTTTAGCACCGTTTGGCGGATTTTCTGGCAATCGTGGTGTCGAAATTGAAACCCCTTACTACATTGCGATTGATGATTACACCGAAGCTACGCTTACGCCGCGCTTTTTTAGTAAAGTCAATCCGCTCTTGGAATATGACTTCACACGCAATTTCAACACGGGCCGCGTCGATATAGGCGGCAGCATTACTTACGCGAGCGTCTTTGATAATGATGGTGACCCGTTTGATGATGCTAGCCTCTTTGCCAACAATGCGGAAGGCGCACCGCTCGGGCGGCGTTTACGTTCCCATTTTGATGCGTCAGGGGAATTTAATCCAAATGACACATGGGCTTATGGCTTTGGGATACAGCTCACAACTGACGATAACTTCTTGCAACGCTATGACATTGATGAAAATTTTAACACGCCAGGTTTAATTGAACGCGAAAGCCGCAGGAATGTATCTCAAGCTTACCTTGTTGGGCAAGAAGATGATTTTCGTTTCTCCATCACAGCGGCAGGGTTTCAAGACTTACGTTCTCGAGTGACAGAAAATGCCGCAACAGGATTATTACAAGTCTCTAACTTTGACGATTCAACACTCCCAATTATTGCCCCCAAAATAGAGGCAGAGAAATACTTTACCGACCCCGTACTCGGCGGACGGGCAAAGGCCTATGGTGACTTCACGGCCTTAACCCGCGAAATTGGCACAGATTATCTACGCGCAACAGCGGGTGTCGATTATGCGAAATCGACCATCTTGCCCGGCGGGATTGAGGCCAAAGGGTTTGCCAATGCACGCTTTGACCAATTTGATATTGAAATAGAAGACGGCGATAACGGTATTGACGGCAATGATGTGTCGTTTAGCCGCCAGCTCGCCCAAGTCGGAGCCGATATAAGATACCCATTTGTCAAACACAGCGGCGGCGTAACATGGATACTGGAACCGCGCGCTCAAGCCACATATAGCTTTGGGGATGGTGAGTTAGAAAACTTCAATGACATTGACGCAAATGGCGACCCAATTTCATTGTTTCAAGACGGTGTTGCTGTTGATTTTGATCAAGCCCTGTTTTGGCAATCCAATAAGTCAACAGGCTTTGACTTTTGGCAAGAAGGCTTCCGAGCCGATATTGGCGCGGCGATTAGCGCCGACTGGGGGCCATCTCAAAATGCTGAATTATTTATTGGCCAAAGTTATGCGACCAATACGGAAGGTGATTTTGCTATAGGCTCAGGCCTTGAAAATGATAAGTCTGATATTGTTGCTCTCTTCAACGCCAACTTATCGCGCCGTATTGAAACAAATGCCCGCATCAGATTTGATGATGACACAGGCAGCCTTCGGCGCGTTGATGCCAATGTAGACTATCGCGGTGATAGATTTGGATTCGGCGCTCGCTATTTTAGATTAGACAGCGCCGTAAACGACTTAGTACAAACGCCTGACGCTCCTTTGGAAGAAATTTCTGGGACAGCCTATGCACAAATCACGAAAAAATGGCGTGCGAGCTATAGAGCTTCTTACGATATTGATTCCAATACATTACGGCGTCAAACGGCAGGCCTTGGCTATAGAGATGATTGCACACGAATTGAGCTTTTTTATACACGGAACTCATTTGAAAATGACGCTATTCGCGACACTACAAGCTTCGGCATTCGTTTCTCTTTACTAACCCTTGGGGATTTTGGCGCAGAGACGAAAGATCGTTAAGCCCTCAGGTAAACATGACAGACCATCATAGCTTTCATGTCACAATTACGAAGGCCCTACTACTGCACCCTAACCTACGAAGGATTTTTCGACAACGAACTGCGCAGGTTGAGAGTTTGATCCTTCCTTAAGCCCAAAAGTTTCAACAAGTTTTGCCGTGTCGTCAATCATATCCTTAGACCCGCAAATCATAACGCGATCTTCTTCGGGATTAAGCGGCGGAGTGCCTGCATTTTTAAACAGCTCCCCCGTTTCAATTAAGGTCGTAATACGGCCCTTAAGCGGGTAATCTTCACGGGTTAATGAGGCGACATGTAGTAACTTCCCATTCACCATTTCTCCTACCAACGGATCGTGTTTCAAATCATTGACCAAACGCAGACCATATGAGAGCTCAGATTTTTGGCGGCAAGTATGTGTCAAAATCACTTGGTCATACCGCTCATAGGTTTCAGGGTCGCGAATTAAAGACGCAAATGGCGCGATGCCCGTTCCTGTAGAGAACATATAAAGTCGTTTACCGGGCAGCAAAGCATCTAGCACTAATGTCCCAACAGGCTTACGGCCAAGCAATACAGTATCCCCCTCTTGGATTTTTTGGAGTTTAGATGTGAGCGGCCCATCTGGCACTTTAATAGAATAAAACTCAAGCTTATCATCCCAACTTGGCGAGGCGACAGAATAGGCCCGCATAATTGGACGTTTTTGTCCTTCTTCAGCTGGCAAGCCAATCATGATAAATTCGCCAGATCGAAACCGGAATGCCGCAGGACGGGAAATTTCAAAACGAAATAGTCTGTCTGTGAAATGTTCGACAGATAAGACCTTTTCTTCAGTAGGCGCATTAGACATGAGATAATCCAGTTTTTATCAATTTTCACATGCCATGTAGCGATGCTTGCAGCATTTTTCAACAGCCTATATATGAAACATTCGTTCTTTATAACAAACACACCCCTTCTCACACTCACATCTGCGTTATACGCGAATTTACTGCGTAACGGATTGCGAAAATAGAAAAACAAGTTAGAACCTTCACATGTCAAAACTCGATCTTTTCAATAATTTTCCTAATGTCAATCGTCAAGACTGGCAAAGTCTAGTCGAGAAAGGCCTAAAAGGCGCGGCTATTGAAAGTCTGATAAAAACAACTGACGACGCCCTCACCCGCGGGCCGCTATTTACCCAAGACGACCGCCCCGATGCAGTTGCGCCCCTTGCACGTAGCGCAACGCCGTTATTGGACGGGCGACCTTGGCATATCGCAGCGATTGCGCGCCAGTCAGATATAAACCTTGCCAATCAACAGATACTTGAAGACCTCAGCGGCGGGGCGAGTGCTGTACGTTTAACTCTAGGCACAAATGGTATAAAGGCCCAGTCCCATAATGATATCAAACGTCTTTTTGATAAAGTGCACACAAATCTTATCCCAATTATCATTGCCCCCAATAATGACATTGAAAATCAACACCTCTTTCATGCGTATCATAACACCCATCTATATCTCGGCCTTGGCCCAAAAACAGATGGCCTGAATGAATTATTGCAAAACTGTCCGAAAACATGGCAACTCATCACAATACGCGCCTCGCGCGTTCATAACACAGGCGGTACAGATGCGCAGGAACTGGCCTATTTCGCAGCGAGCGCAGCGTATGCTTTTCGTCATCTAGGCAAAAATGCCGCCCGTCATATTGGCGTAGAACTCACAACAGACCAAGACGGGCATATGTCGATTGCGAAATTACGCGCCGCTCGGAGAATATATGCCCGTATTGCAGATAGCTTTGGAGTAGATAATGCTCCCCTCTGCCTACATGCCGTATCCTCAAACCGTATGATGCAAAGCACAGACCCTTGGACGAATATGTTACGCACCATGAGCGCAGGGTTCGGGGCCGTTATAGGCGGAGCGGATTTTATTTCGCTACGCCCCTTCACTGACGCCCATGATATACAAGACACCCGCGAAACTACGCCATTTAGCTGCCGCATTGCGCGCAATATGCAACTTATGATGATGGAAGAAAGTCATCTAGGACAAGTTCAAGATGCTGCCTTTGGGAGCTACTTTCACGAACGTATGACCGAAAGCCTCGCGCAGGCCGCGTGGACGGAATTTCAACAGATTGAACAAGATGGCGGGATAGACAATATCGGCCCGTTTAAAGCGCGCGTTAAGACGGCCAAAGATATTAGACTGCAAAAAAATACGCCTATTTTAGGCGTAAACTTGCACCCAATAGATAAAAACAGCAGCGCCTTCCGCGACACTAAAATCAAAGGGCCGCAGTCATGAACCATCCTGATTTTACAAAAATTGACCTTGGCACCCCAAAGACGCAGACCCGCAAAGGCATTACATGGACTGCCCCTGAAGGCATAGATATAAAAGCCGCTTATGGCCCCGAAGATGTATCAGAGCTTGAGCATTTGAATACATATCCTGGCCTTACGCCTTTCATTCGCGGGCCTTACCCAACGATGTACGCGCAGCGCCCATGGACAATTCGTCAATATGCAGGGTTTTCCACGGCAGAAGATAGTAACGCCTTTTACCGCCGCAACCTAGACGCAGGGCAAAAGGGCCTCTCCGTCGCTTTTGATCTGGCAACACATCGCGGATATGATAGCGATCATCCGCGTGTTGCGGGGGATGTCGGCATGGCGGGCGTCGCCATTGATAGCCTATATGATATGCGCATTTTATTTGACCAAATTCCGCTCGATAAAATGTCGGTCTCGATGACAATGAACGGGGCTGTTCTGCCTATCCTAGCGCTTTATGTTGCCGCAGCCGAAGAGCAAGGTGTTAGCCAAGAGCATCTAACAGGGACGATACAAAATGATGTCTTAAAAGAATTTATGGTACGCAACACCTATATCTACCCGCCAAAGCCAAGCATGCGAATTATTAGCGACATTTTTGCACATACATCGGCCTCTATGCCGAAATTTAATTCCATATCTATATCGGGTTATCATATGCAAGAAGCGGGGGCTTCGGCAGATATAGAACTCGGCTATACACTCGCAGACGGCCTTGAATATGTCCGTACAGGCATCGCGGCGGGCATGGACATTGATAGTTTTGCACCGCGCCTATCGTTTTTCTGGGCGACAGGTATGAATTATTTTATGGAAGTAGCAAAAATGCGAGCAGCGCGGCTTTTATGGGCCAAGCTATTAACGCCATTTAATCCAACAAACCCAAAATCAACAATGCTGCGCACACATTGTCAAACTTCGGGTTGGTCACTCACCGCGCAAGATGTCTTTAACAATGTGGGCCGCACCCATATTGAAGCCATGGCCGCAATAGATGGTCACACTCAAAGCCTTCATACAAATTCTCTAGATGAAGCCTTAGCTCTGCCAACAGATTTTTCCGCGCGTATAGCCCGCAACACGCAAATATTTTTGCAAAGCGAAGGCAAACATTGCGAACAAATTGATCCGTGGGGCGGGAGTTACTACGTTGAACGCCTCACGCATGACCTTGCCGCTAAAGCCTTATCTCACATAGAAGAGGTCGAACGCCTTGGCGGTATGGCAGCAGCGATTGAAGCGGGCATTCCCAAGCTTCGTATCGAAGAATCCGCAGCCCGCATACAGGCCCGCATCGATAGCGGCGCGCAAACTGTCGTTGGCGTCAATAAATATTTATCCACCGAAAAAGACGATATTCCTATCCTCAAAGTCGACAACAAAGCTGTGCGTGAGGGGCAAATAGCAAGGCTCAACAAACTCCGCGCTGAACGCGACACAGACGCAGCCATGAGCGCGCTTGATGTGCTCACGAAGGCGGCGGATACAGGCGAAGGAAACTTACTGCACTTAGCAATAGATGCAGCCCGTAAGAAGGCTACCGTTGGTGAAATTTCAGACGCACTTGAGAAGGTTTATGGCCGTTATGCTGCGAAGCCAGCAGGCGTTACAGGGGTTTATTCATCCGCCTTTGATACTCGCAACCCAAGCTATGCTGAGGCCGTAAAACGTCTACAGGCTTTTGCAGAACTCGAAGGCCGCGCTCCCAGAGTTATGATTGCCAAGATGGGACAAGATGGACATGATCGTGGCCAGAAAGTCGTCGCGACGGCCTTTAAAGATATTGGCTTCGACGTTATTATCGGGCCGCTTTTTCAAACGCCTCAAGAAGCGGCAAAAATGGGCATAGACGAAAATGTCGATGTTATAGCTGCTAGCTCTCTGGCTGCAGGACACCTAACACTTGTCCCAGAACTGCGCAGAGCCCTTAAAGACCGCTCTCGTGAAGATATTATGATTATTGTCGGCGGCGTTATTCCTCCCGAAGATGTGCAAGCCTTAAAAGACATGGGTGCAAAGGCCGTGTTCCCACCGGGAACAAATATTCCAGAATGCGCGCTTGAGGTTTTAGAGGTGGTCAATATGCGTCTAAGTCAGGGAAGTTAAAACCTTTACTAGGCATCGACCCAAAATTTCTCAACAAGTACCATAAGAGCCGCTTCGCTAATATGAACTTCATTATCCGCGCGGGCAATTTTTCTAAGCGCATCCGTTACATGTTCCACAGGGTAGATCTTAGAGACTTTGGCGAGTAAATTGACAAACCAATTTTCAAAACCGTCTTGCGTAAGATGTGATTTAATAGCTTCACGGTTCATATCAAACCACATAAAAAGCCGCGCTTCACTCGGGGCAGAATGAACATTCGTTTTTTCAAAAAATTCTATAGTCACCTTAGAGAACATCTGTATCTCAACCGCATAAACACATTTATCCGCAGCGACCATAACTGCAAACAAACTCAACAGGTCATGTGTGTTTTCATCAAACATATGCAGGGCTTTCGGTGAGTTTTTATTTTGCATTCAATTACTTAGGTTCAAGGTGTCAAAACACATATTCATTGAAACTATAGGGTTAACATTTAGTTAAACCCATTCAAGCCAAGTTCATCTTAGCTTGACTAAATCCTCGCCATTACAGTTTTCATAATACTCGGAGGAAAAAATGGATAAATTGAAAGACCTTATGAGCCCAGACCGGCTCGAAAGCTTAACAAGTAGCGGGATTGCTTTAGCCACAACGGTTCTCATCGCAATTTTAATTTTAATCATCGGACTTTGGATTGCAAAGCGAGTTCAAAGCCTCATTGTTGGCCTGAGCAAAAAAAGCCCACACCTAGATGATACATTATTTAAATTCCTCGCCAGCATCGCGCGCTATGTTATCATGGCTTTTGTCTTTATCGCAGTATTAGGCCGCTTTGGCGTTGAAACCACATCTATTGTTGCCTTATTAGGTGCGGCTGGTCTTGCCGTCGGTCTTGCTCTGCAAGGTACTATGAGTAATATGGCGGCTGGCGTCATGCTCATGATCTTCCGTCCATACAAAGTCGGTGACTTCGTTGATGTTGCAGGTAACTTTGGGAATGTCGCTGACATCACATTGTTCACAACGGACCTTCAAACTTTTGATAACCAACACATTATTATTCCAAATGGGAAAATTTGGGGTGAGCAAATTGTTAATCACAGCCACCACCCTGTTCGTGGTGTAGAAATGAAGTTCAATGTCGCTTACTCGGATGATTCAGATGTAGCACGCGGTATCATCATGGGCGTCTTAAATGCGCACCCGCATATCAAAAAAGACCCTGCCCCATTCGTGGAAGTTGAAACGCTAAGCGAACGTGCTGTTGAATATGTTGTACGTCCTTTCACGGACGGCGAACATTACTTTGATGTCCGTTATTCCGTACCAGAGCAAATCAAGAAAGCCTTAGGCGAAGCAGGTATGAGCGTGCCTTACCCGCAAATGGTTTTGAATAAAGACTAAATTTATAAAAGGGCATTACCGTCCTAAAGATAAAACAGGCCAGATCATTGGCCTGTTTTTTTGTGCCTGAATATATAAGAGATGAAGTTTTTAACCGCTTTAGCTTTGCCATATTGCAACGCCATAACCCTTAGAAAACAGGCATGTTCCAAAGCATAGCAACAGTTATATAATAGTTTTAGTCCACAAGTTGGAAAAACTCAGCTCGCTGCTCGGCTTTATGGAACTTTCCTGACAAAGCAGAGCTAATCATACGGTGAGGCGTTTTAATCCCGCGCATAGTCATACACAAATGCTCGCCTTTAGCCATAACAGCTACATCGTCTGTACCTAAGACGGTTTTTAATTCATTGGCAATATCAGAAACAAGTTGTTCTTGGAGTGTTAATTTGTGTGCGTGCTTATGCGCGATACGTGCAAATTTCGACAGACCCAAAACTTTGTCATCCGCGATATAGGCAATAGAAATATCACACCAAAATGGTAACATGTGATGCTCGCACATCGACCAAACTTTCATACCTGTCACGGCAACCATCTGGTTATGTTTAACCGCGGCAAAAGTTGTATCTAACTTCCCTGCTTCATATTCAATAAATTCGCGCCAGAAATTAGCGATGCGCCGAGGCGTTTCAATCAATCCCTCTCGCTTTGGGTCTTCGCCCAATGCGACAAGAAGTTCTGTCACTAAGGATTTGATTTTAGCATGATCAATTTTTTTATCAGACATTTTTTTCTTTCATAGCAACACGGCCCTAAACACATTCCGTGATTTAGATCTATAGTCGTTTTATAGAGCCGCGCGTATCGTTTCAACACGTTTACGGTTTACACCTCTGTCTGAATATCCCACACGAGAGCTAGAGCGTATATGCCACAAAGTGTCGCTCTCTTTACGAATTTCAACATCATCAACGAATTTAAAAACCTTGGACATATAAGTCGCGGATAGGTAGCTGCCGCTTTCGCTTGTTATTGTTCCGCCCGTCGTTTCAATAGCCGTTTTAATTTGAGACAGACTGCCCGAAATAGGAGAAATTGCGCGTTCTGGCTGCACATTTTCTTCGGAGCTGACAACATTTGGAGAGTTACCAGGCTCGGCCAGTTTTCCGTCAACAAGCCCTTTGGCTTCTCCCTTTTGCGACACTAAGCCCAAAATGAAAAACACAAATGCTATAAATACGACAATGAAGAGAATTTTATCCATACCTTATCCTGACAGTTTTTCATCTAATATAATAGAGCCCATATAATCATCATACCATGTGGGCCCTGATATGGATTGGAAAAAGCCGTTATGACCGCCATAGTCAAGTCGAATATCATGGCAGGACGAACTTGATGTCAAAGCATCAATCGCAGCCGCTGGCACAATTGGATCATCTTTGGCCATAATTATTGACACAGGCACTTCGCAAGCCGCAAGGTCGCTCGGCTCTATACGGTAGCCATTGAAGTAGTCTTCCAAATTATCAATGCCCGAATATTTGGGAATAATGTTTTGAGATATTTCCATAACAGTATCCATGCTCAGCTCTTGTGAAAAGTCATGCAGATGCGGGAAAGCTGCCTGCTTAGCTTGCAGGGATTTTTTGAGTTTTTTTAAAAAATAACGCGATATAAGCACACCTTGATCCACCAAAGGCGCGGCGGGCCACGGGTCTACAACAGGACTTATAGAAAATATATGCGCAAGGTTTTCAATAGGTGTTTTTATCGTTTGCCGCGCAATCCGCAGCGCAAAATTCCCTCCCATAGAGAACCCTGCTATATAGACGGGGCAGTCTGGTTCCAGCGCACAAATTTGCTCAATCGCCGCAAAGACTTCAGCAAAACGCGTGGCCAAAAATATATCTTCGTTCAAATGATGGCTTGGCCCGTGGTCACGAAAATTAAGCCTAAACACAGAGCAGCCCTTAGTAAAAAACTGCCGCGCCGAAGACACGACATATGTACTCTCTTGCGAACCTTCCCAGCCATGTAGGAATATAATCAACGCACGGCTATCTTGCGCTTGTGAATAAGATCCCAAAAGCCGTACTGGCCGCGGCGGATGATTAAGCGTGCCCTCATCTAAACCGCAATTAAGGATTATCTCGCGCGCCGCTCCCTCCATCGAACCAGACCCGCGTTTCCGAAACTTAAGGCTCGCCAAAATGGTTTGCACCATCGCAGGCCTCATCCAAATTGGCGGGGTAAAGGGGGGAATATGCGGCGTGTCAAATTTCATCCGCGCAACATATGTATCAAAGATAAAAACTCAAGTGTATTTCGGTCTTACAAACAAGCTACATCACTTCCAAAATTCCCACCAAGACTTTCTTCCCTTCAGAACTTGCAATTCCGAAAACTTGAAATCATGCTCATGGTCATATTTATGCCCTGTGTAATGCTGAAAAGTTAGGGATAAAATTTCGTAAGTTTCATCACCCCCTTCATCTGTTTTTTTCTTTTCCAGGGTTTCGTATAATTCGAGTATATGCTCAGGTATCACCCCTTTAGTCTCGAGTTCTATTTCACTCTCGCACCCGATATAGGTAATTTGCCAATCTATTTTCGAGTCGGAAACTTTACAAACAAATCCAGACATAACAGTCTCGGATACGGCCATGATGAAACAATCGTTTAGATTATCAAATACAGCTCTTTCTTTTTTAGTAAAATCAATATCATTTGTATTTTTCCAAATTACAAAATACCCATTCGCAACCTCACCACCTGAATAATCGCATTCATTATATTCATCTTCTTGAGATGTCATTTTCAGGTCAAGTTTTTGAATGACGTCTTCGGCTTGCTCAATAGGAACAGCTGCACATGCGATTTTAAAACCCATAATTACCCCACCTCAAATTCCATAATGATTTCATCCACGGCAAGGTTATCACCAGCCGCGCAGTTGATTTTTGCGATGACGCCTTTTTTCTCGGCCCGTAGCGTGTTTTCCATTTTCATCGCTTCGACCACAGCCAACGCTTGTCCGTCCATGACCTCTTGACCTGCTTCGACCAAAATA
Source organism: Litorimonas sp. (assembly GCA_039962885.1). Lineage (GTDB taxonomy): Bacteria > Pseudomonadota > Alphaproteobacteria > Caulobacterales > Maricaulaceae > Litorimonas. The sequence goes on along the minus strand of JBDVGI010000245.1, from coordinate 3,238 downwards.
GAGACAATCACGCCTGGCATTGGGCATAATAATAAGTTCGAGGTGTCGGGCGCGACTTTGACTGGCATAAGCTTAGCAAGCTCCGCGCCGCGCGGACTACGCACCGCTATGTCAAATTCACAGCCGCGATAGAACACTTGATAACCCTGCGCGGTTTTCACAGCTTTGAAGTTGAACGGCTTATTATCGATATAGGCCCGCACCAAAATTTGCCCCGGACGCCAATTTGTGATGACCTCCATTTCCAACGCAGCCTTTTCCGTTTCATCGTTCATAACAATGGTCCGTAATCCGCTTTCGCCGTTAATATCCGCGCTGTAATGCACAGCGCTGTCTTCGCCGTATTTGACTTCGATTGCCCATTCATCAGGCACATGCCGTTCATGGTTAGGTAAGCTACCTGAGATTTCAGCGGCGCGGTGTTCTGATATATCATGCATCAACGCGCAGACCGCCGCGATTTTACGCGTATGACCCAGATTGACATCTGCGCCGACAAATCCTTCGGGATATTCTTCGGCAATAAAGGCGGTGGTAATGTCTCCGCGCTCAAAACGCTCATGATCATAGACCGCTTGGAGGAAGGGAATATTATGCCCAATTCCGTCAAGTTCAAACACATCAAGCGCGTCTTTCATCGCCGCCATCGCGACGCCGCGATCCTGCCCCCATGTACAGAGCTTGGCAATCATCGGGTCGTAATACATGGAAATTTCACCGCCCTCATAAACGCCCGTATCATTGCGCACAATCGCGCCATTATCTAGCACCGCTTCGGCTGGCGGACGGTAGCGTTTTAAACGTCCAATTGACGGCAAGAAGTTACGATAAGGATCTTCAGCATAGATACGGCTCTCTAACGCCCAGCCATTGAGTGTCACATCCTTTTGCGCGATATTTAATTTATCGCCATTGGCGCTACGGATCATTTGCTCGACTAAATCGACGCCAGTAATTAATTCCGTGACAGGGTGTTCGACCTGCAGGCGCGTGTTCATTTCAAGGAAGTAGAAATTCTTGTCTTTATCGACAATGAATTCCACTGTGCCTGCGCTGTCATAATCCACAGCCTTGGCCAGAGCGACCGATTCAGCCCCCATCGCAGCGCGGGTCGCTTCGTCCAAGAACGGAGACGGCGCTTCTTCGATGACCTTTTGGTTGCGGCGCTGGATGGAGCATTCGCGCTCACCGAGGTAAATCACATTGCCATGTTTATCGCCCAGAATTTGGATTTCGATATGGCGAGGTTGCTCGACGAATTTTTCAATAAAGATGCGATCATCACCAAAGCTGTTAGCAGCTTCATTTTTGGACGAAGCGAAACCTTCACGGGCCTCTTCGTCATTATAGGCAATGCGCATGCCCTTCCCGCCGCCGCCCGCAGAGGCCTTAATCATCACGGGGTAGCCGACTTTGTTAGAGATTTTCACCGCCTCATCCGCATCTTCGATCAAGCCCATATGCCCAGGGACGCAGGACACGCCCGCCTCTTGCGCCAATTTTTTAGAGGTGATTTTATCACCCATAGACACAATGGCGTGGGGGTTGGGGCCGATGAAAGTGATGTTTTTCTTAGCCAATAATTTCGCAAATTCTGGATTTTCTGACAAGAAGCCATAACCCGGATGCACAGCGTCCGCGCCTGTTTGCTCAATCGCGGCCAAGATTTTATCCATCACCAAATAGGATTGGTTCACGGCGGGCGGGCCTATATGCACGGCTTCGTCGGCCATTTCGACATGCAGCGCACTTTTATCCGCGTCCGAATACACCGCCACGGTTTTAATGCCGAGCGTCTTGGCTGTTTTAATAACGCGGCACGCAATTTCGCCGCGGTTTGCTATGAGTATTTTTTTTATCATTTTATTGGCCAAAACAATCGTCTTCCATAGTTAATTTTCTCATTAGTTTCCAAATCGAGAGCTTTTCCATATTCTTTTAAATTTTAAATTCACCAATGGTCCTAAAAATGTAAGCAAAAAGGTTACCATAGCTCCCACGGCGATTGCTATTAACGCCGAAACTCTGGACTCCTCAAGAAGAACCTCTTTAATCGCAGAAATTTGCTCTTCGTTTAATTCCCCTAGAACTTCGTTCCTTCTTGCCAATTCCTGCAACTCGACGCGGTCTTTAGCTAACTTCTTAGAGAAATTTGAATTTTGTTCTTGTTGCTTCTCAAGCTCAGAAGACAAAGAAGTCACTTTTTGAATCAAAGACTCTGAAGCAACCCTTAACTCCTTTAATGACAACTCATCCGCAGCCTTCAGTTGTAAATTCATATCTCGAATAGCCACCATATCAGCAATCATTTTTGAATTCGAGGCGATGAACTCAGTATTTTCTAAAGTCTTGATATGTTGATTATTTCTTCTGTCATTATGCCACTCGATAAATAAATACACAAAATATAAAAACAAAAAGAAAGATATGGCGAACAAAAACTTGCGTAGCTTTTCGAACCCCTCACCTCTCTTCTCCCTAGCCTCTGTAACCGCAGAAACAAATTCAGGATAGCTCTCTTCAAATTTTGAGATCCCTGAAAGATGTCTATCCAATTTACTTTTACTATCACTAACTTCTTCTTTCGCAGCAGAAAACCCCCTCTTTCTCACTGTAGGGTGAAGAATACTATACGCGATAAAGCCTTTACGACGTCTCGCCTTATCATTTAGGCTTGAATACCCTACGGAGAAAAGTGGTTTGAAAAACAATGCTAAGAATAAGTTAGCAAACCATCTCCATGGCTTAATCAATGCAACAATCGACCCCACAAGAGCATAACAAAGAATAAGCTGCTCACTACTCACAACCCCAAGTTCCCATGTTTCTTCCAAACCCCAATATTCCGTTCATTCCTGAGATAGCAGGAACCTAGTGTCCCGAATGTTTGCACCATATTACCAAGGTATTTGTGGCCATTAGCAAGGATGTTGGCTCCCAGATTTCGCTGGAATGCACGAATATGCGGGGTGGGTATGAGCATTTAAAGCGGCAAGTTCCCGTGCTTCTTCCACGGGGTCTCTAATTGCTTATCTTTGAGCAGAGCAAAGGCGCGGGTGATGCGCCGCCGCGTGCTATGGGGCTGTATGACCTCGTCGATATAGCCAAGCTCCGCAGCGCGAAAAGGGCTTAGGAATTGCTCTTCATAATCGGCAATATGCGCGGCGGTTTTTTCTGCATCGTCCAAATCTTTGCGGTGCAGAATTTCCGTTGCGCCCTTTGCGCCCATCACGGCAAT
>JBDVGI010000244.1:0-4979 GCA_039962885.1 Litorimonas sp. | reverse complement strand
CAAATAGAACGCGGCGGTCATGCGTTTGCACACGAGGCAAAAACCCAAGCCCTGCCGCAGCTAATCCCGCCCACGGGAAATGCTCCCCAGGGTCAATTTTCCGGTCTGGTGCGACATCACTATGCCCTAAGATCGTTAGTGGACCGTGACGCGCCATAATAGATTTAGATAGCGCAATAACGGCATTGATTTGAACATCTGGATAAAGCGGCAGCTCATTGTTTTCATCTAAAAAATCATGACCACCATTAACAATTTCAATGCCAATGCTAGCAGAATTCACATTACTCTCGCCCTGCCATTCCGATAGACCTGCATGCCAAGCGCGCTTATCTTCATCAACGAGTTGAGATACCTGCCCATTTTCATCAACCATGTAATGTGCGCTGACTTTAGCAGCAGAATCACGCATCCGTTCAAGCGCCAATTTTGCGTTTTCCATTCCAGTATAATGCAAAATAAGTAGAGAAATTGGCAAATTACGTTCATCAAAATTTGGAGATGGAGTTTGCATTATGTTCGACATCGTCCGCACAATTATCTCCCCTGAGCTGGAACGGACTTACTACGCTTAGCAATCAAAAAGACGCATGGCAGAATAAATGCTGCACCAACATAGTACCGCGGGAATATAGTTTCTTTCAAGAACAACACTCCTAAAATACTTGCAAAAACAGGTATCATCAAAGTTAAAGGCACGACGACAGAAACATCATAACGCTTTATCAAGTTAAAATATTGACCGTGAGCCACAATACTCGCACAGACCGCAGCGTAGGTTGCTGCAATCAATAATGGCACAAGTGAAAACGTCCAAACTTGATTATGGTTGCTTTCAAACAAAGCGCTCGCCGCAGCCATAACAGGTAAAACCATCGCGGCCATCCACGCAACATATTGCTGCCAATCAACATCTCCAACGGTTTTCATCAACACTGAACCTACAGCAAGCGTGAAAAAAGCTGCTAGCACATATAAAAGCCCAGTATCCAAAGATAAAGCACCTGGTTCATAGATCATAATGATCGTACCAATAAAGGCGCCAACAATCCCAATAATACGTGTTGCTCCAATGCGCTCGCGCAGGAAAATAACGGACAAAATTGTCGCAAAAGGAATCATCATCTGTGAAACAACGGAGCTACCAGAAGCAGGCGCTGTCATCAGACCTGTGTAAAGCAATCCTAAATGAATCGGTCCAACACACGCGCAGACAAGCAATAGGCGCAGCCATCGTTGTGGCTTTTTAAGCTTTAAAAAAGGAAACATAAAAACCAAGACAATTGCCGCGCGCGTAGCAGCAAGCATGAAAGGAGGAATAGCAACTGCATTAGGAAAAAGCGCATTATTTCCACCAAGCACCCAGGCACTAACAACAAAATTACCCGCCAAGCACAAGCAACATACCATTAAAATAAAAAAGTCAGTTGTCCTCATTTTACTAGGCATAGACATCACATTTGCAAAGGCAATGCGCTATTTGTAAATTTAGGACAAATTATGTGAAATGGTCATAGACAGAACGCTCTATGAGTTTTTTTAAGACAAAATTTTAGAAAGTGGATACGGGATAAATTAATTATCTACGCTCCACCCTTCTGGAGTATTATGCGCGTCAAGGATTGGGCCATCTGCCTCTTGTGTATGGTCTGCATGTGAATCTGGGCGAATTTCATCAAATTGCGAGCCCATATTTGCTTCCATTTCACGACGCATATGTTCGAACTTCGCTTTAGGACCAAAGGGTTTGCCGAGTATTTTTGCCCGCACCCAAAAAACCAAAGCCACAACAAACCCGAGAACTGCAAGTCCTGCAATTAATATCAGCACAAAGGCGGCTGAAAAAAACAACAATAGCAATCCACCAATGGCAGTTATCGTGAAAAACGCGGCACGCAAAAGCTGACTGAACACACCACCATTTTGGCCCGAGAGTCTATAAGTATTGGTCATAGGTCTAATGTCGTGATTTTTTACAACTTCGTCAAGGGTGCAAGGCTCTCATTTTGGTAACACTTAAGTCAAAGCACGGTTATCATTAGGCTTATTTTCAGCTCTTTGCGCAATGATTTGCGCATAAGCTCGGTTAATAATCGCCATTTTATGGTTTGCGAGCCCCAAAAGCTCCTTTGGCAATCCTCGCGCAATTAATTTATCAGGGTGGTTCGCCGCAGCTTGACGGCGATATGCCCGCTTTAAATCTTGGTCAGAAATCAACTCATCCACCCCCAATATAAGATATGGATCATCAGCATCACGCCCCAAATGGGCCGCTTTAATTCGAGAAAACTCTCTGTCAGAAAAACCGAACACATGGCTTACATTTCGTAAGAACAACATCTCTTCATCGGTAACGACCCCATCAGCCAGAGCAATATGAAATAATCCGTCCATGACATCTTCAAGGGCTGCTGGCTTCGCGCGGAACCGTTTGGCGATGATACGGGCATAACGCTCATAGCCTAGCGTGGTTTGCCGTGCCAAATCAAAAAAACGTCCCACGCTATCTTCAGTTTCAGGGTCTGTCTTGAAAACTTGCTTAAAGGCCTCTACGTCCTCAGCGCGTACAGCCCCGTCAGCCTTTGCCATTTTTGCCCCAAGCGCGACAAGAGCCGCAACCAAGCCAGCTTGATTGATCGGACCAGGCCTGCCGTCAGTGTCGGGAGTCATTGGCGGCCCAAAAAGCCGCGCCCCAGCCGATAATATGGAATACCATAAGCTCATGTTGTGCCGATAATCTAAATCGGGGCCTCAATCAACAAAGCCGTCATCATTTATAAAATATATATGAGATACAAAAGCGTTGTCTTTCAAAAAGTCCAAATCCATTATTGTGCAGAAGACGTATGATCGCTGATTATAATCCAGCGACCATCTTGTTTTTTCATGTGCAGCGTAAACAAACCCGTTGGGCGATCTTTATCTCGAATAAGTGTCCAACGGCCAAAAATAAGGGCGTCTTCCGTCCCTAAAACTTGCACTTGCCGATCGGAGAACTCCAATCGTCCCATGGCCGCACGGTCAGGATACCGGCTTTGATACCGCAACAATGTTGCCTCCCATCCCTTCTGAACATCTCCGCCAGAGGCAAACCGCAAATCATCGTTTTTGAGGTAGTCTTGCATAAACCCTTCAATGTCCCCCGAATTCCATGCAAGGATTTGAGTATCAAGTGTTTGCAAGATTGATTGTTTTTCAGCATTTAAATGAGTTTCATCGAGACGTTTTGCGCCGTCAAAAACAATATTCGCTAGCCCCATAGCCCCAAGCCCTAGAACAAATCCAATGGCAAGCATTGGAATTAAATTTCTAGCAGACCTCACGGGCACCTCCTAATTTAAGCGGCATCTTTAGCCTTAGCGCGATAGTGTAGCCCCAACACACGGCTTACGCTAGTCGCAATTTCGGCTTGATTGAGCGTATAAAGATGAAAATCACGCACGCCGCGATCATATAGCTCAGCGGTTAATTCAGAGGCTAAAGAGGCCGTAAGAAATCCGCGTATGACCGCATCGTCGCCAAGTCCTTCAAAAAGCTCAGCATACCAATCAGGCACACATACCCCGCACATATCCGCCATACGTTTCAAAGCCTTAAAGTTAGGCTGGAGCATAATACCAGGTACAATCGGAATATTGATTCCTGCATCTAAAACTCTGTCTTGGAACCGCCAAAACACGTCAGGAGAAAAGAAAAATTGCGTTATCGCTCGGCTAGCTCCAGCATCGACTTTGCGTTTCAAGTTTTCAATTTCGACCTGCCAATTTTGGCTCTCTGGATGACGCTCAGGATAAGCACTGACCGAAACTTCAAAATCCGCCACTTTTTTAAGACCTCTCACTAAATCAGAGGCATAGGCATAACCATTTTTACTTGGAACATAATCTTGCCCAATGCCCGTCGACGGATCCCCGCGCAGAGCCACAATATGACGAACCCCTGCCTTCCAAAAATCTTTCGCGACGTTATCTATTTGCGTCCGTGTTGCATCCACACATGTTAGGTGGGCCGCAGGTTTAAACGGACTATCTTTGATCATATGTTTCAAAGTATCCAGCGTACGATCTTGCGTAGACCCTCCTGCCCCGTAAGTTACGGAAACAAAATCAGGGTTTAGCGGTGCAAGTTTTTGAATAACCGATCGCAGACGCTTCTTCGACAATTCGCCTTTTGGCGGAAAAAACTCAAAGCTAACCCGAACTGCTTCATGGCTTTTACACGGAGATTGGCTCGCAGCTGCACGGGCTATTGCCCCGATAGGTGCATTAGCTTCACGATGTGGAAGATAAGCTTTCATACAATCACACTCTGTTTATCCCTTTTGGCTGCGCGCATTGACTTGCGTTACCCGTTCTGCCCGCCATATCTTTACAGCTGGTAGAGCTTTGTCAGCATTGTTGATATTCTGCACAGATGTCAGCTGCATATTCACAGCCAGCAACCAAGCTTCAACTTCTTGATCTGAAAATCCGAGTCGGCGATGGGCATATTTATCACGAAACGTTTCAAATTGATGGGCTTCAAAATCGATAATCAGAAATGTCCCCCCAGTCATCAATAGACGAGAGGCTTCTCTAAATGCCTCTTGTGGGTCATCCAGATAATGCAAGACTTGGTGAAGCGTCACAAGGTCAGCTACACCTGCGCCAAGCGGTGTAGACGTCAAGTCACCTTGTTGCACGGAAATATGAGTCACATTCGTCGACGCCAATTTATGTCGCGCCACAGTGAGCATATCAGCGTTACTGTCAATGCCTGCTCCGCGTGTCACTCGGTTTGAGAACAATTCAAGCATGCGGCCCGTACCCGTTCCTAAGTCAACCATATAGTCATAAGTGTTATTAGATACGATTTTTAAAAGGGCCGTCTCAATATCGCTTTGCGGAAGATATTCATTCCCAAGTTGCCCCAAATCATTCGCGACACCTGCAAAAAACGCTTCGGACACTTTAGAGCGTTCCGCGCGCACATCATTAAGA
>JBDVGI010000243.1:0-2287 GCA_039962885.1 Litorimonas sp. | reverse complement strand
GAAATAAAAGCTTACAAAGATGAAGGCCGCAGCCCGCATTGGCGGTTCAAACTGTCTGGAAACCCTGTGATTTGGATGGACATGGTTCGCGGCGAACAAAAGATAGAGACAGGGTCCTTGTCTGATCCTATTCTTATTCGTGGTGATGGCTCGTTTTTATATACGCTACCAAGTGTTGTTGACGACATAGAGCAGAAAATCACCCATGTTATTCGCGGCGAAGATCATGTGACCAATTCAGGTGCGCAGATTGAAATTTTTCAAGCCCTGTCGACGCATCTACCAAAGTTTGCGCATACGCCGCTACTTGTCGGACATGACGGTAAAAGCTTATCTAAACGATTGGGGTCACTCTCTATGGAAGAGCTTAAAGAACAAGGCTTGGAGCCTTTGGCGATTTGCTCTCTGCTCGCTAAAATTGGTACATCAGATGCAATCGAAGCGCGCCCATCTATGGATGTATTAAAGGATGAATTTGCGTTTTCTAAAATTGGCCGAGCGCCTGCGAGATTCTCAGAAGATGAGCTTTTACTCGTCAATGGAAAGCTCTTAAATGATATGCCATATGTGGATGTGCAAGCACAATTGGAAAGCTTAAATGTTGGCGGCGGAGAAGATTTGTGGAATTTGATTCGTAGCAATGTGACCAAAGTTAACGACGCAGCCGGCTGGTCAACAGCGCTATATTCTCCAATGTCAGGGCAAATAAAGGATGAAGATAAAGAGTTTTGTGCGGCGGCGGCAAGCAGTCTGCCTGACGTGATTACAGACACAACTTGGAGCGAATGGACAAGTGTTTTAAAGGCTGAACATGGGCGCAAAGGAAAAACCTTATTTATGCCACTTCGAAAAGCCTTGTCTGGTCGGGATAGTGGTCCTGAAATGGGAACGTTTCTGACCCTGCTGGGCGCTGAAAAGGCCAAAGGTCGACTGCGCGGCGAGACGGCGTAAGTATTACGACGGCTCGAATATATCGAACGCCTCTTTTATAGGGGCGTTTTTTTTGTGCTAATTTAAGGGTGATTAAGGAGGCGGCTAGTCGTTAAACTCTCGGGATGAAGAGAGGTCAATGACTAGCCTACCATGTAGTTTGCTAAGCGTGGGGCACTAGCGAAACCATGTAGCGGATGTTAAGTTGGGATGAATGAATCATCAGCTACACTCCTCTAATATATTACAGAAACAACTATGTCACGAGTTATTTTTAAATAAGCAACCTTAAGGTTTATTTTGTATTAACACTTAGTTAAGCTCTGAAAGAATTGCCTTATTGGAAATGGTTGTTCAAAAACTCTAAGAAGGCTTCCCAGTCCTCCTTAACCACGCCATGCGTTCCGGGGCGTTGCCAGAATGCGATGTCAGCTTTAGGGTCAAAGTCCTTTAAACGGTTTTGGTTAAGTCCAGTTTTATTGGCTGCTTTCCAAACCCCATCAGCTTGTTGTGCGGCTAAGAATGCTCCATTCGGATCGGACCAAACATCCCGCCGCGCATTACCAAGTAATACGGGTCTGGGTGCAACAAGAGCTAATAAATGCTGTGCATCAATTGGTAGACTCGATGGATTTTCTCCATAAGCCTCAAGACGCGGAGAAAACCATTGCGGATAGGCCTCGGTGATTTCTGCAACACTTTCTCCAACATCATCACGCAGTACGGAGGCGCCGCCTGTGCCCGATTGATGGGCAATAACAGCGTCAATATTGTCAGAGTATGCCGCCGCAATAAGCGCGGTTTTACCAAAACGGGAATGACCATAAGTGGCAATTTTTTCTATTCCAAACTTTGTTTTAATTTGGTCTGCGATCCAAATTGACTGTGCGCTCCAAATGGCTAATGCACCAGGACGGTCTTGAGGGGGAGTGTCAGGGAACAGCTCGGCAATGATTTGTAATCCAGATGACCTGCTGTCGGGTGAGAATTCATGCGGATAGATTGCTGCAAATCCATACCCACTTTGCATAATCTCTTTTAACGGCGGTGTTGTAATATAGCGGCCAAAGAAATATCCAAAAAACCGGTTCATTAATCCGCCTGAACTACAATCAAAATAACTTCCACTTGGAAGACTTAATCCTTCTATTGGTATGACGGCGTGGTTAGGGCAGAAATTTTGTGATAAGATAAGCGGGGCTTTTAGGTTCGTGCTTGGACGTAATATAGCAACGTGAAATAGGCGCTCCGCTCCGCCAAAACTTGCCTCGACTTGCCATTGCTCCATCAAAGCCGTTCCGTCTAAAACTGGGCCAAATTCTTTAGTTTGGATGATCTCTATATTTGTGAATCTAGG
>JBDVGI010000242.1:0-3916 GCA_039962885.1 Litorimonas sp. | reverse complement strand
ATCCTAGCTTTTACGGCGATGGAATAGCCTTTGGCAATGGCGAAGTCACATTATTTGAATTAGTACAGGCTTATTCGGTTCTCGCTAATAACGGTATTTTCACGCCGCTTATTCCCTTTCAAGACGGCGTTACAGCCAATGATAGACGGCAAATCATCGCGCCAGAGCTTGCCTCACTTATGGGGAATATTCTCTCTGATAGCCGCGCGAGAGAAATGGAATTTGGGGCCTTTAGTATCTTAAACTTCCCTGTGCAGACCGCCGTTAAAACTGGCACGTCAAGCGATTACCGCGATAGCTGGGCTGTTGGATTTAATCACCGCTACACGGTCGGGATTTGGATGGGAAATCTTGATCAACGTCCAACAGATGGCCTAACGGGTTCGCTTGGACCAGCGCTTTTATTACGCAGTGTTTTTGCAGAATTAAATCAACGCGCAGACACACGTCCATTATCCCTCCATCCTAACTTACAGCAAATAGATATTTGCGCGCAAACAGGACAAGCCCGCGGGCTTAATGATGACTGCCAATCCTACCCCGAGTATTTTTTAGCCGGCACAACACCGCAAGCTGATAAGAGTGAGCGCCTGCCTGATTTAATCACGCTGCGTCAACCTACGCCAGGCCTGCATATTGCCTATGACCCGCGCCTGCTCAAAAGCGACCAAGCCTTCGAATTTCAACTGGCAGGCCTACAGGCCTTAGATAAGGTAGAGTGGCATATTAACGGCCAGACAATAAACGCCCAAGGCCCGCGCTTTCCATGGACGATTGAAAAAGGCGAACATGAAATCACAGCAACTATCTGGCGCGAAGGACAACAAATTCAGATCATCACGCCAACACGGTTCTTAGTGAAATAGACCGAATACTGAGTCCCTTATTTATCGACACAATACCTTTGCAAAAGACGCACCAATGGCCTATTTTTGATATTTCAAGGCTCCCTTGAGCGTCTTACGGAAACCAAGTCGTCTAGAAAAATAATCTATATTGGCCAATTAATATTTCAGTGGGTTAAGCAAGTGAGAACCAACTTTGCCTGAATCCCTAATAGTGCTCTGCTGTAGCCCAAAAATGAGGTTAGCAGAGGGATTATTACAGGAAACTTCACGGTCAACAGTCGTAATTAAAAGAAATTATTGGCGCACCAGGGATGTGACGAAATTTAAGTGTATTATACTTATATTTCAATAGTATATGTGATTTAGAAATATCAAATACTTACCAGAGCATTGTCAATATTGTTTACCCTTTTAAGCCGCTTCAATAGAACAGCAGCACCAATTGAGGGGAAGAGTATTGCCATTGTAGATCTTAGCTGAGCGGCTTAAAATCGCTCCGTCTAAGCCTCTGAGCCAGAGGCGATAAACGCCCAAAGAAGGACGCTGAGTTGGTTGTCACATTCACTTGAAACTTGCTGGGGTCATCTTGAGGCCAAAAAACGGCCTGATGAACTTCCACCGCCTAATGAGGACTTCGTGTATTATCAGACATCCACCAAATGTTGCCAAAGTAACGAGGCTAAATTCCACTCCTAATGATATTCCTTGTCGTGTTAGCCAGTAACCCGCCATGACGGTCAATGTTTGATGCAAGATGTACCAAGGAAAAATGGCTTCAGTCATATAAGAAAGAACCGGGCTGGGCTTGTTCAACCACTTTTGCGCCGCGCCGCATAGTGCCGCTATCACAATCCATATATAAAACACTCGCGCGATCCTAGCAGGCCATAGGGCAGTTTCCGTTTCAACAAACCAGTTCCAATTCACCCAAATGAACGACAAGCTAATGGCGAGAACTATGCTCAATACTAGTGCGGTTTTAAAGGCGCGGTTAATAGCGTTCCAAAAAGCTTGATCTTTTGCCAACAGATACCCGGTAAGCAGATAAGTAAAACTGTGAGCGTGATTAGCCCAATCTGTCACAACGTCATGTGTCGTTGGAAACCTCTGGTCCAGTAGGAATCGAAACAAAAGATGCGGGATAACGGGAAAGGTTAAAACACATAAGACGCCAAATTTGTGACTAAATAGCAAATCTGTTATTCGCGCCCCTGTCCCTCGCATTAACTGCGAAAGTGGTTTGGCCACAGGCGATAAAATAAGCGTGTAGAGCATCAAGTAGACAACGTACCAAAGATGATTCCAAGTCGGGATAGTGACTGAATACCTCTCTGTGGTTCCAATAAGGTATTCTGGATAGAACTGCCAAAAACCCGAATTGATTTCATTAGTCTCCAGAAGCTGCAACCATGATTGCGGCGCTACAATTATATGAATGCCCAACATAATAGGGAGTAATAACTTCCATGTCCGTAGGCCCGTAAAATTTAGCAATCCTCGATTATGCGTTGATGCCTTATCCATTGCATATCGCAAAGCAACGCCTGAAATAAAAAAGAGCAAAGAAAGTCGCCAAGGGTTAAGCAATTGCATAACCGGTTCGATTGTAGTGCCCGAATGAACACTCTTTACATGCCAACTCCAAGACACGTAAAACATGCCAATATGATAGAATATCAATAATCCGAAGGCTATAATACGCAGCCAATCTAAGTCGTAACGACGAGTCTCTAAATCAACGCTATCTTGCATGTTAAGTACTTACGATCAGTTGAGCTAAAGCGTGACATGGCGAAATTATTTAAGATTGATGATTGGTATAGAATGCACGCTCATGGAATAAATGTCATTTTATGGGATGAATGGCTGCTGTGTGGGATGAATAAGACCAACAAAGCTTTGCTGTTTTTTGAGGAAACTGACACACTGCAAATATGAAACTTGAAGCTCAACATTTAGGTGCCGATAAGCGTGCGGACCGCATTGCCTACAGTTTTGTTGCTGTCTTTACTTTGCTGTCTTGGGTCGTTCTTTCAAACACGGAGCAATTAGAGAATGTCAAATCTGGAAACCTAGTAATCGGGATGGAGCCTTGGCTTTCCCAAGGGACATCGCACTTGGCGATCCTTCTTACAATATTGATTATCCCGTTTATGTTATCACGCTGGCCAATCACCCTAGAAAACTGGAAGCGCATGGTACCCGTTTATACTTGCGGGTTTGTTATTTTCGGGGCCATTCATATTATACTGATGGATGTCTTTAGAACAGTTAGTTTTCCGCACCTACTTGGGCGGCCCTATTATGAAAATCTCTTCGACATAAAACTTTGGATTTATGAATTAAGTAAGGATGCCTATACTTACCTTTTGGTCCTATCGGTTTTTGTCACGGGTAGGCATATAGAGCAGTTGCAATTGGAAGCTAAGCAAGCGCGCAACGATGCAAAAAACACAGGACGAATTACTTTAAAGTCAGGGGGGAGGATTGTTTTTCTTCAAGCTGATGAAATCATTTGGGTGGAGGCCGCTGCAAACTATCTAGACATTCACACAGATACAGGACACCATCTTGTTCGTATGACGCTCACAATGCTTGAGCGGTTACTGGCTGAAGCTGATAGCACACACATTAGAATACACCGCTCATATCTTGTTAAGCGAGAGGTCGTTCAAGAGATTAGACCAATTGGAAATGGTCGTACAATTGCAAAATTAAAAAATGGTCAAAGTCTATCAGTTAGCCGCAAATATCGTGATCAATTTTAGAATCTAGAGTGAACGATTTATTGTAATGCTATTTCTAACGAGCGGCTTAAAATCGCCCAAATTACTACAATCGCTAACGTCCGATAAGGGTATCAAGCTACGTTTTCTCAGAGGCTTAAAACGCCCAATACTGTTGAAAAACTCCTAGTCACAAGCGCCTGTTTCTGATTCACTTGTTTTAGATAAGAAGTGTGGAGATTGGTCATGATGGGACAGTTGGACGGCAGAACATCAAAGCTGTTTTACGAGTTCTCTCTGGAAGAGATGGTTCCACAAGACCACTTGCTGCGCAAGATTGAC
>JBDVGI010000241.1:0-1922 GCA_039962885.1 Litorimonas sp. | reverse complement strand
GGAAATAATTAGATAATAATTTATCCTATCTACTTTTCCTCCACTTTGGAATTTTGTTTCAAGAAGTTTTGACAAGGATTGAGATACAGAAATCAAACCTCTGTGCAGTAATAAATCATAAAAAGTTAGTAGCTTATGAATTTCAATATGGGCTGGATTTTTTGCTTTAATAATATGAGACAATGTCTCTAACTCATCATCGCTAAATAGCTCCGCATAACTAATTAAGTTTCCCAGAATAGTTGTATTGACCCTCGGATACTGCATAATTCGCAGCATGGCTTTATACAATTCATCATGCCTAGACGTCCAATTTAAGGCAACTAAATAACGGCTAACCAGAATTGGCTGCCTCTGCATATCTTTCGGTAGAGATTGATAATATGCGATTAGCTCTTCCATCATCAGCAATTGTTTTAATGTATTTAAGTGCAAACGATGACCAAAGTCTCCTAGCTCTTCTACATATTTAGTTGTGACTTTCAAAACGGCTAATTCATTGCCGCTAGTAAGTATCTTTGTGAGTAGACGATAAGGTTGATCGACGAGTTTGGGGTATTCAGACATACCAGACACTATAGCATTTTGTATAAATGGATCTGGGTCTTTCGAAATTTTCGTTAGTACAGGATCAACATCAATCTTAAGCGTTTCAGATAAATTCACATTCAAATGACCAATTTTTACGCGCCCCTTACCTGCTACGCGCAGAGCAATACCCAAATTTTTAGCGCCTTCAGGTACATCAAAAAACTTAGTTTCAGCCAGTTCATCCATAACCTCCGCGCTGTGTAAATCTCGTTTCACACTTTGAATACGTTTCTCATCTGAAAACCATATCAAATAAAGTGAGAGTTGAACCTCTGGCGATACCGTCACATCATAATCAATTTGAACAGACTTGAAACCTTCCGCGGGGTAAGGCACGATTGAGCCTGTTGGCATCATTGTAAATTTTGATTGAAGATTTGAAGTTTTGAAATAAACTTTGCCGTTTGCATCAAAATTTATATCAAAATTATGGCTGCTCGTTTCAGATATAAACTCTTTCTGCGGCATATCTAAAACCACATTAACGGTTTCAGAAAAGTCATCCCCTTTAAGAAATATAGGAAGCTGTAAGCTACGGCTAGGTCTCGTAAGCAAAGACCTTTGACCTCGAGAGCCTCTTAACACACGTTTTACAATTGATTTTAACACTGCCATACCTTTTCACCCACTAATTGAAGCGTTATGGGACACTTAAGCTCTAAATTCCAGCGTATTTCAGTTCTATTTTTTAGGTGTATTTTTCAGACATTTTTCTCAGGGTTTTGAGGTCGGTATAATGCCGAGCGCCCCTGTTCAAAGAGGCCATATTCATGGGAGGCATTAAACCTCTGCCTATATTCCAACCTCGCGGGTGAAAACACACCAAATGACGAGATCGCATATTCACTCCCGCTACCTGACAATGTGCCTTCTGCCCATTCTACAATAGATAAGAGGGCTTTATGGAATTTAAATGCATTTGCGCCAAAGTACCGAATAAGCCGAAGCTTGAATTCCCCATCAGCCCCCGCCCTAACCGAGTCGTAAAAGCCTACAGAATTATCTACAATCTCGCGGCGATACATAAATGAAGATGCATCCGGTTTTAAATATCCCTGCACTCTTCTTTGAATACCTTGTGCCTTGGATATGCGGACATGCCCACATTCAGCACCGATTAGGTTTTCGTCTTCAAGCAAAACTTCTAGCAATGACGCTAACTTTTGAGGGTGTGCCCAATCATCAGAATCTTGGCACGTGATAAACTCCCATTTAGCTATGGCCCTTCCGTGATTTTTGGCCACGTAAGTTCCGCCATTGTCTTTCAAAAGTATCGGAATTATTCGGGCGTCTTGCCTTGCCAACGCTTTAATAGCTTGTGGTGTATTATC
>JBDVGI010000240.1:0-6817 GCA_039962885.1 Litorimonas sp. | reverse complement strand
TTAACAGCGACAGGGTCTTTATTAGTTGCGCCGTCGATAGTAATTGTCTGTACATCATCTAGACGCCAATTATTATCAGTATAGGTGGCGCGCTCGGCCCAAATAATTTCTTTTACCTCGCCAGTATCTGTGCGGGAAAATATCTCAATTTTGCCCAAGGTGTCATAGTTGTATCGTGTGCTAGCCTTAACGATACGGCCATTATCTTCGAGCCATAAAGGGTTATCAGCCGTGATGTTTTTAATTTTATACTCGCCAATACCCCAAGCCTGTAATGAACGCACGGCAGGAGCCATGGCAAAATCAATGAATGTGACGGATACTAAGGACGCTCCTACAACAATAGGGGTCATTAACATGATTTGTTTGGGGACTGAAATTCCAAACCCTAATAGCGCAACGAGTTCATGTTGACGGATCAATTTTACATAGGTCAACAGGATAGCAACAACGAGAGTAAAGATGAAAATTCTATCAAAAATAACTGGGGCGCGTAGATACATATACTTAAAGGTTCCACGGAAACCTTCACCGCTTGCAACAATATCTCCGCCATTTGCAAGACTATCAAGCAAGCCAATAAGGACAAGAAAGCCAAACACGACGGTTATCCATGTAAAAATAAACATTTTGGATAAGTAAACTGCAAATTTAAACACGTTCGATTCTTTCGGGTTTAGGCGTTAATTTTGCGATAGCGGATTTAATTTTGCCTGACACATGCGTCATCCAATGAGAAATAGATGTTAAGGGCGGTTGACCCATTTTAAAGGCGCTTTTTCGGAAGATATAAACCGCAAAGAGAGCGACAGCCAAAACAATGCCCCATATGCCCATCCAAGGCGGGATCTTTCCTGCTGCCCCTAATGATTGCGCGAATTCTAGGGCCTTTTGCAACGAGACAAGAAAGACAACGCCGACGAATATGCCTGCAGAGGAGGGGTTTCGTCCATAATTTAGTCCAAATGGCACGGCAATAAACGGTAAAATTAGCAGTACAATAGACTTAGCTATGCGCAGATGCAGTGTTGCATTTGTGACATTCTTATCGACATTGGAAAAGGCATTCCCTGATCTGTTAGTAAAAAGTTCCCGCGATGTCATTTCGCGTTCATCATCACCGCGCACACGAAATTTATCGACCGTCGCAGCGCCGGCCACTGTTGTGCCGCCAAATCGTACGTTGCCATCTAGCTTTTGATTATCGACGATTTGAAAACCACGGCCTTCAGCGAGTTGAAGGACAGGTTCATTTGTTTTGTCGCGCACAATAAGTTGACCTTCATTGGCTGTTGTTATGCGAAAACCCGTTTGGTCTTTATTAGTCATCACTTGTTCATAGATGAAAATGGGGCCTATGGCTGCGCCGGGTAAGTCAGTTCCAGCAAAGAACGTGCGATCTCCAACCTGCGTAAAGGTACCTTCGCGTAATGCGGCGGTGAAAGCTGTTTGCTTGATATGATTTTCCACTTTTCTGTAGTTATAACGACCAACAGGCTGGAATATTCCTTCAATAAAGATTGTGAAAATAGCTAAAACAAGCGCCAAAAGGAAAAAAGGTTTAGTCATATGGGTCAAAGACACGCCTGCGCCTAAGGCTGCTGTCAGCTCACTTGAGCGGCTAAAGCGGTCGACCGTAATGATGATTCCCAATAACAGCGCCATTGGAACAGCTATGCCAAGGTAATATGGTAATAAATTAATAATCATTGTTGATGCATCACTAGCGGGATTGGTTGAGGTTGTGACAACCTCAAAAATACGCAGTAAACGCTCTAAAAGTAGTACGCAGCAGGCGAAAACCACTAATCCGCCAATGCTGATCGCGGCTTTCTTGAATAAGTATTGATTAAGTTGTCCCATATTAAATATTTGTAAGCGTACCTTTACTAAGCGGTCGTAACTATCCATATGGATACGGAACGCGCTGATTTGCGCATCTTATGTCTAAAGGCTACAGACTGTGAAAGCAATTTCCCTTATGATTAATTTTTCCAAATGTTTTGTTGGACTTGGTATGGCTCTAACTCTGGTTATACCTGCCAATGCTCAAACTACCCTTAATGACGATCTTGGTACACCTGTGGGTGAAGTCGCGCATGTGGATGAGGAGGGGCGTCCTTATTCTCAAATCGGTATTGAAACGGGCTTGCCTCTATATGACAGAGATAAGGCTGACACTTGCGTACCAGGCGCCTTACAGATTCGCGTGACGGTTCATAACATTACAGCTGAAGGCATCATGAAGCTTGAAATGTTTGGGGAGCACAACTTTATGAAATCCAAAGGTAAGCTTCGCCGTATTCGTGTTCCTGCCCAGGAAGGCCCGCAGCAAATATGTATTAACCTACCTGCGACTGGACAATATGCTATTGTGGGGTATCATGACAAAAATGGCGATCGTAAGCTTAAAAAGGCATGGAATTTCAAGCCATTAGAGCCATATGGTTTGTCGAATAACCCTAAAATCAAAGCTCTGCGCTTACCTAAATTTTCAGAAACTAGCTTTGATGTCCCTTTCGAAGGGGCAGATATTGACATTAATCTTGTCGATTTAACAATGTAATCTTGGAGTTGCAGATATACGCAATATCCTAATAAAGCGCTATTGGCCTTTATTAGGATATTGCGTATAGGGGTGGCAAAAAGGACACGTTTTGGCTAGCTCTAAGATAGATATTCATGCCGTTGAGACACGGAAGCAAGTTAAAGCTTTTTTGAATTTACCTTATACCTTGTATAAGAATGAACCCAACTGGCGCGCTCCATTGCGATTTGAACGCGCAGCGCAAGTTGACCCCCGTAAAAACCCTGCTGCCAAGCCTATTACCCACCAGTTTTTTTTAGCTTACAAAGATGGGCAGTTACTTGGCCGCGTTGCAGCTTTCATAAATGCATCTCATGACGCGCATTATAATGATAATGCGGGCTTTTTTGGCTATCTTGATACAGTTGCTGATTCGGAAATAACACGCGCTTTGCTCGCAGCGGCAGAAGAATGGGTAAAATCTCAAGGACGGGATAAAATTTTCGGCCCTGCACAATGGAGTGTAAATGAGGAATGCGGCCTGTTAATTGATGGTTTTGACACTCCGCCAGCAATTTTAATGCCTTATGGGCGCCCAGACTATCAAACATCAGTAGAAGAGTACGGATTTGAAAAAGTCGTAGATTTATACGCTTATATGTCAGACTTGCATGCTGGCTATCCGCGTTCGAGAATTATACAAGCTTTAGTCGGTTACGCGGATAAAACGCCATCTTTAACATGGCGCCGGTTAGATAAGAGTAATTTTGTTGAAGATATCAAAATTGCAATGGATATTTTCAATGATGCTTGGTCAGAAAATTGGGGCTTTATCCCGTTTACGCCTGAGCAAATTCTTCATACGGCCAAAGAAATGAAACCCATCATTGTCCATGATTCTTTCTGGATTGGTTCTATCGATGATAAACCTGTGGCATATGTCTGTATGATACCTGATATAAATGAGGTAGCAAAAGGGTTTAATGGGCGTTTATTACCGTTTAATTGGGCGAGGTTTTTATGGCGCCTAAAGGTTCGGAAAGTTAAACGTCTTCGCTTACCGCTTATGGGATTGCGCCGCGAGTGGCATAATAAACGTAAGGGTGTGGCGCTCACGACTAAAATTTGCGAGCTAGCTTATGCAGGCGGGCGCGATAATGGTTATACGCATTGCGAGTTATCATGGATACTCGAAGATAATGATGGCATGAAAGCTATCTGTGATCAGGCGCAAGCGGAGCATTACAAAACATACCGCATGTATCAAAAGTCTATTCATTAATGTCTGTACCTTTAACGCCACAAGCTCCGCACGTTTCGGTTTTGATATTAGCAGGGCAACGCGAGGGCGTTGTTGATACTTTATGCCAGAATGCATGTGTATCGCATAAAGCAGATGTGCCTATATTGGGCCGAAAAATGCTTGATTATGTCCTTGGCGCTCTTCAATCGTCCAGTCAGCAGGCTTTAAGTCTGAAGCAACCTTATCACATAAGCGGTTACAGTGTTGATAGTGATGATCGCTTAAGCCAAGCTCCAAGCGGGGCAGGGCCCGCCGATAGCGTGTCATTAGCTTTGGAAAACGAGATTGCTTTGCCTTGCCTTGTCACAACGTGTGATCATGCCTTGCTAACGCCAGAGATGCTTGAGCATTTCATTAGAGGAGCCCAGCAAAGCAGCGCTGATTTTTGTGTCGGGTTAGCCAGCCAATCCGTTATAGCCCCTGCATATCCTGAGACAAAACGAACTTATTTAAAGTTTTCAGATGACGCCGTTTCTGGCTGTAATATGTTTTATGTTGCAAATGATAAAGGCCGAGCTGCGATTGAATTTTGGAAAAGCGCGCAGCATTTACGCAAACGTCCGATAAAGCTAGCTCGCAAAATTGGTCTTGGCGTAGGCTTGCGATATGCTCTTGGCCGTTTAAGCTTACAGGGCGCTTTTGAATACGCAGGCAAGCGAATTGGAATCACAGCCGCCCCAATCCTTATCCCTATTGCCGAAGCTGCGATGGACGTAGACAAACCAAGCGACTTAACTTTAGTCGAAACGATTCTAAAAGATCGCCATTTAGCAAAGTCATTATAATGCAAAGCCTTCCTGCAGATCTCACGCCTGATTTATCTATAACTTCGACAAAGACAGTCGGGCAGCGTGTGGCTGCTAATACTGGCTTAATGATGGGGTCAAAGTTTCTTGGCGCGCTTTTTGGTGCCGTCAGTCTTTTATTGGCTGCCAAGCATCTTGATACAGCTACCTTTGGTATCGTATTGTTTTTGCATGCTTATATGTTATTTTTTGCGGAAGTGGCGACGTTTCATAGTTGGCAATCTATCATTCGGTTTGGCACGAATAGTGTCAAAGACAACGAGCATGAAGGCCTGTGTAAGATTTTGAATTTTGGTGTCAGGCTTGACTTTATGGCCGCTATTTTCGGGTTTTTACTCTCCATAAGCGTGTTTTATTTTGGAGCCTTTATTGTTTCATCTGCAAGCGGTCTAGGCGAACTTTCCGCAAATATGGAAACATCAAAGCCTTATATTATGGGGTATTGCCTTCTGGTAATTATGAGCCAGCGCGGGGCGTCTATTGGTATATTTAGATTGTTTGATAAATTTTATGTTTTGGCCATCAAGTCTTTAATTATGCCCGCGGTTCGGCTTGTGGGAGTGATAATAGCGGCTTATATGGATGCAGGTCTTAAAGGGTTCGTCCTAGCGTGGTTCGCAGGGTCTTTTTGCGCTTATACATATATCCCTATCATGGCAATTATAGAGCTGAAACGCCGAAGGTTGTTACATCATGTCATTAAGGCAAAAGTGAACTTCCGCAAGCCGGGTGCGGGTGTTTGGAATTTTGTTATTAAGACGAATTTGGACTCCACATTAGGGGCCGCGAATTTACATTTGCCTATGATTTTAGTTTTCGGCGTCTTTGGAGCGTCATGGGCCGCCGTTTATAAAATAGCCGAAGAAATCGCAAAGATATTATCTGAAGGGTATATATTGCTTGATCAAGTGATTTACCCTGAGCTTGCGAAAATGGTATCATTGGGGCAAGCTGATAAAATCTGGCGATTAGTTACGCGAGCTGCCGTTATTTTATTGTCTATGGGGCTGTCACTCTCTGCTGTAATTATGCTAGTGGGGCCTGAGGCTCTAAGCCGTCTTTTATCGACAGATTATTCTGCTTCTGCTCCGCTTATGTCACTGCTTGTTCCTGCTGCGGCTCTTATGGGGGTTGCTGCGCCATTATACCCTGTATTCTATGCCTCAAGCCGTCCTGAACGCGCGATATTCGTGCGGGGGACAGGTGTGCTTATATATATAATTTCCTTTTTCATTTTTGCCGCGACAATTGGCGAAATGGCTCCGGGGTGGGCGGCTTTATTAGGAAATGGTACAGCAGTTGTCCTTGTCGTCATTATGGCTAAGTACACGTTAGGGCAAGATATGAAAGGGCTGGATATTGAAAGTTCTGTGCAAGGCCTTGATGCAAAAAGTGGAGAGCATGATGGTGTTCCTGAAGCTATTTCAATTCCGCCTGTTTTAAATATTATCGGGCAAAGCCCGATAAAACTCTGGGGTTTACCGTTGCGAGACTGGCAAGAACGGGCCTTTAAAAAAGCCGGCGCTGTACAAGATACCGCACATCAATCTCCAAATTTACACATAAGTGTTCAATATGTTTTGTCATCCCCTTTGGCGAAAGCCTTCGTAGCTCGGCGTAATATTGCCTTGGTGAATGACGGTGTAATTATTGGAATAAATGGCGTAGATGTGGCGCGTGCAAATGACCTTATCGGACAACCCGTAAGCGCTATTGAAGGTACAGGACTTAGCGCTGTCAGTCCGCATGATCTGGATGATGGTTATGTTAAAGCTTTGCGCAAAAATGAACCGCCTTATGTTGTTGATGTGCATGCGACACCCGTGAATGATCTGCAAAAGCGGCAATTTGCAAGCTCCTATAAAGGCATTACAGACTTTGTAACGAAATGGTTTTGGCCCGTTCCAGCCTTTTACGTTACGCGTTTATGTGCCGCGTTACGGTTGACGCCAAATATGGTGACCACTGTGGGATTGGTGCTAACATTTCTAGCTATGTATTATTTCTGGCAAGGGCAATGGGCGCTAGGTTTTGCAGCAGGCTGGATGATGACATTTTTGGATACTGTGGATGGGAAACTCGCCCGCACGACAATGACTTATTCTTGGTGGGGGAATATTTATGATCACGGTATAGATTTGGTGCATCCGCCATTTTGGTATTTTGCTTGGTACATAGGGT
>JBDVGI010000239.1:0-4456 GCA_039962885.1 Litorimonas sp. | reverse complement strand
CCCCTATTGTATAGCATTCCAAAAACAGGACGATTTTTTTCGGGGATACCATCTATAAATTCTGGATATCGTACAATGGCACTAGCCCAGAATTGATCATATGCCTCAAGCTCTCGGATTGCCTCACCGCGCGCGAGGTCGGTCTCTAATTTCGACCCATCTATGATAGGTTTTGGTGCATATTTAATTTGAGTGCCGTAAAGTCGTTCGGTCTCTTGCTCTCTAATACTATCAAGTTTGTCTTGGTCCCAACCCTGATTATAACCTATCAGTGTGATCTTAGCCTCTATCTCCTCACGAGGCGCAGGGCATAACGGAGTCCATTGACCTTCGGGAATGGTCTTATGAGCGAACTCTTGTAAGGCTTGATATTCAACATCATTTTTTGGCACTTTGAAAACATCGGGTTCAGAGGAAACTTGGCTACAACCCACTAAAAATGCACAGGTATAAATTGCCAACAGTTTAAGAATGGGCTTCATGAATGATTGATATCAACACATGAGAGTCTGTCAACTGCAGCACAACTTCTAATGCCTTGACTGCGGTTTTGAACAGCCAAAACTGAACGTCTTAAACTCGCCCAAAGTAAGACGCCCGTATGTTCTTTCTTACGGGGTACGGCGGACGATAAAAATTTATTTTCAATACACAAGAAGTTGCATAATGCAACTACTTGTGTATTGTGTAACTATGGCGTCTCCTTTAGATAACCTAAGATCAAGCTGTCCCATTAACTTTGCCCTAGAGCTATTGGGTGATAAATGGACCTTGCTCATCATTCGAGATTTGATTTTCAAGGGGAAAAGTAGTTTTCTTGAGTTCCGCAAGTCGGATGAGAAAATTGCCACAAATATCCTCACCGATCGACTGCGTAAGCTAGAGCAATATGGGTTCATAACGAAATCAGTTTCATCACAAAACAAATCCAAATTTGAATATACCTTACAGCCTATTGGGCAGGACCTTATGCCTGTGTTGCTTGAGTTATTTGCGTGGGGTGTAAAGCATAACCCAGATTTGGATTTTCCAGAGGGGTTTCTGGAACATTTTGAGAATAATAAAGAACAAATGTTATTGCTCTTCTCCGAAGGGACAAAGTCATGAAAAAGGCACTCAAGCTTGGGTTAGTTCTATTCATATTTTTAATAGTTGGGGGCACGTCCGCCTTCTGGACACCTGACACGAATAGAGCTGAAATGATTACTAAATATGGTGGCCCCAATCCAACGTTCATTGAAGATGATAAAGGACTTAAAATACATGTTAGGGATCAAGGGTTGCGTCATGGAGATGTTTTAATACTCATACATGGCGGCAATAGCTCCCTCCATGTTTGGGAGAAAATGGTCAAAGAATTGAGCGGTGACTTTAGAGTTATCTCACTGGACTTACCGGGGCACGGATTAACGGGAGCCAACCAAACAGGTGACTATTCTCCGGACGCGATGGCTGACGCGATTGAAACTGTGATGGATAACCTTGATGTAGAGAAAGCTATTTGGGTTGGAAATTCGTTCGGGGGCTGGATTGCATGGCGCGGAGCTTTGTCGCGGTCAGACCGCGTAAGCGGTCTCGTCCTTGTGGATGCTTCTGGCGCTGTAACAGATGATCCAATCAAACCCTATCTTGCCGCACGTATTGCTAAGTCCCCACTCGGAAAATTTCTCGTCCCTAATTTTACGCCAAAACCCATAGTCCGTGCATCATTAAAACAAGTTATGTCGAATGATGAAAATGTCACCGAAGCTATTGTGGAGCGTAATTGGGAATTGGCAAGGTTTCCAGGAAACCGAGACGCCATTCTTGATATTCAAAAGTTGGATCGTGAAAGTGATGAATGGAATAAAATTCAAAATATCAACGTGCCGACTCTCATATTATGGGGCGAAGATGATGTGACGATGCCACTCTCATTCGCCAAGGCTTTTAATCGTAAGATCGAAAATAGCGTGCTCATAATGCACCCTAATGCGGCTCATGTTCCTATGGAGGAAATTCCAATTGCACTCTCACAGGATATAAAAGCTTGGTATAACTCTACCTACAGTAAACCCTCTCCGAATGATGAATAACCGGCGACTAAAGTAATATAGGAATTCAGATGACCATAAGAGAGTTTATAGCTGATGATGCTCCGCAGATTGTAAGTTTATTTAAGCGCTCTGTGTTGGAGCTAGGGAGTGTTTTTTACTCTAAAACTCAGGTTGAAGCTTGGGCCGCCCGAGGTCCAACTGTCGAAAGTGTTGTGGCAAGAAATGCGGATGGCCTCGTAACCTTAGTGAGCCTCAACCAAACAGATGAAGTGGTGGCTTACGCAGAATTGGAGCTGAATGGGCATATTGATCAGGTATATGCCTTGCCAGACGTCGCAGGAACGGGCGTCGTTTCCTTGCTTTATGATGATATTGAAAAACAGGCGCATCGCTTGGGGATTGAAAAACTATTTACCGAAGCAAGCGAAGGGGCACGGCGGTTTTTTGTGAAGAAAGGCTTGCCGAAGGCCTGCGTTGTGATTTCCATATAGAAGGCGTTCTTATACATAATTATAAAATGTATAAAGTATTATGACTTCTTTTAACATTTCGCCTGCGTCTTAAAATTCCCAAACTAAACCTCTGAAATGAGAAGCTTAAGTCGGGCAATACTGTTGAAAAACTCCATTTTCACTCTCGCCCCAAAAATTCCGCCTCATAGAGAAGTATTTAGAGTTTTTATCCGAGGGGGTAGTCAATTTTCAAAAGTGCAAACCCTGATGCTTCTATGAGTCTATATGGATAAGTTTAATCTTGGTTTTCGATATTTTACTCTGACAGCGAAAATTTGGCCGTCTCCGATTTTGGAGTTTTTCAACAGTATTGCCCAAAATAAGCCTCTCAGATGAGGCCTTAAGATTTCTGAAAACAGCCTTGACTCATATTTCTATATATGTAGAGTTATGGTATGACCCGTAACCGAGCCCCCTCTAAATCAACGTGCTTCGTGCTTTCTGAATTATGTAAAGAGCCTCAATACGGGTATGCTTTGATGAAGGCAACGGACTTGAAATCTGGAACGCTCTATCCAATTTTGATGCGTTTAACAGATAGAGGTTTTCTAACTGCGAGTTGGGAGGAACCTCAAAGCCAAGGGCGGCCTCCGCGACAAAGCTATCAACTCACCCCAAAGGGACGCGCATATGCTGAGGAAGCTTTAACGATAAATAACGGCTCGACAAAAAAGCTCAGAGGTGTGCAGGTATGAATATTTCTCCCCAAATTTGGTTCTTATGGACTGCAAAGATTATACCTCATGAGCGCACGGATTGGCTGGCTGCTATGAGAGCCGAGCTTGAACAAATTGCTACCCCCTCTGATCGTAGTGCCTTCGCATTTGGATGTTTTAAGGCGGCACTTTTGGAGAGCGCCCAAAGCCGCAAAGGACTGAGTTTTATAGCAAGGGGCGGCATGGCATCACTTATATTTGCAGGCTCTATCGCAGTTTGGCTTTTATGGCATGCGAAGATGTACGCTCAGCCAGAAGCATTAGCCATTTCTAAGGTAATCTTGCCAATTTGCTTGGCCTATATGTGCGGTGCAGCTTTGTTACTGACATCATTAATAGGATTAAAGCTCTATGCAGCCATGGGCTTCTGCCTAGCCACTCTAAGCGCCACATATTGTTTATTTGCACGGCCCATATATATGGATTTATCTTCCGGATTTTTGACGGCATTGAGTTTTAAGGTCGCAGGAATAATGGCGGGTTTACTCTTTTTTGGGGTCTTTCTATCTTGGCTGTACAACCCCGATATTCATGATGCTTAGCAATAGTCGAAAAAACTTTTGCAAACCTTACGCTTGTTCTATCAAGAGGGACGTAGTTTATGCCCCTAGGTTCTAAGGCATGTTTTTCATATGCAGCTATAGCATTGACTATTGGAGCTTTGGGACATGTCGCTGGTCACGTTATGGGGCCTGAAACCATAGCCTTTATGGGGGCGCCGCCTGATGTCGTTAAGGGAGCACGTGATGGAACTGTTCTTTACTACGTTATGATGATCGCCATAATCGGCTTGCTGTCTGGCTTGGCTTATCTTTCGAAAAAGCAAAATAAAAACCAGTTAACCCGCTTATTTTTATGGGTGTTTACTTGCATATTGTTACTTCGCGGGCTGTTATTTATTCTTTTTATACCTCCCATCATAAACGGTACGTTGGGACCAGACCCTCGCAAATTTTTATTTCATTTTTTCGCGTCTATTTTTGTTCTAACAATCGGGATGAGTTTGGTTCCAGGGTTATGGAAATCGGGGGAAAACTGAACGGCTTAAAATCGCTCAAAGTAAGCCACTGAGCGAGAGGCCTAGAACGCCCAATACTGTTGAAAAACTCCTAGTCACAAGCGCCTGTTTCTGATTCACTTGTTTTAGATAAGAAGTGTGGAGATTGGTCATGATGGGACAGTTGGACGGCGG
>JBDVGI010000238.1:0-15360 GCA_039962885.1 Litorimonas sp. | reverse complement strand
ATTAACGAGGTGAAAGCCATATTCATTGAGTGATCCTGCGCTTGGAGGGAAAGCTGTAATAATTGCAATCGTTTTCATGTCTATCTCCTAAAGTGGTGAAGGTGGAATATGGGGACTATCAAGAATAGGGTTTTCAGCGGGCCTTTGCGATTGCTCGCCAAAAGATTTTAAAATATCTGCGGCTGGGCGCAGGCTTCCATCGCCGCGAATGAGGCCGAAATGTTTTTGCTGCACGCGCCGCCAGGGCAATGGCCCCACGACATCGCGGCTAACATGCTCAAAGTCATTTAGCGTCCAGACAAAGACGCCATTAGCTTGGCCCGCTTGTTGAAGCTGACGATGCAGACGCACCGCTTGTTTGCTCTCACCCACACTCTTGATAAAGGGCGGATGCCAAATAGTTGAGCCAAGCTCGGTAATCATCACAGGCTTATTGCCTATAGCGGCTCTGACCTCGCGCAACCGCGTGTCTAATCCTTTTGGGTTTTCATACTCATGGTAAGTCACAAAATCGAATACCTCATTCAGATGCACTGCGTTCTCAGCTTTTGACCAACCTGTCGTTACGGGAAAATGCGAATAATGGGTTTGAATATGGCGCGCCATAACGGTTAACCAAGCTTCAACACGTCCTTGCCCCCAATGTGCAAAGTCCAAATCAGCTTGGTTTTTTAAATCAATACCAAGCACCGCTTTATGGGCCGCGATGCGTGACAAGACCCTATCAATATGGATGATGTCGGCCTCCCAATTTGAAAGCGTATAATCAGGACGAAGATCAAATAAGGTCACTAAAACGCTCAAACCTTTCGCCTCGCACATATCTAGCAAGGCCTCTAATTTAAACAAAGCCTCTTCGCGCATGTCCTCTGCATCGAAATAATTATGCGTTAGAAAAATGCGAAGCGCATCGACGTTTAAAGCCTTTGCTTTTTCAAGGTCGGCTTCGACTTCATCCTTGGGGAAGACATTCCAAAAGTCTGCCCATGAGGCGGAGGCAGGGTAATAATTTAGGCCTATAAAATCTTTGGAAAATTTTTCGCGAAACTGGCCTTTACGAGACTCAAATGAGGGCGGGGTAATTTTAAGGCTAGCAGAGCTATTTTGCACCCATCCTGTCTGGGTTTGATAAAAGCTCAGCACGCGCTCTTCATCGGCAAGCCCCTTAAGCTCAATACCGGGTATGGCGGCGTTGAGCTGTAAGGTCACACGGCGGCTTTTTTCTTCGACATTCACAACGCGCATATCTTTGTTCAGATGAACGGCGGAGAGTTGACGGTTTACGCGCAGATGGAAATTGCAGATCGGCGCATCAGGCACGCACATATCAGCTTGGGCCTTCTCCAAAGCTTGCCCAGTTAAACCCTGCCCTAGATCTTTCGCCGCTAATGGGTTTTCTGCCTGTGATATTATTTTCGAAATCTTGTCTTTATCTTGCGTCGGCAGATCAAACTCTAAGGCTTTCCAGTTCAGAATCGCCTGAAGCGACACGGCCTCTAAATGCTCATGCAAGAAATCATTTTGACCTTGAGGGGTTTCGATAAAAGCCGACACCACTCCAGCAAAGCTCACGCCTACGAGTAAGACCATGGCCATTATAGCGCCGCGTTTTTTAAACTTATCGACTGTTGTTTTCATGGTCTATTTCGTCTCCAAATGTTGCTCTTCACGGCATAAAGAAGACAGGTTGGAGGACATAGAGCTAGCAGAATTTACCCGCGCGCGGAGCGTTAAAGCACCGTCAAATTTCTCAGGGCATTTTGTCTCTAAAGCAATGCGCCCTTGCGTAAGCTGAACACTTTGGCTCGCCTTGAGGCCATTATCATCAGTCCAATCCAAAGAGACCAAAGCAAGGCTAGAAATGTAGTTCTCAAACGCATCCCTAATAACATCTGATGAAATATTTACGCTCCCTACTGACTTTGCGCGTTCGATATTTAAGCTAAAGTCTTGCGGCGGCCCCGCAAACACTGAGACAATCGCGCTATTTGAAACATGCTCTCCTGCCTTAGCTGTAAAGCGCATTTGCCCTATTGTTTTTTGCGCAGGAACCTCAAATGAAATCAAACCACGCTCCGTCATGCCTGTGCGAACTTTATACCCCTCATCAGAATTATAAGACAGCTCCACAGCTATCTTTGGAGCCGCTGATTGCACAGAGACATGTATCACCCCGTGCGGCGTGATGGATTGCGGCCCTGCATAAAGATTAAGCTCAGAGGCCTGCACATTAGGGGGGAAGGCAGGCCATAAACCGCCAATCACTATTGTCGAGAGTAGGAATATATGTCGTCGTGTCATAATCGTTTTCTTCTGCAAAGTTGTGCCTTTAAAGCTGCAATGCACATGCCGAGAAAAACCATAGAGTTTGGCGCAAAAAACTGAGAATTTGCAAAATCAAATTTGCGAAATGCGAATATCTTTTTCGAAATGCGATAAAATCAACGCAAAACTCCCTAAAAATAACGGCCCATAAATTGCGACACTAATTTCCAAGATATTGGAGATAATTATGATATATGCCGCTCACGCCCCGTTCAATGCACACTCCGCTGCGTTTAGTCATGAGCGCACCACAATCATTATTCCCTGTTACAATGAGGCCGACCGCTTACATCTTGAGGTCTTTCTAAATTTCGCCCGTCAGCATCCCAATATTTCATTTGTCTTTGTTGATGATGGGTCCAAAGATTTGACCATCAATCTGCTTTGCGGTGCAATGGCGGCTCTGCCTATGCAGATTGATGTTTTAATGATGGCACGCAATGCAGGCAAAGCCGAGGCGGTTCGCCACGGATTAAAATTTGCAGCAAAGCGCGGCGATAAATATATTGGATTTCTTGATGCTGATTTAGCGACGCCACTCAACACCATCAATGATTTTATCTCGGTCGTGGAGCGCTTGGACAATATTGATGTTGTTTTTGGCTCTCGTTCTGGTGGATTGGGCCGCCGCGTTTACCGTGACTTTCACCGCAAGTTAATTTCTTTGATCTGCGCAACCATGGGACGTATGGCGACTGGGCTTGCGCTCAAAGACACACAATGCGGCGCGAAATTATTTCGCAACACTCCCCATCTGAGAACCTGTTTAGACGCGCCCTTTACTGCGGGCTGGCTCTTTGATGTTGAGTTTTTTCTACGTATTTCAAATCCCGAAAAAAACTTTCGAAAAAACTTTTTTGAATATCCCGTGTTGGAATGGACGGAAATTCCGGGCTCAAACATAAAGTTTTCAGATGTCATAAAAGGGGGGCTGAGCATGACATCGCTTATTTTAAATCAGTGGAAAATTAGAGCGAAATTTCAAAATAAACGAAAACAAATCCCTGAAAATGCACAGCAAATTCTACGCGCTGGAGAGAGCTTGAGCCTTCAAAGTTTAAAATCAATGGAAAGCCTCATTGATAATCAGAAAGACTTTATCATTTTGGATTTCTCTAAGGTTACATCATTGGGCCCGTCCGTATTTACGGCGCTCGTTGAGATTTGTGAAAATCTTCGTCTTCAAGGTAAAGAGCCTTATATTTACCTACCCGATAATCACGATATTTTATCGGCCGCGCAGCGCTCATCGTTGACAGCGCTCTTTGATTGCACAGTTCAAAATAGCAAGCCGAAAGCCTTTCAAGGGAATAACCGCCTGTCTTTGGTGGAGGTATAAATGTCTCTGGCACTTAAAAACCCGATTAAAGCTATTCAAGCCCACGCATTTTTAGGGCCTGCCGCAATTTTATTTGTCTCGGCCAATATCGCCAATGCGGCCAATTTAATTTTCAACATGATTTTTGCACGGTTGATGGGGCCAGCTTTATTTGCTGATTTGACATTGCTCTTAACGCTCAAGCTCGGCGTGCTATCATTTCTTGGCGCGTTCCAATTTGCTTTTGCCGAGCAAGCTGCAAAAGCAAAATACATACCCACAAGCAAAATCACCGCCTTTGCCCTATCTTGGCAAAGCTTAAAAATATCTGTCCCGATTATGTTTGTTATTATCGTCTCAGCGAGGGCCATATCCTCTTGGCTAAATTTTACATCCCCTAACGCGTTAGTTTTGCTTGCTATCGCCATTCCCTTCTTCCTGCCTATGGTGATTTACCGCGGGCTAACCCAAGGCCTCATTCATGTGCCAAAAATCGTCCTCTCTATACAAGCCGAATGGATTATTCGGCTCATAGGCAGCATCTTGCTTTGGCAAATGGGCTTCGGCCTTACGGGGATTGCGGCGGCTGTTGGATTGTCCATTGCCATAGGGTTTATTGTCTCAACGGACAGGCAAGATTGGGCAAGTCGTAAGGCAGCTTTGAGCGCTCAGACTACAACGAATGTAAAAGCGTTAAGCCTTATTGCCATGCCTTACCTTATCTTACAGCTAGCTCAAATTCTGGTTTTAGATAGCGATATTTTAATAGCCAAAGCCGTGTTTTCCACTGAGACAGCTGGATTAGTGGCGGGTCTCTTGCTGATACAGCGCATTTTCTTTTTCGCCTTTTTATCTGGATCCATAATTTTACAGCCTTTCATTGCCCAGCAAAGCGGCGAAAGCGCAGGGCCCAAGGAGCTTTTTATCTTACTAATGGCCATCGCTTTCATCAGCGCAGCCGCCTTAGTTGTGATAACTCCAAATTCTGGTCTGATCGTAAAATTAATGCTCGGGGAAGCCTATACACAATTGTCCTCAATCGTTTGGATTAGTGCCCTGACAGGGGCCGTTTTTATCGTCAGCCATCTCTGCGCTATTTACCAAATCGCTAAAGAGCAAAAACTTGCAGTGCAAATTGTCTTAGGCTTTGGCCTCGCGCAGTTGATTGTTCTGGCGAGCGTTAATCACATCTTTGAAGGGATCGATCTGCATAGCTATTTCATGATTAAGTTAGTGGTGCAGATTGTTTGTGCTCTTTGCCTCTTAGGATTGGTCATGCGCGGCGCGCGGCGCGCTAAGAAACGAGTCATAAAATGAGCGCGCGGTCTTGGACTTATTTGGCGATTTTATTAGGTCTTGTCTTTCACGGGGCGCTTTTGCCCTTCACCTATGGGCAAACTTATGATGCCTATATTCATATGTTCTTTGGCAGTCATTACTTCGAGTCTTGGTTCGACCCTTGGGAGACTCGCTGGTATACAGGCTTCACCGTCACCGCCTACCCGCCTGGAAGTCATCAAGCTTTAGGGTTGCTTATTCATTTTATGGATATGCGCGCCGCGTTTATCATCATGCAATTAGTCGCAGTAGCTTTGTTGATTACGGGCACCTTTCGGTTTTCCCGCCTCTGGGTTAATGACAAAGCGGCGTCCTATGCCGCCATGCTCTGCGTCTTTTCAACGAGCATTTCGGAAACGCTTCATATATTCGGGCAGCTCCCCACAGTTCTATCCATCGCGCTTTTCCTAAACGCCATTCCACATATTTCGGGATGGATAGAACATGGTAAGAAATTGGATTTATTTTTAGCGATTATCCTGACGGCGGCCACGACCTCCGTGCATCATGTTACCCCGTTATTTGGGACGGTTTTTTTCGTCGCCCCTGTTGGGGTTGCCGCATGGCTGTCAAATTTACGCGCCCGTAAAGACGTGAAACCTAAAGGCAAAATCGCAATTACCAAATGGGCATCGCCCGCCCTCATTCGCGGCATCTTTATGGGGTTGTGCATGTTGGCTCTTATCGTAACTATTGTTTTCCCATATTGGCATTGGTCCATCACAGATCCGATAACCCAAGTCAGCATCCCGCATGGTAGCCGTGAAAATTTTATTGCCAAGCCAAACCTTGGTTTCATGTTCTTCGTTATTCCTTGGGGGCTTCTCATTTTTGCTGTGCCATATGTCATCAGTAAATCTCTTAAAACGGCGCTTTGGCCGTTGGGGCTCTCCGTTTTGATCGCTTTATTGTTGGGTACAGGCGGAACCACACCTTTTCCGAAAATGCTCTTAGGGCCTGCTTTTGAAATTTTAACCTTGGATAGGTTTACCTTTTGGGCGTCGCTTTTAATTCTACCCTTTGTTGGACTGGCCATTCAGTCCCTTTGGGAAGGGCGAGGACGCCTTATCCTCACCCGCGCTTTTGGAGATTTTATCAGCCGCGCAGGACTTGTCTTCACTCTCATATGTTATGTTGGCCTCGCCATTGCTACGGCGCTATTGCCGAGTTTTCGTCCAACCCAGCCAGACTTTATCGATCCCGCGCCTATTGTTAAATTCATGGATGAAGACCGCCATTCTGATTGGCGCTATCTCACGCTCGGTTTTGGCGATCAATTCGCCTATCATAGCGCCTTGATAAATGCAGAATCTGTTGACGGGAATTACCATTCAGCGCGCCGCCTTCCTAGCTTGATGAATTATTCTGTCGAGCGATTAGAAAACTCAAAATATGCAGGGGTTCCAGGTCTGGCCTCGCTCAATCAGTTTTTGACCAATGCAGAGAAATTTCATCTTAAATATATTTTCTCAAATGACGAATTTTATGACCCTGCCTTGCATTACACAGGATGGAACCCTGTCACGCGGCTCAATAATGGGGTTCGCGTCTGGGAGAAGCCTGACATCACGCCGCTTCCAGATGTTAGGCCGCGCCGAGCATTTCCACGCTATCAAACACTCATGTGGGGCATCCTGCCTATCGGGGCCTTAACGGTAGGTTTTTTAACGTTACTTGTGCTTGGCTTAACGCAAAATCTAATCTCAGCACCCGAACGCCCTTTCATGAAGGCGGGCCCTAAGCGAGAGAGGTTTCAGGCAGCGCCTCGGCTTATTCTTATAGCGAGGGCGGTTCCCTTTATTATCATGCTCCCTACGGCGTTTTTAGCTTTTCTCATGATATCTGAGAGCCGAAAACCTGCGGCCCCAGAAGCAGTTGTTCAGCAATTTTATCAATATTTAGACTTTCGCGATATGGCAGAAGCCTATGATTTACTCATCCCAAATCCTGATATTGACTATGGGCAGTTCCTACGCATTCAAAAACTTACGGGTGGCCTCGTTCCATCTTTTGGGAAGCTCACCTCAGTTAGCCCGAAAGATATTGACCCCCTGTCTAATACTTCCGTTCAGATAAAGTCAGAGTTGACCTATCTCACTTCGATTGGAAGTAAATCGGTTATATCCGATTTGACCCTCGTTCAAAATGAAGTGGGACACTGGCGCATCAAATATGTAGCGCCGCCTAAAGTTTTCACGCAGAAACTAACGGCCTCATTGAAAAGTTCAAAATTTCGCGACCTGACAGGGCAGTTTCTACTCACACCGACAAGTCCCGTTCAGCGATTAGCTCGCCCAAAAGTCGATTTTCTCGACGCCGAATTCATTGAACGGAAAGGGCGCATGTATATTGTCGGGCGTATTAAAAATAATTCGGCCCTACCAGCTTGCACCAAAGTTTTAGCGCAGGCAGCGTCAGCTGATTCAGATATAATCCTTAAGCAACATTCGGGACGGCTTGGCGCGCACCGCCTCTTGCCGGGCGAAGCTTCACCCTTTCGAATTGATTTTGAGGGCTATCTCAAAATTCAAGATCAGGATTTTAATGCCGCCTATGACCCAGAACATTTTAGCGTGGCTGAGCTTGATGTGCTTCCCTCTAATATATCTTTGAATTTATCAACGACAGTCTGCGCGCCTGAGCATTATAAAGCACTGCGGTTTACAGATATGAAGATTTTCGAGGATGATAAAAGCCTAAATTTGACAGTCTCTAATGACGGTACAGAAATCGTAAGCACCTTGCAGATTAAATTGTCTTACCTGGACGCAGAAAACCGATTAGTCTGGATCACGCCTTATTACTTACAAAATAACCTTGTTCCTGCCGAGGAACGCCAGATTACCATCCCGCTTAGCAAGCTGCCAGAACTTTCCACGCTTAAAGCAGGTGTCGTTACAATTAATGGGCAGATTAGTAAAATATCTGAAACATCGCTCGGGCGCATAGGTGTGAAACTGCCTAATGGCACGGGACAGATTTTGATGGATTATGACGCTATGATTTACCGTCCGCTTGATTAATTAGAGACCTCTTTTGTATATTGCAAAGCCTGCAATGCAATATGCAAAATATAGTGAAAATTAAGATGTGATTAACCATCTAAGTCATTGAATTTATTTACACTGCAACTGGCCTTGCGCTTGCAATGACTCTTTTGAAAACGGAGTTGTTCAATGCCAGAGACGGTTAAAAAGTTTAAGTTTAAATCCGCATTTATGACAGGCCTGCTTATGGGGGGCGTTGCGCTGAGCGGTTGCGCTACAACAGCGGTGCAATATAATGCTGAAAATATTAACGAGATGACTGATAGCACACTTCGGCCTGAAGCCGCCCCGCTTGAAATTGTAGGTCCATTGAATATCGAGCAAGTCCGCAAGCGCACGCTCGCTCATAACTCCGAATATGGACGTGCTCAATCGCAATTAATGGAAACAGTGAGTAAGGCCGGCAAACGCGGCAAAGATCTGCTGCCGCAGGTTTATGCTAGCAGCTACGGAACATGGCGTAATAACGTCAACGCGTCTGTTGGCATTAAAGTCGATGATGATAGAAGTTCAATGCCGAAAGATTTTTTTACGGCTCAAGACCAAGCCACCGCCATTTCTAACTTCACAGCAAGCTGGGATTTGCTGGAAATAGGACTTAGCGGATTTAAAGCTAATCGCCGTACAATTAACGCCTATTCGCAGGGAGAACACAATCAATATCTATGCAACAAACTCGTTGTTGATGTCGAAAACGCATATTGGCGTGCCGTCGCATTTGAGCAAGCTGAGAAAAAATCCGAATGGCTTAAGAGCCGTGTCACTTATGCGCTCAACCTCTCTCAGCAGCGCGCCGATAAAAACCTCGAAACAAAGCTTCAGGAGCTCATGTTTCAGCGCGAATTGATTGATATTAACAGATGGTATCAGTCACTTTACAGATCGTTAGTCTCTGCAAAACCTGAACTCGCACGCTTGATGAATTTACCGGCAGGCACTGAGTTTAATCTTCAATCCACACGCCTACCCTCAGAGCTAGGAGAGCTTGGCAAGCAAGACGTGGTTAGCCTCATTGAAGCGGCCTATAAAAATCGTCCAGAAATTCGCCAAGCTCTATATAAAACAGATTTAGCCAAACTTAAAAACGAAGAAGACCTATGGCGTCATTTGCCTGCTATGCGTTTTTTTATCGGTGGGAACAGTAATACCAACAGTTTTGTTTTGAATTCCAACTTCGTTTCGGCTGGAGCAAGCTTAAGTTGGGACATCCTTCGCCTCGGTCAAATTGGCGAGACCAAGCGTAATGGAAAAGTCGCGTTAGCTCAAGAAGAGCGTCAAACGGAGATCTTAGCCAGCGCAATTATGGCGCAGGTTATGATTGCCCGCGAGCAAATGCACAAATTAGATTACGACCTCACTCTGGCTTGGAAGGCTCTGTCCGTTCAAGGCGAAATCACGCAGG
Organism: Litorimonas sp.; assembly: GCA_039962885.1. Lineage (GTDB taxonomy): Bacteria > Pseudomonadota > Alphaproteobacteria > Caulobacterales > Maricaulaceae > Litorimonas. Next base: position 5,930 of record JBDVGI010000238.1, on the reverse strand, counting down.
GTCTAAGCGCAGATGTCGCCTCTGGTAAAAAGCCTGAAACCTACCTCGTCAAAGAAGAATTGATGCGTGAACTCTCTTTCATACGGGAGCAAATGGCGCGTGCCGAATTGCACACCGCCAAAGCGCGTTTGCAACAAAGTGTTGGCCTCGTTCCAACCTGCCAAAGCCCCGCATAGATTAGGCCCGAGGACAAGACCATGCTTTTTACCGACCCCGTTTTCCTGACCAAGTTTTTGCCGCTTGTTCTGCTCGGCTTTTACGCCGCGCTTTTTTCTAAAACACGCTGGCACAGCCAAGTCGTCTTAATCGGAGCCAGCTTGATTTTTTACAGCTGGTTTAAGTCAGAATATTTAATCCTCTTACTGGGGTCTATGGTAGGCAATTATGTCCTTGCCAAACAGATCTTAGCTCAGCCCGGCACAGCGAAATCTAAACGTATTTTAGTCTTGGGTATCGTGGCCAATTTATTATTGCTCGGCATTTATAAATATCTCGGGTTTCTTACCCTCAACATAAATGCTTTATTTGATATTGGGCTTCCTGACCCTGCCTTGCTGCTGCCTTTGGCTATATCATTTTTCACATTTCAGCAGATTTCCTACCTGTGCGATAGTCATGCAGGAAAGATGGAGGCTTGCGCTCACACGCCGCTTGAATATGCCCTCTTTGTGACCTTTTTCCCGCAGCTCATCGCGGGGCCAATTGTTCACCACGCGGAAATGATGCCGCAATTTCGTAACACTATTGCGCCGAGCGCGCGCGCTATCATGTTCTGCGAGGGCTTATGTCTTTTCGCGCTTGGCTTATTTAAAAAACTCGCCATAGCGGATTCCATCGCCCCTTATGCCAATCTCGTATTTACCTCTGTAGATAGCGGGGCGGCGGTCACGTCAATGACGGCTTGGGGCGGCGCTCTCGCCTATACATTCCAAATCTATTTTGATTTCTCTGGATATTCAGACATGGCCATTGGTCTTGGACTGCTTTTCGCCATCAGATTACCTTGGAATTTTAACTCCCCTTATAAATCCGAAAACATGTCAGATTTCTGGCGCCGCTGGCATATGACGCTCAGCCGCTGGTTACGCGATTATCTCTACATCCCACTTGGCGGTAATCGCCATGGTAAGCTTCGTCAGTATATCAACAACTTCGCAACAATGGTTTTAGGTGGATTATGGCATGGTGCCCATTGGAACTTTATCATTTGGGGCGCGCTGCACGGCGTATATTTAATCGCAAATCAATTCGTGCGCGCTATTGCTAAAATGTTTGGTGTCTTGGACGTCGTCGAAACAGCGAAATCTATTCGTTTCACATCATGGGCCATCACCTTCCTCGCAGCGGTCGTTGCTTGGGTGTTCTTTAGAGCCACGACGACAAGCGGCGCTTTCTCGATGGTCCAGAGTATGTTTGGCTTTACGGCTGAGAATGCTCTTAACATGAAAGCAAATGTCCAGACGACGCTTTGGATGGCCCTCGCAGCCTTCGCAGCTTTCTTACTGCCCAATACAAAAGACATATCGGAGCTCTTTCAAAAAGACCTTCTCAAGCGGCCCTCGGCGGCGCTTTATGGGCTGGGCACCGTTTCGGGACTTGCGGCGGCATTGGCCTTCTTCGCCTCACTGAGCCTGACGCAATCCCCATTCCTCTACTTCAATTTTTAGCCTTGAAAGACTGAGAACAAGATCATGACACATATATCAGAAAGTAATAATGACGCCCAAATGGCGACGCCTCCCAAAAGCGCCGCTAAACAGTTGAGCAAGTTTATGGCTTGCTTAGTGGGAACAACAGCCATCTGCCTTAGCGCTTATGCACTTAGCGTCAATAGCCTCGTCCAAAGCGCTAAAATGCCAGCGACTTATAAATGGTTTTTGCTAAAAGAAGTCCCCGGCCCTCGCATCATATTTGAATCTGGCTCCAATTCGCACCACGCTATTGATACGGATGCTGTTGGCGCCGCGCTTGGCATGAGCGCTATTAATATTGCGGATAATGGCGGCTACCCAATTGAAGATAAGATAACACGTCTTGAGACTTATGCCCGTGCGGGTGATATTGTCGTCCTGCCGCTGGAATGGACTTTTTATCACAGGGAAAAATTGACGGATAATTACGTCGAGACGCTCTTTACCGATAATCGTGACTATTACCAGTCTATGCCCGCGGTAAAACGCGCACAAAGAGCGCTGAGCTTGCCTCCAGAAAAAATAATCAAGGCTTTTTCCAAAAAGAAATCTCGGCCAGTTCAAGACGTTGAGTCCCCAGCCAAAGACCTCTTCGTAGCGGCCTTAACCCAATCCACAGGACATCAATCGCGTAAAGTTTCCATAGGCCCTGAATTAGGGGTCGCTGAGCAAAGCTGCGATGATTATATTCTCGGCAAAACCGCTCAAAGAAAAAATCTAAAACTGAGCGCTAATATTAAACCCGCCTTGGCACGCCTTAAAAAGCTCAAGAACAAAGGCATCGGCATACATTTTGCGTGGCCCGTCTTAGCCGGTGATGGCTGTATGAGCGACCCCGCTTATGTGACGGGGTTTCGGGCCCAAATTGAGCAGGCGGTCAATCTGGCAGGCTTTGAGTTTTTGGGAACACCGGGGCAGAGCCTCTATGGACAAAACCTTCAAGATAATACCCCTTATCATGTCGTCACTAAAGGGACAGATATCCACACCCAAAAAATGATAGGGTTTTTGCAAGCGCAAGGCTACGGCGAAACTGGATCGCCGCTAGATATTAAAACTTTTGCGCGCCACCGCTTATTAGAAATGGAATTAGCCTCAATCAAGCCGCTCAATCAACCCGCTCTGCCTATTGGGAAACCGATAGCTATGGATAATCCAGAGATGCGCGAGCTTGTTGAGTTTAGCGCGGGGTGGTGGGATTTTGAGCCTTATGGCCGCTGGATGCGGGACAATAGAGCCATGTTTCGCGTGACACTGCCCAAAGACATATCCCCCAAATCTGTCTTGAAAATTCAAGGCTCAACCAAATCCGGACAGCCAGAAAAGGTCAGCTTATCTATAAATGGCAAGGTGATAAGCTCTGGCATGTTTGGGGAGAGCGCCCCCCTATTGGTCCCAGCGGCCGACTTGCCCCGAGGGGAGGCGCTCTCCATTTTTCTTAGCCTGCCAGAGGCTGACTTACCGCAAAGCCCGCTTGAGCTTGGAGAGAACCAAGACGCACGCTCTATGACTCTTCATCTTCATAGCTTAGAGTTGACCACAAGCGAGGCCGAGGCTGAAATCGAGCAAGTTGAAGTCTCAAATGATGCTGCGCCAAATGCCACAGCGATAAAAACTGTGCCTTATGTTTCCGACAATTTAGTATTTGATTATACTCAAGCCTTCTTAGACGAAGGACCTCTGAATTGTGGGCCTGCTGACATGAAGAGGAATTCGATCCCGTTGAAAATTTCATTTTCTGAAGGTTGGTGGGAACAGGAAAACTATGGTCGTTGGATGAAAGATCAACGCGCCACTTTAGACATAACAATGCCCGATAACGGCGAGGGTATGCCAGAAAACCGTTACAGTATTCGATTAGAGGGGGACTTCTTTATGAACCGCGTCCAATCAGTTTCAGCCGTCATAGATGGAAAGAAATTAAATCCCTTCACACTCATGGCAGATGGCTCGCTTATAAGCATATTCGAAAGCTCTCAGATGGGCAATAGCATTACGCTAGAACTAGAGTTATCAGGAAAGACAACGCAAAGCCCTAAAACATTAGGACTATCTCAAGACGACAGAACTTTGACGTATTTTTTAAAGTCTGCCCAATTAATCCCAGCTTAGGCAGAAAGATGCACCTGCGAACGGTTTTCTTCCTCACTCTGTATCCATGCTTCGCGTTTGCGGTAAATCGTAGAGGGGCTGAGCTGTAATATTTGAGACGCCTTTGGAACACTCCCATTGCAAGAGGCGATTACGGCTTCGATAATATCGCGTTCAATCACCGCCATAGGCTGATGAATATCAATTGTAACCGTGGTTTTGAGCGATTGATTAGGTGTGACGACAGATTGTTGCGCGGCTAAACCGACAAGTTGATAATCTTGATTATTTGCGCTTTGGGCTGGTTTTTTCAACTGAAGCATATGCGCTTGCAGCTCAACGCCGTCATGGACAACACAGGCTTTACGAATTGTATTTTGAAGCTCGCGAATATTTCCAGGCCAGTAGTAACCCAGCATCATTTCTTGGGCCTCTGCCGAGATAGATTTGAACGCCTTGCCTTCTTCGGCTGCATAGCTTTGTAAAAAGCTTTCGCCTAATAAAATCACATCTTTCCCCCGATGCGCTAAGGGCGGAAGCTCGATTGATAAGACATCAAGGCGGTAGAATAAATCTTCACGAAACCGTTTCTGCGCAACTTCCACCATTGGATTACGATTGGTTGCGCAAATAATACGCACATCTACATCTTCGGACCAATCACTGCCCACGCGTTTAATCTGTCCCGTCTGTAAGAAGCGCAAGAGTTTCGCTTGTAGATTAATATCCATCTCGCAAATTTCGTCCAAGAACAATGTCCCGCCATGAGCTTGACTCGCAGCGCCTTTGCGGGCCTCTTGCGCGCCTGTAAATGCGCCTTTGACGTGTCCAAATATCTCAGATTCGATTAGGTTTTCTGGAAGCGCCGCACAATTGATCGCAACAAACGGGGCGTTACGACGCTGACTGACTTTATGGATGGCTTGCGCTGTAACTTCTTTGCCCGTTCCAGAATCGCCCGTGATGAAAACGGCTGCATTTGAATCCGCAACATTTTCAATCATTTTATAAACGGCCTTCATCGGCGCGCTATTGCCAACAAAGCCCGGAACAGCTGTCTTATCCAAGCTCTCTTTCACTGAGCTCTTAGCTGAGCTAAAGTCTTCGCGTTCTAAAGCATTTTTAACCGTCGTCAAAAGTTTCTCTTTCGGAAAGGGCTTAATCAAGAAATCATAGGCTCCAGCCCGCATCGCATCGATCGCCGTATTCACGGAGCCATTTGCCGTAATCACAATAAATGTAATATTATGGTTTGTTCCGTCCATCTCTTTGATGATGTCCAGCCCGTTCATATCGGGAAGATGTAGGTCTAATAAGACAGTCTTTATCTTGCCATTGCGAAGCTCCAAAAGAGCCAGTCCACCTGACTGACAGATTTCGGAGCTATACCCCGCTTTTTTCAAATGCTGTTGATACATGAGCGCCATGGATAATGTATCTTCAATTATCAACACATCCGGTATCATATTTACTTCAGCCATTTTATCACCTATGCCGCCTCTTCATTTGTCTGAAAGAGATCGTTTAATTTTAACAATGTAGCGTCGGCTATTTTTATAGCTCGCCGCGCATGATCCGCCATTTGGTCAAGTTTACCCGCTTTACAATTAGAATTCGTTAATCCCGCGGCATCGGATAAAGGTTTAAGGCCGTAGACACTCGCCAAGCCTTTTAATCTATGTGATGAAAATTGAGCGGCCTCTATATCCTGGCGCTGAATGGCCTCTCGAAGAGCTGTTGTTATGTCCTTTAAATCAACCTCGAATTGCCCTTTAACGACGTTCAAATCATCAGCATCCAAGCCCTCTATCAAACCACCAGACATAGAGAGGTCAAACTCACCTAGACTCAGCTCGCTTGGGTCAAAGCCTTTAGCTTTTGAACATTGCTCAGAAATAGCTTGAATTAAATCCTTAGAGTTAAAGGGCTTTAAAAGGACTTTATCGATACCATATGATTTAAGCTCGTCAGCTTCCTGAATATCGCCCATAGCGGTCAGGGCAATCACGGGTAATTTTGCATTTATAGTGCTGCCTGAGCGTAATCGCTCCACCAGTTCTTTGCCGCCCATTTCAGGCATAAACACATCGGATAAAAGCAAATCAAAGATTTGTGTTTCTAAGCTAGCTAAGGCCTCTACCCCATTTG
>JBDVGI010000237.1:0-3159 GCA_039962885.1 Litorimonas sp. | reverse complement strand
AGAGAGTTAGGATTGGGTTTACAAGCTATAAGATTTTCTCCACATGAAGGGCTATGTCACCCACTCGCCAGAGCCATATAGCCTCCGCCACGTCCGAAAACCTGCCACAAGAGCAAAGTTTTAGGCGGCAATTACGCGGATTTTGGCGGCTGAAACCGTATTTATGGCCTGCGGGGAATGTTGGTTTTAAACTCCGAAGTTTCGCGGCGATAATTTTGACCATATTTGGAAAAGTTGTACTGGTTGGCTCCCCCTTTTTGTTTGGGTGGGCTGTTGATGCGGTCAATGATGCGGCTTTAGCTCAAACAGCTTGGACGCAAGCGTGGACGGGCATTATTGGTTTTGCACTTGGTTATGGGCTGTTAAAATTATTTGCTGTCCTTGTAACAGAAGGCCGCGAGTATCTCTTTGCGCCAGTCGCGCAATTTGCTCAGCGCAGTGTCGCAACCGCCAGTTTTGCGCATTTGCATAAACTCTCATTGCGCTTTCATTTAGATAAACGCACAGGCGGTCTTTCGCGTATCATAGAACGCGGCGTGCGCTCGATTGATTTTCTATTCCGGTTTTTGTTATTTAATGTAGGGCCAACATTTCTAGAACTTGGCATAGCCGCGGCCGTGTTTTGGATTGCCTTTAATGGTTGGTTTTCCCTTGTCGCTGCAACGATTGTTCTGAGCTATATCGCCTTCACCATTCTGACGACGGAATGGCGGCTTAAGTTTCGTCGTGAGATGAATAAGCGAGATACGGAAGCTGCGGGTAAAGCAGTGGATAGCCTATTGAATTACGAAACAGTTAAATATTTTTCGGCAGAAAGTTTTGAAATTTCCCGTTATGACGGGGCAATGGCTGGCTACCAAAAAGCAGCTATTCGCTCACGAACATCCCTTGCGAGTGTCAATATTGGTCAATCTTTTTTGATGAATCTAGGGCTTGTTTTAATGATTAGTCTCTCTGGTTATTACATCGTGGAAGGGCAGATGAGCGTGGGGGATATGACCGCAGTGATGTTGGTGATGACGCAGCTTTACCGGCCTCTCAATATTTTAGGGTTTGCTTATCGTGAGATTAAACAAGCGCTGACTGATATGGAAAAAATGTTTACTTTGATGGATAAAAAACCAGAAGTGCTTGATGATGACAGCGCGAAAGATATTGGCCAAATTCAAGGTCATATAAAATTTGAAAATGTCGAATTTCATTATGATGCAGATCGCCCAATTTTAAAAGAGGTGAGCTTTGAAATTAAAGCCGGCCAGACTGTGGCCGTTGTTGGCCCGACAGGAGCAGGGAAGTCGACCTTGTCGCGAATTTTGTTTCGATTTTATAATTTAGCAGGCGGACGCGTGTTAATTGACGAGCAAGATATATCTGCCACGACTCAAGATAGCTTGCGCCGCGCCCTTGGGATTGTCCCGCAAGACACAGTTTTATTTAATGACACGATTGGTTATAATATAGCCTATGCTAAGCCAGAAGCGACCCAAGCCGAGGTGGAAACTGCGGCCCAACATGCACAGATACATGCGTTTATTATGGCGCTGCCAAAGGGCTATGACACAGTCGTTGGCGAGCGCGGACTTAAGCTCTCTGGCGGAGAAAAGCAGCGCGTGGCGATTGCGCGTACATTACTCAAAGACCCTGCTATTTTAATCTTAGACGAAGCTACGTCTGCCTTGGACAGTGCAACGGAACGCGAGATACAGACCGCGTTAGATGATATTTCAAAATCGCGCACGACACTCGTGATTGCCCACAGGCTTTCAACGATTATCAAGGCGGACAATATCTTAGTCATGGATGCAGGCCGAATTGTAGAGCAAGGCCGCCATGATGATTTGCTCTCTTTAGGCGGGCTATATGCGAAATTATGGGCAAAACAAGACCGCGTAAATGCTAAGGTTCTATAGGCCTAATCCGTTATCATGCAAAATTGATCTGCCATCAAAGAGCCTTACGGACTTGAGCCTGGCGCTTTGAACGCCTAGCGTAAGTTCCTACATCACGCGCGTTACATGTATATAGAGGACTGCAATGACACAGAATGCTTTACATCCGACACAGGCTCAATTGACTGCCGTGCAGGCCCAAGATGATAACGCCCCTGTTTACATGTTGAACCTGTTAAAGTTTAAAGAACGCGCCACCTATACAGACGGGCAGGGCATGTCAGGCCGTGAGGCTTATGAGCGCTATGCCAAGGGGTTTACTGAAATTATGACGCCGCACGGCGTGACATCTATTTATGGCGGAGCAATCTTATCGACGCTCATCGGCACGCATGCGCCGAATGAAGCGGGCAGTGATTGGGATATGGTTGCACTTGTTATGTATCCGAGTGCGGCAAAAATGGTTGAGCTGACCAGCTCCAAGGCCTACCGTAAAATTCATTATCATCGCAAGGCAGGTTTGGACGGACAAATCCTTTTAGCCTGCAATGCAGACGGAGTTTTTTCATGAACCAGACAATACTCGTAAACCGTACGAATTTTTCTGATTTATCCGTTGTGAACCTTGAAGACGGACTGCTTAAGCCTGATTATATTCGGGTTGAAATTGGACCTTGGGCGCTTACCGCGAATAATATTACTTATATGGTGACAGGCGATATGATTGGGTATTGGAAGTTCTTTGATCCCAAAGCGTACGGTATGACGGTCGAGGGCATAGACGATCTGGGCCGTATGCCCGTTTGGGGTTATGCCGTAGTGACCGATTCAAATTGTGCAGATGTCGCCGTAGGCACGCAAATCTACGGGTTTTTCCCTGCTGCGAAAACTCTGGATATAAAACCTGTGAAGATAAGCGCTCTTGGGTTTCAAGACGGAGCGGATCACCGTGTCCCATTGCATCCTGTGTATAATAATTACAGCTTGATTGAGGCCGACCCAAGCTTTGCTGCACATAAAGATCTACAGCCTGTCTTGCGGCCTTTATTTACCACAAGTTTTTTGATTGATGACTTTCTCGCGGATGAAGAATTTTTTGGGGCAGAGCAAGTCTTGCTACTTTCGGCATCATCCAAAACGGCGATGGGGACAGCCTATTGTTTGAAACAACGCAGCAATATTAAAGTAACGGGCTTAACCTCTGAGCGGAACATGGCATTCACGAAAAGCACTGGGTTTTATGATGAAGTTGAAAGCTATGATAAGGCCG
>JBDVGI010000236.1:0-26515 GCA_039962885.1 Litorimonas sp. | reverse complement strand
GGGTTAATGTGGTTTTTAAGCGGGCCGATGGCCATATTGGTTGGATAGACCCGCAATGATATATTGACCTCCTAAAGATGTGACTGAACTGTCATTGATATTCGTAACTTACCATGCTAGGTCGCGGGCTTAATGACTAATCACAGTGTTGGGGTGTTAATTGTTGGTCATGCAATTGGCGAAAATAGCCTTGTTTATAACAATACAGCGTAATATTGATGTAAGCACCCCCTGATAAAACGAGATACATATGTCTTTTAAAGGGTTGTTCTGCGCAGATGCGATATTGATTGATGTGCATGCGGCAAGTTTGAAACAATTATTTCAGGATGTTGCCTCATGTTTGGTCGTAAATGCATCTGCAAACGGTATAGATTTAAATAGCCGTGATATTATTAATGCTGCGCTAGAGCGCGAACGTCTTGGTTCGACAGGCGTGGGCAATGGCGTCGCGGTACCACATGCTAGAATTGACGGGATTGATACTGTCATGACAGTGTTTGTTCGCTTGGATACACCTTTAGACTTTAATGCTTTGGATGACCGCCCTGTTGACCTTATAACCTTTATCCTAGCGCCTAAAAACGCGGCAAGCGCCCATTTGCGCGCGCTCGCTAAGGTCTCTCGGTTACTGCGGTCTCAAGATATGCGTCAGCGACTACGTGTTGCGCCTAGCGCAGAGGCTGTTTTCGCGCTTATCTCTGATAACATGCAGGCGAGCGCAGCTTAAGCCTAGAGTTTTACGTGTATGTGCGGGGCTGAAGTTTATAAAAGGGCTGAGGTTTATAAGTTCACCACTATACGGCTTTGTCTTTTATAATGTCTTGTTTTTCTAGGCCACGACTGTCACACTTTAAGTAATCTGTGAGAGAATTAGTATGAAAGCAGACAGTGCGCGCCGATATTTTAACAGGGAATTGTCTTGGTTGTTTTTCAATAGCCGTGTTCTCGAAGAAGCTCAAAACCCAAACCTTCCTGTATTAGAGCGCATAAGATTCTTATCTATTTCTGCGTCTAATCTTGATGAGTTTTATATGGTTAGGGTCGCGGGTTTGCGTACTCAGCAATTAGCTGGAATGAGCGCACCGAGCTTTGATGGCCTTGAACTGTATCGACAAATTGAAAAAATCACAAAACGTGTGGGCAAGATTACCCGAAAGCAAGAACAATGCTGGAGACAATTGCGGGATGAGCTTGAAAGTGAAAAAATATCGATTCTGAAAGTCGATACCTTAAACGCTGCCCAAATGAAGGTTTTAAAGGCTGAATATAAACATAATATTCTACCGCTGCTCTCACCCCTTGCGGTTGACCCCGCGCATCCATTTCCATTTTTGCCCAATCTGGGGTTTGGCATGGCTTTGACCTTATTGGAAAAAGGTAGCAATGTTCCCATGTTTGGCTTGATCCCCGTTCCTGCCCATGTCCCGCGGTTTATGTGTTTAAACCAAACAGGGAAGCGGCGTGATTATGTCTTAATTGAAGATGTGTTAACCTATTTTGCGCCAGACCTTTTTGCGGATTTTGATTTAGGTGAAACAGGGATGTTTCGCATTACGCGTGATAGCGACATTGCCGTAGACGAAGAAGCCGAAGACTTAGTTCGGCATTTTGAGTTTCTACTGAAAAAGCGGCGCCGTGGTCGTGTTATTCGTCTTGAATTAAATTCTGGAATTTCTACAGATATGCGAGAGTTCCTGATTGAGAGCTTTGAGTGTTGGGATGAAAATATTCAAGATGTTTCAAATTTTTTGGGTATGACTGATTTGGCAGGTCTATTAAAAGCAGCTCCCGCCCATCTTTTATTTCCGCAATTTACAGCGCGATTTCCTGAACGTATTCGCGAATATGATGGAAATTGTTTTGCGGCGATTGCAGCTAAAGATATTTTAGTTCATCACCCTTATGAGGAATTTGAAGTTGTCATTCAATTCTTGAAACAAGCTGCGACTGATCCGCAAGTTGTTGCGATCAAGCAAACGCTTTACCGAACATCTGATGATAGCCCAATTGTGCGCGAGCTTATTAATGCGGCAGAAGCGGGAAAAAATGTCACGGCTCTGGTTGAGTTAAAGGCGCGATTTGATGAGGCGACGAATTTGCGCTGGGCGCGCGATCTTGAGCGCGCCGGCGTGCAAGTTGTTTATGGTTTTGTTGATTACAAAACTCATGCGAAGGTGAGCCTTGTCATCCGTAAAGAAGGCGATAAATTACGAAGTTACACCCATTTAGGCACGGGAAATTATCACGCTCAAAATGCTAAAGTCTATACGGATTTAGCTTTATTCACAGCTGACAAAATCATGGGCGAAGATGTCGGGAAATTGTTTAACTTCATGACAAGTTATTCCAAGCCGCGGTCTATGAAAAAACTTATTATTGCGCCTTTAGGATTGCGCGCGCGATTAAATGAATTAATCAATGCGGAAATCGCTCATGTTCAAGCGGGGCGTCCTGGAAGTATTTGGGCAAAAATGAACGCCCTCGTCGATATGCAAATTATTGAAAAGCTCTATGAGGCGTCTAATGCGGGTGTAAATATCAATCTCATTATTCGCGGCATCTGCTGTCTTCGTCCGGGGGTTAAAGGCATGTCAGAAAACATCCAAGTGAAATCTATTATTGGGCGATTTTTAGAACATTCTCGCATTATATGTTTTGGCGATGGGCACCCCATGCCGTCCGATCAAGCCAAAGTGTTTTTCTCAAGTGCAGATTGGATGCCGCGTAACCTTAATCATAGGATTGAAACGCTTGTGCCAGTTGAATCGCGGGCGGTACACACTCAAGTCTTGCATCAAATTATGATGGCGAATTTGCTAGATAATGTGAATAGCTGGGAGTTAAAAGCAACGGGGCGTTATATACGGTGTCATACGGAGTTAGAGGGCGGAGAGTTTTCTGCGCATGAGTATTTTATGGAAAACCCTTCTTTGTCAGGCCGTGGTCAGGCGCTGGCGACATCTGCCCCGCAAAATTTGGGTATGGAGTACCGAGATCATGAATAATTTACAAAAATCTCAGCCACAAATCGGTGTTATTGATATTGGTTCTAATTCCATTCGGCTGGTTATTTATGATGTTTTTGGTGCGCATTTTACACCTGTTTATAATGAAAAAATTCTCGCAGGTTTGGGGCGTGATCTCAAAATTACGGGCCGTCTATCGGAAAGCGGCAAGCGGGCTTGCTTGCAGGGCCTGCAGCGGTTTTACCGTATTGCCCGCGCTAGAAACTTACCGCAACTTTTAATTAGCGCAACAGCCGCAATGCGGGTTGCCAAGGACGCGTCAGATTTTTTAAATGATATATATGCGCGTACGGGCCTAAAAATAGACCCAATCAGCGGGGCCGAGGAGGCGCGCCTAGCTGGGATGGGCCTTATAGCAGGCGATGTACGCCGACATGGACTTGCAGCAGATTTAGGCGGGGCTAGCCTTGAACTGATGCAGGTGGCTAACGGACAGATTGGGAAAACTATATCTTTGCCATTCGGACCATTTGATGTGGTTGGTAGCGATTTGCGCCAGATTAAACCTGCGCAATATAGCCGAATTGGCGAGCAAATTGATGATGGTTTACGGCCTCTACCGCCAGAGCTGATTTATACGGATACACTCTATTTAATTGGTGGAGCTTGGCGAAATTTAGCGGCTGTGCATCAACAACGAACATTGTACCCTATGCGCACGCTGCAGGCTTATCAGATGAGCGCAGATGAAGCTCAGAGTTTGGCGCATTGGGCTTATAATGATGGTATTGATACAGTGTTGAATTGGTCAGGGATGCGCCGCGCCCGTGCCGAAACCTTACCATATGCTGGGTTAATGTTAGAAAAATTACTGGCGCTTACGGATGCTAAGAGGGTTGTAATATCTATCGCAGGATTACGCGAGGGTATGGTGTTTGATACGTTTTCGCCTGCGGTGCAAACTCGCGATGCGATGCTTGATGGCTGCGTTGATTTTGCCTATGGAGCTGAGCAAGAGAAAAACTTTGGGGAGCCTTTATTTGAATTTATGAAGCGTGTGACATCGGGTCTGTCTGTTATGTTTGATGAGGCCTCTGATATTCGCCTATATAAAGCCGCGTGCCTTTTGGCAGGAATTGGGAAAAACCTACATCCTGATTATAGAGCGGAACTTGTTTTTGATGATATTTTATATGCCCCGATCGCAGGTCTAACGCATCAAGAACGTGCTTTTTTGGCGCTGATAATCTTTCGATCTTTCACCTATAAACGCGCTGTGCCAAACAAATTGGTAATTAAATCAATTCTCAGCGAAGAGCAGATTAAAACGGCCCGCTTAATTGGCGGAATTATACGGCTCGCTATCGTTGCAACTGGCCGTTCCGTTGACCTGTTAGGGGAGTTTGTTCTCTATATAGATGACGATATTTTAACCCTATCAGTGGCCCAAGAGGAAGTCGCGCTTATGACGGAGCAAGTGATATTTCGCCTAGAGCGTCTTGGGCAATTTATGGGATATGCAACCAATGTGGATACGCATAAGGTTTAACGCGGCGGTGTAGGTTTCGGCTTTGGCGTATCAGATTCAGTAGCCGTATTGTCATTAGGTATGGTTTTATCTTTAGATTCTCTGGAGACTGGGAAGAGACTGTCATGAATACCAGCCAGAGGGTTCCGAGATAAATCTTCCGAGTGCTGACCTTCAACGGCTTTGATTTTATCAAGCGCGGCTTTTAATCCGCTGACTGGTTTTGATGGTATCGTTTTATCCTTAGGTGCGATGAGCCATAATTCACCATTATATGGGTCTGCAGCGAATAAACCGCGCTTGTCCATATGTAAAACGCCCGTTTGCCCCCATGCGGTTCTACTATCTTGAAACCCTGTGAAAACGTCACGGCCTTGCGGTAGGACAATGCCTAAAGATGTGGGTAACGCCATGATACGAATAGGGTCCGTTTGCGAAATAAATATATGTTCCCGTAAGTCGGTTGGCCAATCTACTGTTTGTGGTCCGCTATAAGGTAGGGCCATTCCTGCAACATTGAGGTTCTCCCCAAGGTAGCTTGCATTGTTAAAATTGGGACCAATATGCAGCCCGTCCTTAGTTCTAAACACCACCCAAGGTTTGGCATTGATGTTATCTAGATTTGATGGGCTTATGAGCTGAACTAATTCACCGTTGACCTCGTCCAGTAAATCTGCGCGCCCTGTGCGCACATTTATGGACAGAAGGCGAGCTTTACCGTTAGGGGCCGAATATCCTAAAACTAAACTCGCTGCAGATGTTTGAATATCTGCGCCAGAGTTAGCTGTGAGAAAATATGCTCCTCGGTTTTGAATGTTTTTTAAAGAGGCTAAAACGACAGGCGCTTGGTGAGCAGAACCAGTGTCAGCTCCACTGTTCGGACTAGTCTCAGACCTAGCCTCAGGCGCTGGACGGCCAAAGCTAGATTGAATAGGGAGTTTCCAGATAGCATCATTATCAGCAACATAGAGGTGCTGACCAATTTCAATCACAGCGCTTGGGCTGTTAAAACGGTAGGGCAGCGGCCTGATTTGCTCTGCACGGCTATCTTGGTTGCGGTCAGGAATGACGAAAATGCGTCCGCTTTGCCTATCTGCGACATATAGCTCACCTGATGCGCCGCTCGATATGGCGCTAATTTCGCCTAAGCGTCTTGCAAAGCGTGTGAAGCTTAAACCGTCAGCGGTTTTTAGGCGGCTCGCTTGCTGTCCTTTTTGCAAACGCGCAGGCAGTGTTGTGGGCGCAAGGCGCAGGTCAGTGTAATTTTCTAATACATCTGCATTGACTTTGCTTTGGGGATTTTTCTTTGATGTGATTTGAGTTTGAGCGGAGGCCGCCGTGAAACTGAAACCTAATAGAGTGCTAAGGAGTAATATGTGAACTGCGAATCGCATGGTTCCAAAATAACGGGCAAACCCTATGAAAGCTTAACAAAAATAACATACAGGCAAGAATTTGTGTGAATATTGATGAAAAACCCTCAAGATTTTGGAAAATACAGGCATTTTTCGGACATATGAGAGGGATTGCCATATCTCTAACTTTTGATGTAGGTATAGTTACAGACATAGGAGACATGTTTTCAGTTATATCGCATCGTTAAAATTCCCAATTATCTTTGAAGACTGCATATCGTTGCCGCTCACATTCGCAGGCTTCCTATGAGCGGTATTGATGTTGCTTTTTCGGATTTCGATCCAGACCGCGTATCGTTTGAAAATGCGGTGCCTGTAAGGCAGGGGAATTACCCATGCTTGATTTTAAATGCTGATTATCAACCTTTATCTTATTTTCCGCTGTCACTTTGGTCATGGCAAGATGCCGTGAAGGCTGTATTTCTTGACCGCGTGAATGTCGTCAATTTCTACGAACAATGTGTGCGCAGCCCAAGTTTTGAAATGCAGATGCCAAGTGTTGTGGCTCTGAAAGACTATGTCCCGCAAAACCGCAACCCTGCCTTTACGCGGTTTAACTTATTTCTGCGCGATGGGTTTGAATGCGCCTATTGCGGCAGCCCTGATGATCTCACATTCGATCATGTGATACCAAGACGGCTTGGCGGGGTGACAAGCTGGACGAATATTGTCGCAGCCTGTTCAAATTGTAACCTCAAGAAAGGCGGACGCTTGCCTAAAGATGCACATATGCATCCGTCCAAACCTCCCGTTCAACCCACGATGCATCAACTTCAGGCGCAGGGCCGCCGTTTTCCGCCAAATCATTTACATAAAACATGGCTTGACTATTTATATTGGGACATTGAATTAGAGATATGAAACTACATCCTTACGCAGTTATTATTGGTCTTGTTATTGGCGTCATGGTGCTATTTACACTCAGGCACCCGCTCTTTGCGCTCTTTGCAGCTGTCATATCGGTCTTAGGGTTTGATATGGCGTTCAAAGCTCGGGTTGATTCTAAAAAAGATAAATAAAATATTGGGGGCGTTATGGTAGATAGGTCAAATCAATCAGCGAATGAATATCAATTTGATTGGCAGAATCCAAATTTAAAAAAGTTTGATTTTGGCCGAATGATGAGCCGAGCTTTTAATGGGGCACTATATTTCGGACAGAATTTTTGGTTGCCGTTAATTCTTATTATTGGTGTTCCATTTTTCCTAATCGGTCTTTGGCCTATGTTCATAGCTGATGGTGCCTATAGTGACCTTATTATTGACGGCGATTTAGAAGGTTTTAGCGGAATTTTTACACCAATCAATACGGCCTTATTAATTCTGGGAGGGCTTGCATTTGTCGTGATTATGGTCGTTTTTTATATTGCCATGTCGCATAATATATTTGGATATTACAACGGGGCTCCTCCGAGTTTTCAAGAGTCCATGGCGCGCGGGAAGAAGCGGTTTTGGGTAACATTGGGCGCGTCAATTCTTTTCATGTTGGGGGCTATAATTGGTTTGGTATTACTGATTATTCCTGGGTTCATTCTTATATTCGGTTGGTATATTATGACGCCGGTTATTGCGGTAGAAGACAAAGGCGCGGTTTCATCCTTGTCTCGGGCATGGGAGCTTTCTAAAGGCTCAAAGAGATGGGTGTTGCTATTTTATATTATTCTAATCGTCATTTCGATGATTTCTGGTGTAGTATTTACTTTGATTGCCTTGCCATTTGGCAACTCTACAACGGCGCTTTTGGAAGGTGCGAGTACTACCTATTGGATAGTGAGTGCTTTGGGCGGGGCTGTGAACCAAATTGTTGTGACGTTGCTCACTGTGGCGGGCTTAACCTCAATCTATTACGAAGTTCGCGATATGAAAGAGGGCATCAACCAAGAGAAATTATCAGCCATATTTGACTAATTGCACCTACGATTGCGATAGCGCCTGAGCTTGGTTTTTAATGCGCTCTATCATGGCTTTTAGGCCGTTAGAGCGCTGCGGCGATAAATGCTCATCAAGCTCTAGGGCTTTTAAAATGTCATTGGCGTCGATGGCGATGATCTGCGCAGGCCTTCGGTTTGAGAAAATCCGCAGTACAACAGCCACAAGACCTTTAACAATATGGGCATCACTGTCCCCGCGAAATACAAGTTTCCCGTCTTGAACCTCGCTGACAAGCCAAACTTGACTCACGCAGCCTTTCACCTTGTAAATATCGGTTTTCTCAGCAGAAGATAATGGCGGCATGGATTTTCCCATGTCAATTACATGCATATAGCGCGCTTCCCAATCATCGAGAAAGGCAAAGTCGTCAATTAAATCTTGGATATCATCAGGGTAATCTTGCATGAAGCTCACATAAGCACAGCTTTGCATGGCTGCAAGCTTTTCGTCGTGCAAATATAGGTGTAAACGGCCTGTAAACGTGCCTCAGACGCGAAACGGTTCGCTTTTTTATCTCAATTTGACATTTATGTGGCAATATAAGGAGATTAACCTATTTAAGGTTAATTATAGTAGGATGATGCGTGGATAGCTCAAAACATAAGCTCATAATTCCAAGCTTGATTTGGATATTCGCTTTAACGGCAGCTTTGGCGGCAGCATATATGCGCGGCACAGGGCTTATGGCGTTGATGTTCATCTTTGGAGCAGGAGTTTTGCCGGCTCTTCTAACGATCATCTTGTCGCCATTTATGCGCAAAGAATGGGCGCAAATTGTTGTAATTTTCATATGGGCAGGGTTAGCCGCTTTGGCCTGTACGACTTTGGGCTTCATTCCTATGGCGGCAATGTTTATCTGCCCTTTAGCTGTAGCTATGCTGTTTGTGCGAGAGAAAGTTTTAGAGGCTCTTATTATTTCTTTACTGATTGGCGGCCTAATTTTCTTAGCAGGGCAGCGAGGATATATACCGTCAGCTCCGTTATCACAGGTACAAGAAAACTGGGGACAAATTACAGGGTTGTCTGCAAGTTTTGCCTTGCTCTTATCCGCCATGTTTGTCGCCGCAAATACGCAACAAGTTTCCAGACATGTGTCAACGGGGACGCGGTGGCGCGATGGCGTAGAGGGCGGGCTTTTTGAGTTTACGTCATCAGGAGACTTAGTTGGAACAAACCCTCTGGGCCAAAGCCAATTTGGACTTAATGATCTGTCGCGTGTGGGAAGCCTATCAACATTATTTAAAGATGATGAAGGCGCGCAAATGTATTTTGATAAAACAGTTGCCTTAGCGCGTGAGACCCGAAAGAAACAAATTGTGCGCCTGTCTTGGCCGAATGAAGATAATTATATGATGTCCTATGATGTGCGCGTAACGCCGCTGCGTACGGGCGGGATATTATTGCATACGACAGACCGTTCAGATGAGGAAACGCGCATAGAGCAACTGCGCCGTTCCCAAGCCGTAGCTCTGCGTGATAGTGAAGATAAAACCTTGTTTTTTGCGGGCGTGAGCCATGAATTGCGAACGCCGCTCAATGCGATTATTGGCTTTTCTGATATGATGCGTTCACGTCTTTTTGGCCCGTTGCCAAGTAAATATGCGGAATATGCTGATCTTATTCATGATAGCGGGCAACATATGCTTGATCTTATCGGCGATGTTCTGGACATATCCAAAGCTGAAGCTGGGAAGTATGAGTTAAATTATACAGATTTTGACGTGGAAGATGTTATTCGTAGCTCCGTGAAAATGATTCGGCCATCATCGGATAAGGCTGAAGTAAACATCCAGATCGAATTAGAAGAAGATCAAGTTTTTCTCTTGAAAGCTGACCGCAGGGCCGTGCGGCAAATTCTATTAAATCTGCTATCCAATGCGATTAAATTCTCAAACCGCGGAGATGTTATCCATCTTGGTGCAAAAATTGATACTCAGAGTGCTGTCAATATACTCACATTATTCGTCAAAGATAATGGCACGGGTATGAGCAAGAGCGATTTGGATAAAGTCACGCAACCCTACCAACAAGGGACAGGCGCAATGCTTATTTCTGAGCGCGGAACAGGGTTGGGACTTAATCTTGTTAAAAACCTGACGGAACTACATAATGGGACTTTGGATATTGAAAGTGAAGTCGGCGCAGGTACGCTAGTATCTGTACATCTCCCACAAAATCCGCCTGAGTAAGGGAAGCTCTGCCCCCCCCCCTGGCGCATTTATAAAGCGTGATCTTTTTTAGAATTATATATTATCAGTTCTTCCGTCTAATTTCCGAAATTGGGCGAGTGAAATATGACATGCCTAATAAGACCAAGAGTAAAGCAATGATCATTAATAGAACTTTGGGGCTCAACAGCTTTTGGGTAAAGCTTTGGTTGGGGTCCGTGGTTGTGTTACGTAAATATGTGCTTGCGTTACCCGCCCAACCATTGGCTCGGTGCAAGGCATTTTGTAATTTCCCTCTTAATTGAGGATTTTCAACAACCGTAGAAGGCTTTGCGGCGTCCGGTTTTATACGCGGTGTTGGCACAATAGAGTCTTGTTGCGCCGTCGCATCTGACGTTCGCGAATTTTTTGGCGAAATAGATTTCGTTTTATGCGCTATGCTTGCCCCAAAACCTTTAATTCCATCCCAGAACTTACCCGTAAGTGTTTCAGTAAATTGGGCGGCTGCGTTAAAACTATTATCAAAGATAGATGTATTTAGATGAAAATTTGGTTTTAAAGATGTGATGTTCTCTTTGGGTGCGTCATAATTGGCGACGTTTTGTGCGCTTTGAACGCTTAGAACTGAGTTGTTATTCCAACGCGACACGCCGCCTTTGATCTCATTCCAATAGGCGGCTTGCGTAAGCGTTTGCGCGCTAGAAACATAGCTTTGCCCTGGAGTATTTGTAATAACTCCAATAATATGGCCGCCTGATATTTGCGATGGATATAATGCCGCAATACCACCTTGACGGATACGGCGAGAGGTCGACAGGCTTTGTGCGGCGAGTTTAAAACTCGCATCAGCATCAAGGCTGGCAAATTGTTCAATATTGGCAGAGAATAAATTATCCCCTTCAAAACCACGGCCTCGTAACGCATCAGTTAGGCCGCGCGGAGCATTTTGCAATAACGTCGCTGGAAGTTGGTTTGACGGTCCAAGCCATAAAACATGTTTATTCTCGGTTTGAGCCAAATCTATATTGCGGCTATAATTCGCGGCGATTAAACCTTCGCCCGATGTTTTGGCCAGACGTGATAAGACTTTTAAACTTGCGTGAAAATCGGCTTGATTACCTGTCATGGCAATGTAACTTTCTTGGCCTTTATCATCTGAAAACGGGACAGCTGTCGCTGTCATGCGCGACAATTCAGTAATCTCTGATGGCGTATCTGTGTTCAAAATGATTTTAGAGCCAGCACCAAGATGGAAATTAGGCCCAGTGCGTGCGTCGCAACTTAGCACTTCATTGGGCGTTAATTCTGGCATTAATGTTAGAATATTATCCTTGCCGCGTAGCAGGCCATCTTTGATTTCAAATCCAACAGATTTTCTGCGTTTATCTATAGCGGTCGTGCCAAGGCTCTCGCCATTGAGCCTAACATTGAGCTTGGAGGTATTAGATATGTTTTTGCTACTCGCAAGGCGTAATAAAATTTCTCCTGACATGGCACTTGGATCTGTCACGTCAAAGCGTAGAGTCTTTGGTCCGCTGGCCCAATCATCGCCTGACCAATTTGTAAAGCTTGAGGCGGTTGGAATATCTATCAATGGAAGTGTGCCCGACAGGCGTACAAGATCTGATTTCAAAGGGGGTTGAAGGCGCATCTCGCCAAGACCTGTTACAGAACGCCGCGCTGTAGGTAAGTGACGTTGTGCGAAACCTTTAACGCTCGTCAAGATTTGCTCATCCGTGTCACCCGTGAAAATAAGGGTTATAGGACGGCCGCGCGCAATGATAATTGCCGCGCCTGTGCCCTCAATTGCAGTTTCATCACGCGTGTATTTATATAATTCATCCCGACGTGCCATAATGATTTCAAAATCACTATTGCGCTGATTTGTTGTGAAATTCGGCAATGTGTCCATGCGCAAACCAATGCCTTGAGCCGCTAAAGCTTGAAGCTGTGTCGCGTTTTGGCCTGCGGCAATTAAATTCACGCGGCGCGGAGCTAGCCCTGAGGTAGAGAGATGATTGTCAATTTCGCGAAATTGCAGAGCCCTTTGTTTAGAGCGGCTATTTATGGCCAGCTTTGAGCTTGTGAGATTAATGTCCCATCCGCCATCTTGCGGAAGAATACAGTCTTGACCTGTTTCGGCATCATAACTGATGCGAATAATATTGCGTGATGTCCGCGCTTTGAGGGGGTTGAGCGTAACTCGTGCATCAAAACCTTGGCCCTTGGCTTTCAACAAAACAGGCTCATCATTATTAAACTGCACAGTTAAGGGAGCACGCGGATTTACGCCTGCGCGTGGGTCACCGCTGATGAGAAGTTCAATATTATCCGTGAGATTTGCAGCCGGTAGATCAAAGGTAAAGGTCAGTGAGGGTTTACGCCAATCCAATGTTCTGTGTTCAGCCTTGTTATTTTGATTAATTTTCCCATTTAGTATGATTTGCGATAAGGGCGTAGCATAGTTCACGCGCGTTTGAGGGGCAGACTGAGCACCAGCCTGCGCGGCGCATGATATGATAACGCTTGTTAGGACTGTGCTAGCCCATAATTTACGTTTATTGTGTGTACTCAGTGGGAACATAGTCCGCGCCTCATGATAAATGAAACTTTAACGAAGCAAGTTGAGTGCCAAACAGGGCGGTACGGGGAAGTTTTACGAAAAAATGTCTATTTGGCCTTAGAGAAAGGCTTTAATTTCACATTAACCATAAATAGACTCATATACATATGCGTTTAATGCTTTATGCGAGATTTATGCCACAGTTAAAGACAGAGATAGCCGTTAGCGCTCTGATGAGACGCGCCCAAAGCGCAGGCGCTTTTGCGCTCATTGTCCGAAAAGGAGACGGCGATGCTGGGGCTTATATCGTCATTACGCATCTTGCCCGTGACAAATCTTTCGTGATTTATCGCCCTATTCGTAATTCTAGCGGGGAGCGTGTTTGGTGGCCAAAGAGGGGACTTTGTCAGAGTGACGTGGATCTATATATTAATCGCCGCATTGATGAAGACCCTGATATTTGGGTGGTCGAAATCGAAGATGCGCAGGGCCGCCATTTTCTAGTCGAGCCCATTGAAGAAGATGCCGCCTCTAATATGACGGAGGATGATGAGGTGTTGAAATCTGCCATAAAAGCCGTGTTCCCAGACCGATAGCGGCACTAAACAATCCTGCCATTAGTCCAAACCAGACACCATTGACGCCAATATCTGTATGAAGTGCGAGGTAAAATGCTATAGGAAATCCAATAACCCAATAGCTTATAGCTGTAATCCAAATGGGCGCTTTCACATCTTTAAGTCCGCGTAAAAGTTGATTGGCCCCGACTTGCAACGCATCAAAAAACATGAAACCTGCTGCCAATGGCAGGAAACCGATCACGAATTGTGCAACGATGATGTCATCAGCTTTATGGGGGTTTAGATAAAGCCCGCTAATGCGTTCAGGAAAAATCGCGATCGGGAGTGCGAAAAGGCCAATGGCTAAAACACAGGCTATCAAGGTCGTGCTGGCGGCGCGTTTTTCGGCTATTTTGTGATTGGCTCCGCGCGCTAGTCCAATGCGCACGGACCCAGCCATGGACATGCCATATGGCAACATAAAAGCTAAGCTAGCAACATTAAGCGCAATTTGATATGCGGCTTGCTCCATAACGCCCAATATGCCCGTGATGAAGACAATGGCGTTAAATAACATTCCTTCAAAGATTGTGGTGACAGAGATTGGCCAACCTAATGTGATAATCTCTTTGAAACGTGACCAATCAGGACGGTGTAGGCGTTTAAAGACATCGAAGGTTTTGGCTCGTTTATCCCATTGAATATAAGCGGCGAATAAAAAGAAGCCGGCAATATAGGATAGGCTAGAGGCGATTCCTGCCCCGACTAGCTCCAAACGCGGAGCGCCGAAATTACCAAAGATTAAAACGTAATTCAAAGCAATATTTATAAGCGTGGTCAATGTCACAAGCACAAGTGGGATGTTAGTCTTGCCTAGGGCTGCTAGAAAATTGCGTAAGGCCATTGTCGCCAAAGCAAATGGTAACCCTATAGCAAGGGCTAAAACATAACCTTGAGCTTTGCGCGCGACCTCTGGGTCTTGGCCAAGCTTTAAGGCGACTGTTTCTGTGAAGCATAAACAAATCAAAACAATAGGTAGCATCAAAAATGCTGCCCAAATCGCCATGCGGACAGACCTACGCGGGTCTTTGACATCGGTTTTATCTTTACCCAAAGCTTGTGATACCAAAGGAGAGATAGCCGCCACAGGGCCGCTTCCGATCATCCAAAGCATGAAATACACCACAGACCCAAGCGCGGCAGCGGCAACATCGGTCGGGCTGATGCGGGCAATCATGACTGTATCAAAAAAATAGACAGAAAATTGGATAAGCTGCGCTAGGGCCATAGGAATCCCGAGCTTGAGCAATATGCTAAGCTCTGCGGTCCAGCTATTTGGGAAATCTGCTGAGTTATCTATGTTCGTGTGCACGGCCATATGTGCCTCTATCGCGGCAAAGCCGTGATGGGAAGACCAGAACGGGTGAAACAGTGTTTGGGAATGACCGAAAAAACTGATTCAAAAAATAAGATTTAACTCTTAGGGGGACTTGCGTAGGTCAGAGCCATAAACACATCTTCAAGATCAGGTTCTTCTGTACGTAAGTCTTGAATATCGACACCTGAGTTTTTTACAGTTTCTAACAAATCGGGAATGGAATCTGTTCCGCTGCGATATTCAATACACAAATGCCCATCGCTGGAGATGGTACTGTTGAGATTATCTAAACCTTGCGGCAGGGCTGTCAGTTTTTGCGATGACGTAATTTTCAAAACCCGTTTATCCAGACGAGAGAGCATATCATCCTTACTCTCATTGGCGACAAGTTCGCCTTGATGCATAATTGCGATGCGGTCACACAAGGCTTCGGCTTCTTCGAGGTAATGGGTGGTTAAAATCACAGTTGTGCCGCGTTCATGCAGTTTTTCTACATAGGCCCATAATTGACGTCGGAGTTCTATGTCTACGCCTGCGGTGGGTTCGTCTAAAATCAATACGGGCGGGTTGTGGACTAAGGCTTTGGCAATGAGTAGGCGCCGTTTCATCCCGCCAGATAATTGCCGCACATAGGCATGGCGTTTATCTGCCAAGCCTAACGCCTCTAGGATGTCTTCGCTGCGTCGTTCGGATTTAGGCACGCCGTAATACCCGGCTTGCAACTCCAAGGCTTGCAGCGGGGTAAAATAGACGTCCATGGCAATTTCCTGTGGGACAATTCCAATGGAGGCGCGCGCCGCGCGCGTATCATCACTAATATCATGACCGCAAATTCGCGCCGTACCTGAGCTTTTATTGACAAGGCCTGCAAGGATATTAATCAGGGTAGATTTTCCAGCCCCATTTGGGCCAAGCAATCCAAAAATAGAGCCGCGCGGTATGGTTAGGTCAATCCCTTTTAAGGCCTCTTTCGCAGCCGTTTTCTTACTGGCCTTATATGTTTTGCGTAAACCGATTAGTTCAATCGCGGGACTTTCGCTATTTGACATAATCTGCTTTCATGTAATTTAAGGCCTCAATAAAATAGAGAGATGATTGACCTGCACATATGCCTGTCATATGAGCCTTTCAAGCGTTATTTCATTTTGTACCGTGGATGGCTAGGTCTATCCATAGCAGTTAAGGGATGTTCATGTCGGATGTACACACAGATAATGTAGAGATTGTGACAAGCAAACGCGTCTCATGCAATGGCCGCGGTGGTGCGCTGGGTCACCCGCGTGTTTTCATGGATATGGCGGGCGGTACATCCGTGATCTGTAAATATTGCGGCAGAGTGTTTAAGCTTGATCCAAATTCTGACGGCGCTGGCCATCACTAAGACTTTGGATGCTAGGCTTACTGGCTAGCTTTGAAGCGATAACGTCTTTCAATGCCAGATACAGGTACGGGATTGCCATTGACCGTTTGAGGGTTAAAACGTGTGCGCCGCGCAGCTTTTTGCGCAGCTTTGATGAAATCTTTTTGGTATTTTTGAGCTTGCACCTCTACTAGCTCTGCTAGCTGTACGCGGCCGCGATTGTCTATATTAAGCCGTAGAACAACCAAAGCTTCTATATTGCGGCTCAATGCCTTTCGCGGATAACGCGGCGTGACTTTTTTGCGAACCACAGGCGGAATAATGACATCTTTGGGCCGTTGTACAATGACAGGGTTGCGTGTGACGGGCGGCGGCGGGGTTATAACCACGCGCCGAGGTTCCCCGAGTAAGCGATTTCCAATGATATTGCGAGGAATCGGGCTTTGGCCTTGTTCAAGCTCGCGGTTTGGTTGAGGTCTTTTGTCGGGTAAATTTATTATATTTACACGCAGGTTCTGAATGTCTTCTGCCCGCCCGCCAAGTAAATCCCCGCCCCAGCGTTGGTTGTAATCCTCAAGCGCGGTAAGCCTAATGTCTTGGGGTAGGCTATTTTCATAGGCCACCTTGGTAATGTAATTCCAATCGCGCGTTTCATAGGCGTTTAGGACTTCAAGCTGCGCTTGGGCGGCAAAACTCCGAGGACTTTTTGGATGAGCTCGCAGAAAGTCTTGCAACCTTGCACGGCGTAGCGCGGCATTAGAATCGCTGATGGCTTTGAGATAAGCCTCTTGGCTTGCTTGTGTAAGCGTAAGGTTTGATGGTTTAAGCGGAGCGGCGTTTTGGCGCGTATAGGTCAACGCAAAAAACACAGAGGCACAGGAAATCGCAAAGCCAAAGACCAAAGGGGTCTTATACCTTGCCCAAACAGAGGGCTTTACCCCGCCCAGTTCTTTGGTCTGCGCGGCGTTAGGTCCATCATCTGGGCCTACGGTATCGACTGATTGATACAGACTTATCCTCCATGATCTATGTCTGTCACATCGCGTGTGAACGAAATATGGCAATAATATGCTGTTTTACGGCATTTGCAATTTTATACCGTAAATTATTGTTTAGGCTATTGAAAATTCGGCTGGCTAGCCATTAAAATCATTCAGGATTTGAAGGATATATTATGACCGCTACGGCGCCTGTCGATAAAAACTCCCATGTCGTCCTCGTGGATGGCTCTGGGTATATATTTCGCGCCTATCACGCGCTCCCGCCGCTAACGCGCAAAAGCGATGGGTTACCAATTGGGGCTGTGGCTGGGTTTTCGAATATGTTGTTTAAGCTTCTACGCGGGCAAAGCGATGAGGATAGGCCGACGCATTTTGCTGTGATATTTGACGCCAGCGGCAAGACCTTTCGGAATGATATTTTTCCTGCTTATAAAGCTAATCGCGGGGAAACACCTGAAGACTTGATTCCGCAATTTCCGCTCACGCGTGATGCTACCCGCGCTTTTGGCTCGCCTGCGATTGAAATGAAAGGCTTTGAGGCCGATGATTTGATTGCGACTTATGCTCGCCAAGCCGAAGCCAAAGGCGCGCGCGTTACGATCATTAGTTCTGATAAGGACCTCATGCAGCTCGTCTCTGACAAAGTCACGATGGTCGATACAATGAAAAACCGCACCATATCTATCCCGCAAGTGATTGAGAAATTTGGTATGGGGCCTGAACGTGTTATCGAAATTCAAGCCTTAGCAGGTGATAGCGTGGACAATATCCCGGGTGTTCCAGGGATTGGCGTGAAAACAGCTGTATTATTGCTTGAGCAATATGGAGACTTGGAAACGCTACTGCAACGCTGTGACGAAATCCCGCAAAAGGGCCGCCGTGAAAAGATGATGAATAACATCGATAATGCGCGTGTATCGTTGGAACTTGTGACTTTGAAAACAGATGTGCCCGTTGAGGTGCCCGTCGAAGACTTAGCTGTCACGGATCCAGATGTGGATGTGTTATTTGATTTCCTAGAGGCTATGACATTTCGTACGCTCACAACCCGCGTTCGCGCGGCGCTCGGGGAAGGGGAGACTTCGGGTATTCGTAAGGATGATACGAAATCAGGCTTTGAGGCTCCGCTGGAGAAACCCACGCCTGAAAATGTTATATTTGATAAGTCAAAATATGAATGCGTTCAAACATTAGACCGCCTAGAGCATTGGGTAGCGCGCGCCTATGAGGTTGGTGTCATTGCGGTAGATCTTGAAACCAATAGTCTTGATAGCCGCGCGGCACAAATGGTGGGCATATGCTTGGCGGTTGCCGATAATGAAGCCTGTTATATTCCGCTTGCCCATGTCGGAGAAGGCGGCGGAGAGGATATGTTTGGCGGTGCTGCGCCAAAGCAAATCCCAATGGACATAGCGCTTGAGGCGCTTAAGCCTTTGCTGGAGGCGCCGAACATTTTAAAAGTAGGGCAGAACTTCAAATATGATTTGGGCGTTTTTGCGCGTTACGATATCCATCCTGAGCCTTATGATGATACAATGTTGTTGTCTTATGCTTTGGCAACGGGATTACATGGACACGGGATGGACTTCCTATCCGAAAGTCATTTTGGGCATAAGCCAATATCTTTTAAAGAGATTGCAGGGACAGGGAAAAAACAAAAGACCTTTGACCAAATTCCATTAGATGAAGCTACGCCTTACGCCGCAGAAGATGCGGATGTTACCTTACGTTTATGGAAGTTTTTGAAACCAAAACTGGCGGCTAACGGCGTTGCGACAGTCTATGAAACGCTAGATAGAGGTTTACCAAAAATCGCGGCGCAAATGGAAAATCACGGCATCAAAGTAGACCGCGCAGAACTCGCGCGTTTGTCGGGATTATTTGCGCAGAAAATGGCTGGGCTCGAAGACGAAGCGTATCAGGTGGCTGGAACGACATTTAATTTGGGAAGTCCTAAACAGCTTGGCGAAATTCTTTTTGACCAGATGGGCCTCAAAGGCGGGAAGAAAACCAAAACAGGCGCATGGCAAACTGGAGCGGGAGTTCTCGAGGACCTTGCCGCAGCAGGCGAGGCCCTGCCGCAACTAATTTTAGATTGGCGGCATTTTGCCAAGCTTAAATCCACCTATACGGACGCGCTTGTTGGCCAGATTAATCAACATAGCGGGCGTGTGCATACAAGCTTTTCACTGGCGGCTACGACGACTGGGCGGCTGTCATCATCTGATCCGAATTTACAAAATATCCCTATTCGAACAGAAGATGGCCGTAAAATCCGCGATGCATTTGTCGCAGAAAAAGGTCATGTTCTTGTCGCGGCCGATTACTCACAAATTGAGTTGCGTTTGCTAGCTCATATTGCTGATCTGCCAACGATGAAGCAAGCCTTTGCAGATGGGGTGGATATTCACGCATTGACGGCATCAGAGATGTTTGGCGTGTCGATTGCGGATATGGACACAGCCACGCGCCGCCGCGCTAAAGCGATTAATTTTGGTATTATTTACGGCATTAGCGCGTTTGGTCTTGCCAATAACCTCGGCATAGGCCGCACAGAAGCGGCAGATTATATTAAATCCTATTTTGAGAAGTTCCCAGGCATTAAGGCCTATATGGAATCTGCAAAAAGTGAAGCGCGCGAAAACGGATTTGTGACAACTATTTTTGGCCGTAAATGTCACGTTAAGGGGATAGTTGATAAAAACCAATCTGTGAGAGGATTTGCAGAACGACAAGCGATTAACGCGCCAATTCAAGGGGCTGCTGCCGATGTTATGCGCCGCGCTATGTTGCGTATGCCAGAGGCGATTATGCCCATCGACGGTGCGCACATGCTCTTGCAAGTGCATGATGAATTGGTGTTTGAGGTCCCTGAAACCCGCGCGCAGGAACTTATAACAATCGCCAAGAAAGTAATGGAAAATGCGCATAAGCCTGCGGTACATATATCAGTTCCATTGCGCGTTGACGCCAATGCTGCGAAAAATTGGAATGACGCGCATTAAATTATTCTATAAATTATATTGAAATTGAGTAAGAAAGATTTTCAAATGACACATCTCGTTCTCGTCCGTCACGGACAATCCGAATGGAACCTTCAAAACCGCTTCACGGGTTGGGTTGACGTTGGCTTAACTTCCGAAGGCGTTAAGGAAGCTAAAAAAGCAGGTAAATTACTCGCCAAAGAAGATATTAAATTCGACATTGGTTTTACAAGCTATCAACGCCGCGCGGTCAAAACTTTGTGGCTATCTCTAGAGGCGGCCGAGCAATTCCACATTCCTGTCACTAAAGACTGGCGTTTAAATGAGCGTCATTATGGCGGTTTGACGGGACTGAACAAGCAAGAGACCCGCGACAAACACGGGGACGAGCAGGTGCATATTTGGCGTAGAAGCTTCGATGTGCCCCCGCCGCAAGTTGACGAAGACCATGAGTTTCATCCATCACATGACCCGAAATATGCTCATATCACCCCGAGTCAATTACCCGGCGGAGAGAGCCTGTCCATGACATGTGAGCGCGTTTTGCCTTATTTCGAAGGTCAAATTATGCCCTTTTTGCGTGCCAATTCTAATGTGATAATTTCCGCGCATGGAAACTCTTTACGGGCGCTTTTGAAAACGCTTTTCCATGTGGATGATAAAGATATTCCGGGATTTGAATTTCCAACAGGGAACCCGCTTTTAATCGAGCTAGAAGATGGGACAATCAATGTGACGTCTGCGCGTTACCTTGATAAAAAACGTGCCAAAGAGTTACCTGAAATCCCTAAGGCAAAATCTGCGTAGACCATGGGGAGTGATGCCGATTATATGCAAGCGGCACTGGATTTGGCAAAGACCCAAATTGGCCGAACGGCAGAAAATCCTGCTGTGGGCTGCGTGCTTGTTAAAGACGGTCATGTTATTGGGCAGGGCGTAACATCCGATGGAGGCCGCCCTCATGCGGAGACCAATGCGTTGCAAATCGCGGGTAGAGAGGCAAAGGGCGCTACGGCTTATGTGACGTTAGAACCGTGCAGCCATTACGGACAAACTGCGCCCTGTGCGAATGCTTTGATTGAGGCGGGGATTGCGCGTTGCGTAATCGCTGTGATTGACCCTGACCCGCGTGTGCATTGGCGCGGCGCGGCGCTCCTCCAAGAAGCGGGAATTGATACGGTGGTCGGAGAGGGAGAGCAGGCCGCAGCCGCGCTCAATAAAGTCTTTTTCCAGCGGCATAAGGCGCCGTAGTAAATGAAAGCCCGCTGCGCTTTCATTCCCTGGGTTTTGGTAGGGTTTCGTTAATATTTACGCTCTTGAAAACGAAATTAGCTTTCATTTCAGAACAGCCGCGACATCAATTAATGGCTGTGGGATTTGTTTACGATAATTCGGAAAATATGTGTATTGGCTAAGCTAACAGCTCCAATCATCGTCAAAATAGTTTCGAAATCATGTAAGGGCTCAATAAAGGCACCCATTAGCAGGATGATAATTCCGAGGGCGCCAAAACCGCGTATCATAGGGGCAAACTTGGAATAGGTAACAGCTGTAAAAGCAAAGAACGCTGGGATGATAGCGAATAATACGAGAGCCTTATGAATCATTTCATTCTCAGACAGCACGCCTGCAATGGGCAGGACGCTAGCTGCCAAAGGCAATAGAATACAATGCGCAAGACATAGCGTTGAAAGAAC
Organism: Litorimonas sp.; assembly: GCA_039962885.1. Classification (GTDB taxonomy): domain Bacteria; phylum Pseudomonadota; class Alphaproteobacteria; order Caulobacterales; family Maricaulaceae; genus Litorimonas. Next base: position 4,961 of record JBDVGI010000236.1, on the reverse strand, counting down.
AACACCTGCGCGGTCAAAAGTTAAGAGACTCATTAACAAGCTTCTTTCTTGTGCGCGCCACACAAACCAATAATTTCCATCACCATTTTCGTGTCTTTAAACCCGCGTTCCTTTGCCGTTTGATGCAGTGATTTTGAAAGCCCAGGAGCCTCTAATGTGTCGGTTCCTCCGCACTCCCTGCAAATGACAAAGGCTAAGTCATCGGCTTCAACACCAATTGGTATGGTTGTAAAGCGAGAATTATAGGCGATTTTTGCGACCAGCCCATGATCCATCAACCAAGACAAGGCCCGGTAAACCGTGGGCGGCTGTTGCGAGCCGATACCCTTGAGTTCATCGATGATTTCGTAAGCTCCAAGCGGGTGAGAGGCTTTGAGTAAGACGTGATAAACATGTTTTCTAATTGCCGTGAAACGGCCGCCTTTAGGAGCTATGAGATGTTCTGCTTGGGCTAATGCTGCAGGCACGTTAAGAGCTTGGGTCGCATATGATTGAGTTTTCAATTCAACACTCATATCGAGCCCTCCTTTTATTGAGGGTGTGCAAGCCATAAACATAAAGCCCCATCACGTGATGGGGTAAAGTCATGGATGCAGGGAATGCAAATCTAACGTCAGGTTTGATAGCGCTCTTTACGCTCAACTCTCGTTAAATATGCTCTACGATACTCATTATGGGTAAAGGAGGTGCGCGCGCGGCGTCCAAATGTCGAGTCAAGGAGGCCGATTTTGGCGGCGTATAAAGTGAGAAATTCAGTTCAAGCTGAGCTGTGGTTTTGCCTATGTCAGAGTAAAACTCTGTGATTACAATATCAGGCCCTTCTGACAAATCTGGCAAGTCAATGTCGTCACAGACGCTCTCATCGTCATTAATCGCTAGAATGCAAACTTCACACGGCTTATGCTGTGTGTCGTGTTCATGATCATGTGCATGCGCCGTTGATCCGATCTGACCATATATAAAAAGGGATATGATGAGCGCTGGGAACAGAGTTTTTAGTCCTGCCAAACCCTTTAGTTTGGCGAACAGAAATAGACATATGTTTCGGAAAAATGTCACAAAAATAACCTATCGTTATAAAGTAACTTATGCAATGGAAAAAATATCGATGGGGTCAACTGGTAAGTTTAAGCACACCAAATTATATGCGGTTCTGGCTGTTATTATGCCCAAAACTAACACTCACCCTTGAAAGCGAACTTAGCTTTCATTCGGTAGCGGCTGTTAACGAATGGGTAAGGTATGCGGCTGCTGCTAGGGAAACGGTTTTGAAACCGCATACAAATTTAAGACACCCGAGTATTGTTTAGTCTTTAAGGTTAAATGTAAGAGCGACGATTTAGAATTTCTTAGGTAGCGCGCTTAATTTGAATGTCTCACCGGAAGAATTTCCCATTCGGAACGATACTTCATCACCATGATGAGTTGTTAAAGTCGGCTGAGATAGAATATTTTCTCCGTCACAAATTCCGATTGGGATTACTTCTACTATATTTCGCCCTGTTGCTGGTGCATCTTTGATTTCACAGATTATTAATTTCAAAGTGACTTCATCCTCGTTTTCGGTGACATTGACGGTCATGTACAATCCTGTTTCAGTGCCTTGCGCAATAATTGACGGCAAGCGCATCTGCCAAAACTGCCCATCTTGAATATGTATCTCAGTATTGAAACTCCGAACTCTGTTTCCATCCTCAAGCTGTTTGATGAATTCACCTTTAAGGTTGATGGATAAGTTTTCGGCCATGGCGGGTGTCGAAAAGAACACGGGTGCTGCAAGTATGGGCAAGCAAGCTAATGTGGCTAAGACTGTTTTAGGTTTGGATTTAAGTTTCATGAGAAGTTCCGTGAAAAATGAAAGTTGAGGGTGGGGCTTGGGTTGATGCAAATAATCAGAAATCAAACTACGGACTACATGGCTGACTGAGCGGCCTTCGCGGGCAGCTTTAGCTTGTAGATTTTGCTTATCTACATGTGAGAGACGTACTTCCAAACTTTCTGATTTCTTTTCTGATTTCATCTTAAACCCTGATATTTCGATCAATTTATACCTGTAGTCTTCATTTTACATCTTGCAAAACTGAAAGTTATTGGCAAGAAAAAGTGTGTCGGGACATAGCAAATTACTTGTCGGGACGCGGTATAGTGACCTGTTAGAATGACAGGATTCGAAAAATATCATCTTTCAGATAACTTATTTGCCAAACTTTAGAGTATTAAACGATAAAGCGTCGACGAGTGTTTTTCGACCTGCAGCTTTAATAGGCTGTCGCAATACCTTATCGTACCCGTTCAGCAAAGCGCTTGGGTAAAACCCAAACTCTCAAACCTCGTGCAAATCAGGGGTCATTTTTACTTTCATTTACCGCAACGCATTAAGAGCTTGGTTAGGAATAGCGGCTATCCTAGTTTTATGGACAGTAAAGCCGTAGAGATGATGATAGAGCCGGGCGCAGAGGGTTTGGTCGTGCAAATGGGTAAACGCATGAAGACCCGTGCGCGCTCTAAGGTCATTGACCGCACACTCTCGCAAATTCGCGAAGATTTCCATGTCTCAGATATAGCGGCTTGGTTTCGCGAAGATGTCTTTGCGCCGTCGCGCCGTACAACGGTGCGCCTCTCGCCTGAAAATGCAGATTACGTCTCCGCGCTTGCGCAGACTATAGGCAAAGGCAGGCCTGCCGTTTTAATGGGGCTTATTTATTTCGCAGCGGCCAATTTATCGCGCGACTTAAGCCTCTGAAAAACGTAGCAAGATCTCCATAGCGGACGTTAGCGAGTGTCTTACTTTGGGTGAGTTTAGGACGCTCAGAAATAGAAAAAACATCCCCATTGAAGGCGTTAGAAGTCGCGCTAAATAGTTCTAAATTATCCATTACTGAGTTGTCATTTATTCTTTGCCTAAAGGCTACTTTATTCTCGCTCTAAATTGAAAGCTAAAGCTTGGAGAGGGCGTTCCTGAGTTGAGGTTTCCTTTTGGGTTTAAGCATAGGAAGGTCACATTAGGGTCATAGCCAAGAAGCGGTGTATAGTTACATGCTGCAAAACTACTGGGGGGAGTGGCTGCATTTGAGAAGCCCAAATCCGCCGAAGGCGTGAAGGTCAAGTTCGTGTCCGTTTGGGCAAAAACGATGACGCCCGTTTCAGGACCGCTATCGTCAATATCGTCATTATAAAATTCGATTTCAGGCGGGAGGCGGTCGACAAGAAAAATAGAGCCATCATCGCTGGGCCCGTCGCCTTCATTACTACCCGAAAACGTATAAATGACGTCATTTCCCGGGAGCATGAAAAGACCTGCATTTTCGGGGTCATAAACCGCAACCGTTTTTTCTAGCTGTATGTCGACTTGAAAAATGTCTCGGTAGTTTAAGTCTTGGGTCAACGGCACGGCGTTACCGCCATTAGCGTCCGTGTCATCATCCGAGTCTCCCAAGAGGAAATCGGCGCCTAAAATATTTTCGTCATTCACGATGTAATTGTCATTGAGGGCGCTGCCTTCAAAAATATCTAGCAAGCCGTCATTATCTGTATCGGCCACTGACGTTATGGCTGTTGGGCCTGTATCATCTCTCTCTTCGATATCAAGTAGCCCGTCATTGTCGGAATCATTATCAAATATATCTTGCGTGCTATCGCTATCCGTATCGATAGGCGATAACCCATTTGGCTCATAAGCATTATCAAGCCCGTCATTATCACTATCGGCGAAGGCACCACCCGCATTAGACGGCACAATATAATTAGCTGTTGTCTGGGCTTCTACATTATCGGTGATACCGTCATTATCGCTGTCAATATCACGCAAGTCAGGAATGCCGTCCCCGTCAAAGTCATTTAGTATTTCCAAGATAATCGCATTTAATGGAAAAGCGTTCACACTTGGCGGCGGTGTCGTTACGGTAACTCGACCTGCCGCGGTTGCAGATATATTTTCAAAAACGGTACCTGCATCATGAAGGTTTGTAGCGGCCCAACCTGCCCCACGCGTATTTGACGCCGTTCGTGTGGAAGCTCCGTCCGTAACCATGAAAGTATCTACAACATCAGCTCGGTTTCCAATTAAATTATAGATTCGAACATTATATTTTAAAGTTGTATCTAAGCCAGTAAAGCTAATCGTTCCAGGGGTGCTCAATTGATGAAAGTAAATGTCGTCAGCTGCTAGAATATAATAAGGATCATTAGCGGTTCCGTTCCAATTGCTGGAATTTGGATCATTATTGAAACGACCAGCCCGAAAATTATTAATATTAATCCCTACGCCTGGTACAACCGCACCGTCGCGATGCCGAATAACGGAACCAGCTGGGACGCCTGCGACTCTGAAAATTTGATTCCAAGTTGCGAGGCTACCGCCATCACCATCACCTGCGCTCGAAAAGTCAACTTTAATGGCGTCGTTTTCTACAGTGTCAATTATCCCATCATTGTCATCATCCAAATCGATGGGATCAATGATACCGTCAAGATCGGAGTCCTGCGCATAGCTTACTGATGTAAGGTTTGTCACCGCGATCGTTAGACAACTAAATATGAGGATACGAAAAAAGATTAAATTTGACCATGTGTTGAGTTTAGGATTTAATTCTATTTGCCCGAAATTTACAAAACATTAACAGCAATTTAAAATTGCACCAGGCAATAGCTAGATATTATAATTCTTGTTTACAGTCTTTCGTCCGTTTTGCCCCCAAAAGGGAACGCCCGCAAGTATCCACAACCCGTTCAGCAAAGCGCTTGGGTAAAGCTCAAACCCTCAAACCTCGTACAAATCAGGGGTCATTTTTGCTTTCATTTACAGCAGCGCATTAAGGGCTTGGTTATAAATAGCGGCTATCGTAGTTTTATGGACAGTAAAGCCGTAGAGATGATGATAGAGCCGGGCGCAGAGGGTTTGGTCGTGCAAATGGGTAAACGCATGAAGACCCGTGCGCGCTCTAAGGTCATTGACCGCACAC
>JBDVGI010000235.1:0-2359 GCA_039962885.1 Litorimonas sp. | reverse complement strand
TCTGCGGTCAACGGCTTGAATCTAAACCTATATCCGAAATTCGTAATAATCAAACACGTTTAGTGAGCAATAAGCAAACCTCCGCCAGCGTCTTAAAATCGCCCAGACAAAACTCTCAATTGAAGTTTCTTTCTGAACTCTGACAAGTTCGGCCGTCTGCTTTCGACATCATTGTGTGACCCGCAACACTCAAATTTTCCATCTCTTTTCTACGTTAAAATCGTCGTAGATTTGCTATAATTCATGTGTGGATAAAGCCCAAAACATACCATCAAATACCTCTACAGACGCCCCGTCTCGCGCTGATATTAAGCGCGGTATGACTATCGCGGCGCAGCTTGTACAACGTTATGGCCCAAAATATTGGCCCGTTTTGGAGCGCCTTAAACAAGAATATGATGCGCTGGATGACCGTGAGGCGTTGCTTGCCTCGCTCCTATCGCATGCTGACCAAGCTGCATAAGCCGATAAATTCAGACCTTTAACGGATAACTTTGCAATAGCGCGTCACTAACGGGGTGGACTATCTTCAAAAGCTCGTCTCGGCGGTATGTAAGCGAACCTCCATCGCCATATTCAGGGCGCGGGTTACGGTGTCCCATCAATGTGCAACGCAATCCAAAGTCCAGTCCAGCCTCTAACATTCGGTTCTCAAAGCTATGCCTAAAGCTATAAATGTGGTGCTGTTTCGTTGGGAATAAGCCTCTCGCTTTGAACGCTTTGGTGAGTGATGCGCTTAGTAAATAACTACGGTCTCGATAGTGCGGGAACCCGTTTGGAGCTTGCCGCATAGCCTCCAATGCAACGCCGACAAGTGGAATATCGCGGACGGATGCGCCAGACTTTAACTCTCTATCTTTCGTTGGGCGGATGCAGATATGCGGAATTTCGGCGTCCAGCCTTATGTTCTCTGGCGTGATATTCGCCAACTCGCTTGGTCTGCACCCCGTCTCAATCAAGGCCATACAAAGCAGTGCGCCTTGCCGATTAAGGCCCTCAAAAACATCTGGCGCAAGTATGCGCGACCTGACCCAATCGTCTTTGAAAGGCATGACCTTCGTTAGAATTTTGTCCTTGAACCGCATATTGCGGAATGGATTTTCGCGCTCTTCTTCGCCTATATGCTCGAAGTAACGGCGGTATAGTTTCCGCAAACTGCCTAAGTCTTTGTTACCGCTGCTGCCGCTCATGGGCTTGGAGTCGTCTTTCGGATGGATACGCTCATGCCAGAATTTGCGCACGGCGTGGGCGTGTTCGCGGGTAATATCTCGCATGTCTATATCGCCGTTTAGGTTCACAAAGTTAGAGACCGCGCGAAGTTTAATCTTAGAGAAATTCGTAATTTGTTCTGGTGATTTACTGGATAACTCGTCAGCGACGATCTCGGACAGATATAAGTCCATAGCGTTCGTGATGGTCACAGAAGGGGTTTTGACGCTCCCAAGTAGGGCATCTGCGTCTCGTTCTTCTTTAGGCTGCGGGCGGTCTTTTAGTGGTTCCAACGCAATGAGGCGGCGTAGTAATTCAGTGACAGTGTCTTGTGAAACTAAGCTCTCCATTGGCTTATAGTTGAACCCACAAGAACGGGCGTGTTGACTTGCATTGCGATAACTTACCTCTTTAGGGGGCGATTGAAAACGATTTGGCATTAACTCGTTCCAACGCTGGTTGTCTTCGTCGGCGCAAATATCCCGCCGTAAGCGCGCAACTTTGCGGCTATCAGTATCGAGTGAGCGGTATATCAAAGTTCGGTCGTCAATATGTCTGACGGCTTTCGGAACGCGCCGCACATAGTGCCATATATCACCACGTAATCGTAAGTATTGGTCGAGTCGTCTTATCGCTTTCATTTCGCCATCTCCGTGCAGCCCATTGTAGGGCAAAAAGTGAGGCAAATTGCGCGAGTTACCGTGTGGAAAGTAAAGGAAAGAGGGATTAACCGAGACTTTTCAGAGGCTTACGCAACTTGCTTTAACAGGGAAATGGTGCCCGAACCTGGATTTGAACCAGGGACACACGGATTTTCAATCCGTTGCTCTACCAACTGAGCTATTCGGGCGTGCTATAAAGCGTGGCGGCTTATAGGCATGCAATCTGGCTCTGTCCACTAGCTTTTGATGTGAAATACAAAGTTTTTTCGTGCCCGTCAAACGAGCGATAAAATATCTGCATTTCAACAGTATCTTTTCTTTGCTTTTGCGAGTAATTCGCATTACTAGGGCGGCTATGATACAAACCCCGATAAACCTTTCGCAGCTACCTAAAGGTAAGGCTGCAATAATCTCTGGATTTTTAGCACATAATCAAGACCTTGAGACCCGATTGCGTGAAATTGGTTTTGCAGAGGGGGATAATGTCA
>JBDVGI010000234.1:0-2718 GCA_039962885.1 Litorimonas sp. | reverse complement strand
GGTTTCATGGGGCTAGAGCGGGTTGAAATGGACGAAGTCTCTGCTGGAGATATTTGCTGTTTTACGGGGATTGATAAGCTAGGGATTTCGGACATGATTTGCGACCCTGATCATGTTGACCGCCTGCCGCCGCTGTCAGTTGACGAACCTACAATTTCCATGACGTTCCAAGTGAATGATAGCCCCTTTGCTGGGCGCGAAGGTAAATATGTCACTTCGCGCAATATCAAAGATCGCCTTGATAAAGAACTCATCCATAATGTCGCCTTGCGCGTAGAGCAGCTCGATGATGCCGATAAGTTCCGCGTCTCTGGCCGGGGTGAGTTGCACTTATCTATCTTGATCGAAAATATGCGCCGCGAAGGGTACGAGCTCGCGATTTCAAGACCGCAAGTTATCAATAAGAAAATTGATGATGTTGTATGCGAACCATGGGAGATAATGACGGTTGACCTTGAAGAAGAGCACCAAGGTAAGATCATGGAAAAACTTGGAGAGCGTAAGGGGAATGTCAAAGATATAGTGCCTGACGGGAAAGGGCGCGTACGCCTTGATTATGATATTCCTACGCGCGGTATAATTGGCTTCCGCTCAGAATTTTTGACGCTCACATCTGGCACTGGCTTGATGTATCATAATTTTGACCGTTATGCACCGCGTACGAAAGCCAGTATTGGCCGCCGTAAAAAGGGTGTGCTTGTCTCGAAAGATAGCGGCAAGGCGCTGACATTTGCGCTTTGGAATTTGCAAGAACGTGGACGTTTATTTATTGGGCATGCGACCGAAGTATATGAAGGCATGATTATCGGTCTAAATGCCCGTGAAAACGATCTTGTTGTCAATCCGTTGAAAGGGAAACAGCTCACCAATGTACGGGCTTCAGGTACGGATGAAGCGAATGTTTTGGTTCCGCCTATTAATGTGACGCTCGAATATGCGTTAGAGTTTATCAATGATGATGAACTTGTCGAAGTCACGCCAGAGAGTATCCGCGTGCGTAAGCGTTTCTTACTAGAACATGAGCGTAAGAAAGAATCGCGCAAAATTGATGCGATGGAGGCTTAGGCCTCCAAAAACTGCGCGAAGGCGGCGGATTGACTGTTCACAAGAGGCTCACCTACGCAGTCAAAAGACTTAAATTTTTGTCATGAGATGCATCTAATTTGATGGTTTACGAGCCGTTTAAATTATGCGTTAGCCGCGTAACTTACATTAGGGTAAATTGATTTAACGCAATTAGCGGTCAACTTTAATGGGCGGGCGAGAAAACCCCCAAATCGACGCCGCTGATTTGATGAGATCTGATTCATCCACGGCAAATTCTTTATCACATATAGAAATAGCGACCATGGCGTCGTAAATATTTTCAACTTCGATATCTTCTGTGAAGCGCGTTAAAGCCTTTAAAATCAAGGTGTTCTTACGTTTGCTTGTTAGCTTCTTTTCAAGGTCGTCAACGTGAGAGTTAAACCAGTTTAGTAGAGATTTCTCGTCCATAAAGGGCATGTCAAAAAGCTCAAGTAAGCCTTGGGCCTGTTCGAAAAAAGTTGTTCTTTCGGGCGCCTTAACTTTATGATCAATCACAACTGTGATCGCTAATGGTAGCAATATATCATCTACGGTGTGGCTCATTTTTCTATATTAAGGCGTTTTCTGATTAAAAACAAGTAATTGGACATAACTATCTGATTTTGTATTCTGCTGCCAGATTGGAGCCTTTATGAAAAATATTTACCTTGCCAGTTTCGCTGTCCTATTATTAACAGCTTGCGCCAGCACGCAATCTGCTTACGGGCCTAGTGATGGAAGCGGTATTGGCTTCAAAAATATACAGCTAGAGCCTGATAGGTTTCGGGTATCATTTACAGCGCGGAGTGTTGATGAGGCGCGCGATTATGCCTTGTTACGCGCCGCAGAGTTAACGGATGGTGAGGGCTATACGCATTTTCGTATCGTCAATGGCGGCACACAGAGTAACGGCCGCGGGTCGGGCGGAAATACATCTGTTGGTGTTGGTGTGGGGACAGGCTTTGGCGGACGAGGTTTTCGCCGCGGGGGAGGCACTCGCGTTAATGTCGGTGTTGGATTAAATGACGTTGGCCGTGCATTTGAAGGGGATAAAATTCGAGAAACGATTGAAGTTCGTCTGCTGAGCGCAGCGGTTCCAAATGATCCGAATGTCTATCATGCGCAAAGCTTGATCAAGAGTATCCAGCCGCCAGTGTTCCAGTAGGCATCATATTAGAAAGTGAGGCTGGAGCCTGTTATCTATACAAATCTTATAGTAATGCGCTCCAACCCTTCAACTCCGCCAGATAATTCGTCTCCAATTTTGGCAGGCCCAACGCCTGCTGGAGTCCCCGTATAAATTAAGTCTCCAGCTTGTAGATCCATGTCAATTTTAAGCCGAGCGATGATTTCGTCCACTGACCAAATCATATGTGAAATACAGCCATACTGAACGATTTCCCCATTTTTGCGCAGGACAATCTTGGCCTTATTAAGAGTGACTTTGTCGGCGGGTGTTAATGTAGAGCAAGGTGCTGAGTAATTAAAGTTTTTGGCACGTGCCCAAGGGCCGCCCTTGGATTTTGCAACGGCTTGTAAATCCCGCCGCGTTAAATCAATACCTACGCCATAGCCAAAAATGCCGTCTGGACCGATGGCAACAACAAGCTCGACCTCATAATGCACGTCTTTTGTATTGGGTGGATAAGG
>JBDVGI010000233.1:0-25409 GCA_039962885.1 Litorimonas sp. | reverse complement strand
TGCCGCTCTGTTTACTGCCGTTTTTTTAAGGGATTTGACCTTTTTATTCATAGTGGCCACGACAGACTTTTGCGCAAATGACAAAGCATCACCTGGGCGGCCCTTTTCTCTGTCATGAAATGCAGAGCCGAATTTATCCAGCCGCTCTAAGACGCTTTGCCCAAATTCATCTTCAAAATCAGAAATTTCACCGTTTTCCGTTAATGTTCTGTGCAAGCGTTCTAATTTACGTTGGGCGTTGCGGGCGGCGCGCTCGCGCGTTTTGCGCTCTTTGTCGCGTTGTTTTTCCATAGCCGCATCATGGGCGGCTTGCTTGGCCTGCCATTGCTGTTTGTCATAATCAGAATTGTTATTATCTGAACTCATATCCTGACTTTAGCAGAATAAGAACAAAAAAGGAACAATAAAGTTTTAGATTTAAGAAATTACATCCACTTCATTGGCAATTTAATCCGTAATAGCACCCATATATAGGTCGAATAAGGCTTCTTCTTCGGCAATTTCATTCGGGTCTTTTTTGCGAGTAGCGACGATTTTACGCATAACTTTTGTGTCAAAGCCGAAGGTTTTAATCTCTGCATAGACTTCGCGAATATCTGTGGCCAATTCGGCTTTTTCGGCTTCGAGTCGTTCAATGCGGGCGATGAATTGTTTTAATTTCTCGCGTGTGGCCTGACCCATTTGATCGGCGCGGTCTGAATCAGAAATCATGGCATATCCTATATTTTTTAATTTACGCTCAAGATAATTTTTTGCACGTAATTTACGAGTCGTAGCCGCGCTTTAGTTGTGGATTGAATCCGATAAAACTCGGATAGAGCGGCGAAACCCCGCAGGTTGAAAACAATGCCTGACAAGAGCCTTTATTTATCTTATGCGAGGGATGTTAAATTATGTCACTTTAACTTGCAGGGAACCTTATGTTGATTGCACTTTATGTTCTAACAGGCCTTGCAGGTCTATTTGTCGTGTTTACGCTCATAGCGGGCGGTGTTTCTATGGGAAAGAAAGATCAAGAAAGCCGTGTACGGTCGAATAAATGGATGCAACGCCGCGTTTTAGGCCAAGCCGTAGCCGTTGCGCTTTTAGTTCTCACATTAATTGTCAAAACTAAAAGCGGTTAGGGGCGCTCATGGTAAAGCTCAATAAAATTTACACGCGTACGGGCGATGATGGGTCAACAGGTCTTGTTGATGGTTCACGCTTATCTAAAAGTGCAGTTCGCGTCTGCGCTTATGGTGATGTTGACGAAACCAATTCGGTGATTGGGCTTGTGCGGCTTCATGTGGATAATCAAGATATTGATGCCATGTTAGGTAGGATTCAAAATGATCTTTTTGACTTGGGCGCCGACCTCGCCACACCGCTTCCTGATCAAGGGGAGGCTGACAGCGAATACGCACTACGCATGGTCAAATCGCAAACGGGCCGTCTTGAGGCTGAGCTTGATAGGCTCAACGCGCAGCTAGACCCATTGACCAGTTTTGTACTGCCAGGTGGGTCTGCCGCTGCAGCTTATTTACATCAAGCGCGAACAGTGTGCCGCCGCGCCGAACGCATGTGCGTAGCTTTGACGCAGACGGAGGCTGTGAACCCTCACGCTTTGACCTATTTGAATCGTTTATCTGATGGCCTTTTCACTATGGCGCGTTGGTGTAATGACCAAGGCGCAACAGATGTGACATGGGTCCCAGGCGAAAATAGATAGATTTGGCGGGGCTTATTTCCCCGTTTTTAAATGGTAACGAATTCGCACAGCCATGTCTTTGGGCGTGGTGCGACTAATGAAGTAATCGACAAATTTTCCGTCTTTATCCATGAAATAAATAATGTCGGAGTGATCAACCGTATAATCGCCCGCGCTGCCCTCTAACTCGGCTTTCGTTGCATAGACTTTATAAGCCTTTTTTGCGACCTCAATTTGGTCAAGACTGCCAGTATATCCGCGCAAACCTGTAGGAAATACGCTGGCTGTGATATATTGTTTTAAAGCGTCTGGCGTGTCGCGTTCAGGGTCAATGCTGGTGAGAACATAGCCAATGTCGTCTCCTTGCGCGCCTAGTAAATCTTGTGCCGCCCCCATTTTTTGCAAAGCCGTCGGGCATATATCTGGACAAAATGTAAACCCAAAATAGACCATATGGGGTTTGCCTAATAAGCTCGTCTCTGTGACAACTGCGCCGTCTTGATCAATAAGTTCAAATGGCCCGCCAATGTCAGCCGTACCAGATGTGACGGCACGTCCTGACCTGCCTGCCTCTGTGTCTTTTGTATTATTGCACGCGCTCAGGCCAAGAACAGGTATTGATAATATTACCGCCAATAGAAGGGAAGGTATTTTAATAGCACGCATATTTATCTCATTTGTTTAGGGAGTCTTGAACTTATCTGCTAGGCTGAGGAAGAGTATTAAACACCGTCTATGGTTTATAAAAGCTTTTATAAAGAAAGGAAAGCGTAGTGAGACCTCTTAATGTCGCAGGCCCTGCGTCTGATGTCATATCTGGTTCAAATCGAGACATCGTGAAGATGTTTGGTCACGATACGGCTGATAAAATCGGCTCATTGCCGCGCAAGACGCTTGTCCTGCTTCGCTGGGCCGCGATCGGCGGGCAAGCTATCACGCTCTTAATTGTAAGTTTGGTTTTAGGGTTTGCTTATCCTGTTTTAATTTGCAGTCTAATTATTGGCCTTACGGCCCTAGTCAATGTGATTGTTATCTTGATTTTGCCTTTGGACCGACACGTCAGTAACCGTGAAGCGGTTTTTCAGCTTGGTTTTGACATATGGCAACTGGCCTTACTATTATGGTTTACAGGCGGCATGATAAATCCGTTTGCGATTTTATTTCTTGCGCCAATTGTAACAGCAGCGACGACTTTATCGTATCGTGTTTTGTTTAGCTTATCGGCTTTTTCGGCGATTTTATCGTTTGGACTTTTATTTAATTATCATCCGTTACCATGGGAGCCCGCAGGAAGTTTTGAGCTACCTTTTACATTTCGGCTAGGTTTATGGCTCTCAATTGCTGTAAGTTCGGGAATTACGGCCGTGTATATTTGGAGAGCGACACGAGAGAGCCGTAAAATGGCCTCTGCTTTAACGGCAACGGAATCTATGCTTGCTCAAGAGCAGAAACTATCAGCCCTTGGGGGTCTTGCCGCAGCAGCGGCTCATGAATTAGGCACGCCGCTAGCGACGATCCAAATCATTGCTAAGGAAATGTCTAGAGAACTTCCCGAAGATAGCCCGCTAGGCGAGGATGCCCGCCTCATGTTGCTGCAAACGCAAAGGTGCCGTGGTATTCTGGAGCAATTATCTATTAGGGGCGATGCAGGGGATGTAATTCACGATGTATTATCCGTTGAGGCGTTGTTAGAAGAAGCGGCTGAGCCATTTATTGGGCTTGGGAAAGATATTTCTATAACAACCGAAGGCGCGGATGGCCGGTTAGAATTGCGGAGACAACCTGAATTAATTTATGGATTAAAAAATTATATCGAAAATGCTGTGAATTTCGCGAATAGGCGCGTCGAATTATCAGCTTTTTGGACAGAGCAAGAGCTTAAAATTACAATAGATGACGATGGGCGCGGCTTTGATGCTGCGATTAAAAACAAGCTTGGGCAACCTTATGTTACCCGCCGTAAGAATAACAACGAAGCGGGCGGGCTTGGTCTTGGCGTCTTTATTGCTTCGACCTTAATTGAGCGCACAAATGGGCGTGTGACGTTTTCAGATTCGCCGACTGGCGGCGCTAGGGTGAGTTTGCGTTGGTCCCGCAATGTTTTATAACTCTAGGGTTTTATAACTCCGGGGGTTTATAACGCTTAGCGTGATGTCCAAATTGTCGCATGTGATTGAAAAAGGAGGTAAGGCTCTTACATAGTTCAAGTATTTTAACAAAAACTGTAAGGTTAGGCAGAGGTCATTATGATAGATTACGAACTTCCTGATGATAAGACAATGTTGATATTGGATGATGACGGCCCGCTTCGCAATCGTCTGGGGCGCGCAATGGAACAGCGCGGCTTTGTTGTGCAGCTTTGCGAAACGGTACAAGCGGCTAAAATTTATGTGCAAAACACACCGCCTGCTTTTGCAGTTTTAGATATGCGCCTCGAGGATGGCAACGGACTTGATGTGATTGATCAATTACATGCCAAACGCCCTGATTGCCGCATGGTGATGCTAACGGGTTATGGAAACCTTGCGACAGCTGTGTCTGCGGTGAAACGCGGCGCAGTTGACTACCTCGCTAAACCTGCCGATGCAGATGATGTTTGCAAGGCTCTCTTGGCGAATAAAGGGCAAGCTCCAGAGCCGCCAGAAAACCCAATGTCTGCTGATCGCGTGCGCTGGGAACATATACAAAGAGTGTATGAATTATGCGGGAAAAATGTATCCGAAACGGCGCGGCGTTTGAATATGCACAGGCGAACTTTGCAGCGCATTTTGGCAAAACGCGCCCCGCGTTAGAAATAAATTCACGTCAGACTTTATGCTAAGCCTTCGGGTTTGGCTGTCCGTCTAGCACGCCATGAATTTGTACGCTCGTTTCATTTATGCTAGCGCTAACGCCGTAAATATCTGCTAGGCGAGCCGTTGTAAGAGTGTCTTTTACTGTGCCGTTCGCAAGAATATGACCGTCTTTCATCCAAACAAGACGGTCTGCATATTTCGCGGCTAAATTAATATCATGCAAGACAACAAGCGCGCCGCCATTGCCGCCGTGATGACCTCTGGTGTAATCCCGAATTAAATCCATGATTTTAAATTGGTGATGTAGGTCCAAAGCTGCAACGGGTTCATCGGCAATTAAAAGCGGAGCTTTGGCGGCAAAGGCGCGGGCGCAATGCACGCGGGCAATTTCTCCGCCTGATAGACTATCAATGCGGCGCTCCGAGAAATGCGTGAGCCCGCAAGCGCTCAAAGCCTCATTCACAGCCATTTTATCTTGCCCCTTAAGCCGCCCAAGGCTCGCCCCGTGTGAGTAACGGCCAAGGGCTACAATATCGCGAACAATATTTGGCCAAGCCATTGGCCGTATTTGCGGTAAATAAGATACGCATTTGGCCCGCTCTATTGGGGAGAGAGATTGATTGTCTTGAGAGCCATAAAACACTTGGCCCTTATCTGGCTTTATTAAATTCAGCGCCGTTTTTAATAGCGTGGTTTTTCCGGCTCCGTTAGGGCCTAATATCACGACTAACTCGCCGCAATCTAAATGCAAATCCACTTGTGTAACGCGGCCCGTAACAGTGATGTTCTGGAACAATAAATCAGTCATGCAGACTACGCCTTTGCATCGCGATCCAGATAAAAGCGGGCGCGCCGATAAGGGCTGCGACGACACCTAACTTCAACTCATTTTGTGTGGGTAGGACACGTACACCTATATCGGCGATGACCAAAAACACCCCTGCCAGTAAGGATGATGGGATAAGTGTTCGAGCAGGGTCATGGCGGACAAATGGCCGAATGACATGGGGGGCGACAATGCCGACAAATCCAATCGCGCCAGCCAATGCTACAGAGGCACCTGTGGCAATGCCTGCACCAAGCACGATCAAAACACGTTGCTTTTTAAGATTTACACCCAGGCCACTCGCGGCATCTTCGCCTAAGGTTAAGGCTGATAAGCCGCGGCGCGCCGATAATAAAATCCCCAAGCCTAGGATCAAAAAAGGCAATGCGAAAAGGATATCGGCAAAGCTTCGGTTCGCCACTGACCCGAGTGTCCAATTAATCATATCCGCGAGAAAAAAAGGATTAGGCGCAAAGTTTAGTAGCAAACTCATTGTCGCGCCTGCAAAACTTGAGAGGCCGACGCCAATTAAAATTAATGTGACGACAGAGCGTGTTTTCACGGCAGCTAGCGCAATGATGGTTGTGGCTAGCAGCGCTCCTAGAATTGCGGCAATTGGCATAGTCCATGCGCTGATGGATACGATGCCGTAATAAATAGCAAATGTCGCTGTGAGGGATGCCGTTGCCGAGACACCTAATATGCCAGGTTCGGCGAGCGGATTGCGTAGTAAGCCTTGGAGGGCGGCCCCGCTGGCGCCTAATGCTGCCCCAACACAAAAGGCAGAAATGGCGCGCGGTAGACGAATTTGCCAAATAACGACGATATCCCCTGCATTGCCACGCCCGATAAAGGCGTTGAAAATTTGTCCAAAGCTCATCGGCGTTGACCCAAGAGCGCAAGCGGCTAATAGGCTCATAAGGCTTGCGAAAATCAGGGCAGGTATGAGGGCGCGGTGGAAATTCACGGCGTAGATATCGGCGTAGGCGGCGCAGTATTTGAGGCATTTGCCAGAGCTTCAACGGCGTCTATAGCAAACCACGCCCCGCAGGATAGCCAGCTTCCATCCAGGAAAACGGCTGGGCGTGTTGCGATCTGTTTGCGGGCAATAGGGTGGCGCATAGTACTCCAAGCATTTTCGATATTTGTATCAAAAAACCCAGCGGCGATAAAATCTGGTTGTTCATAGGCGAGGCGCTCAAGCGGAATATCACGCCAGCCAGATTGGGTTTGAAAATTACCCAGACCTGCTTTGGTCATAATTTGATGCACCAATGACCCCGCACCAGTAGTGGTGCCAGAGGGGGTCATATAGAGGGTTTCGGGCATATTTGCATGCGGCTTTATTGCCGCAAGCCGCGCGTCCATATCTGCCGTTATTAATTGACCACGCTGCGGAACGCCAAGGTCATTTGCGACATTTTGTGTGACCGATTTAATAGCCTCAAAATCTCCCGCCCAACCTATATTGATTACGGGCAATCCTGCTTGGGTAAAAAACTCAGCCGCATTTGGCCCGCCGCCATAAGAGCGTATGATCAGGTCAGGTTTAAGGCGTAAGACATCTTCGGCGCTAGGTCTGACATTTGGGATGTTTTGGGCTTTATCATTGAGGTAAGAAATGGGTTTACGCGCATCTGGCGATAGAGCCAAAATTCTTTCTGGCTCTATGAGTTTTAACAGATATTGATCGGCGCAAAAATCAAGACTAACAATCCGCATGGGTTTGGCGGGTGCGGTGATGGCAGGGCTTGAATTTTGCGAGCCTTGCGCGCGGCAGGCCGTTAAACCTGCCGCGATATATAGGCCTAGCAATAGAGCTGCGGGGGACTTCATGGGCTTACCGTATTCTAAATCCGATAAAGACGCCAGCGCCGGGTTGATTAGACCCAAAGACATCTGTGACAGTTTCGTCAAACAAGTTTTCACCGCGCAATGTCAGCGATAGATTATCTGTCACTGGATACTCAGCTGTTGCCGAAAATAAGAAGTAGGAATCGAGCGGGACATCTGGGGATGCAAATGTGACTGGGTCAAATGTACTGAAGTCCGTATCTAATTGCTCACCGACAAAATCAAGGGCCAGACCAATACGGAAGCCTTCAATGGTCTGCGACTCCCAGCTTGCGCTGGCGCTACCTGTCCATTCGGGCACACGGATTTCATCCACGCCGCTATCATTGGTCGAGTCGATTTGAGAGGCAAAGCCTGAGAGAGAAATTGCGTCAGTAGCTTGCCATCCTGCGGAAACCTCAAAACCGTCGCGTTCACTATCGCCTATGCGGTTGCCGGCTGTGAATGGGAAGACACCAAAATTTGTGAAAATTTCATCTTCAAGATCAGCATTGAAATAAGTGATTGAGGCGTTGAAATTTCCATAAGTTTGATCATAGCCAATTTCCCAGCTTTGAGAACGTTCAGGAACAAGATCAGGATTGCCAATGAAGTTGGCAGGCGCAAAACCGAAAAGTTCGACAAAGGTTGGGTTCTTGACACCTTCGCCAATAGAGCCGCGCAATTTACCTCCGAATCCAAAATTATAGGCTGCTCCGAGGCGCCATGTCGTGGCATTGTCAAATTGGTTATCATTATCGTCATGACGAACAGAGCCGTTAACGACAAAGCCATTAAACCGTCCGCGAATCTCACCGCCTACCCCAAAGCTATCAAAGCTAGCGATTTGGTTAGGGTCGCCAAAGGCCACATTCGTGTCGATACGTTCGAAGTCTTCATTCTCGGATTCCGCTAACGCGGATAAAGTCACGCCTTGTTTGTCACTTCCGAAGTTAATTGAGGGGCTATAGGAAAACTTCGTGCGCTCTCCGATGGTTTCGTTATTGAAAATATCTCCAGAGAAATTTTCACGGTTCACACGAGTGTAATTGACGCGCGCGATATGATTGACGAGGCCAGTCTGCGCGTCCAATGTTAAAGCTGTTATGATTTGTGTTGCATCTGTATTATCGCCAAAAAATCCGTCAAATTCGATTTGAGAATCGCGGTAGCTCGTAAAGCCGCTTAACGTGACATCAGGGTTAAATTCTAGCGCGGCATTCGCGCTAACGGAATAGCTCTCCGAGCCGTCACGTTCCCCGCCATCAACGCCAGATGTATCGACGCCGTCGGTTGTGAAGCCCGCTCCGCTTATGCCATAAGATAACCCTTGGACTTGTCCTTGGTAGCCTGCATGACCGCGAAATGTATCAAATGAGCCATATTCCCCGAATGCATTGAAACCTTCTCCGCCCGTTGTAATAGATACAACGCCGCCAATTGCATCAGAACCGTAAAGTGCAGATTGTTCGCCGCGTGCCACTTCGATACGTTGTACGTTCAGGCCCGACCAAAGACCGAAATCTGTCTCGCCAGTATTCGGGTCTGATACCTCTATGCCGTTGAGTAAGACAAGTGTGTGATTGGCTTCGGCCCCGCGAATACGCACTTGGGTTAAGCCGCTTAGACTGCCGCTCCGAGAGACGGCAACGCTTGGAATTGCGCGGAGTTGGTCGACAACAAATGGAGAATTTCGAATGTTTAAGCTCTCAATATCTAATATGCTAACAGATGATGTAATATCAGATAGGGGGACTGAGCGAAGGCCTGTGACAATGATTTCGTCTTCAATGGGATTGTCAGGACTTTGTGCAAAAGCAGCAAGGGTCGCGGCAGGTATAATGGCGACCCCTAATAATAGAGGTTGTAAATATGAAAGGCGGTTTATGGCCATGATGTGTTTTCCAATAATTTATTTGAGAACAGGCATCTGACCTGAGGCTCGCAACAACAATACTGACCCGCCTTAGTAAAAAGACGCAGATAAGGTCTACTCTGTCGTTGCAGGGGAAACTATGTTTCCTATCCGTTTGGCTATTCCCGGCCACCGGACGAACGACGCGATGGCAGGTTTCCTGACTTGCGGGTTAAAGGTTTGGCCGCCTTCCCAGATTAAAATCCAGTGGCATGTGACCAGTCCGCCCAGCTTACAGTTACGGGTATAGTGCTCGATTTTCACGAACTTCCCTCTTAGCTGTGGTTTTACTCACAGCACCATCTCGCTCCCCTATGTTGGATTTCATAAAGACTGTCAATTCAGGAATTATGTGGTTCATAAAAAAATGCTCCACATTATGGTTGCTTATACCTCTAGCCCTTTTTCAGCGCTATGTGAGCATCAATAACGCGGCCTAAAACCGTCATAGGTACAGAGCCGCCCAGAACTACGGCGTCGTTAAATTGCTTGATGTTAAAATTCGGACCAAGTGCGGCTTTCGCTTTCTCGCGGAGCTGCACAATTGCTGTATGGCCAACTTTATATCCGCAAGCTTGCCCCGGCCATGCACAATAGCGGTCAACTTCGCTGCGAACTTCTTCAGGGTTGGAGCCGTTATTTGTTACAAACCAATCAATCGCTTCCTCGCGTCCCCAGCGTTTTGCGTGAAGGCCCGTATCAACAACAAGACGGCAGGCGCGAAAGGCGAGGGATTGTAGATAGCCCAGTTGTCCTGCAGGTTCGCTCGCATAAACACCAAGCTCATCGGCGATTTGTTCGGCATAAAGCGCCCAGCCTTCAGAATAGGCGTTGAACGCGAGAAGTGAGCGGATAAGCGGTTGTTTGAACGTGTATTCGCCTTGCCAAACATGGCCTGGTATGGCTTCGTGATAGGTTAAGTCGGGGAGACTGATTTTTGTGTGTAAATCGGTTGAGCGCAGGTTAATCCAAAAATGCCCTGGTTGTTTGCCGTCAATAGAGCCTGCCCCGCCATAAGCACTTGGCGCGCCAGCTTCAACGTCGGGCGATATGCGCGTGACGTCTAAAAATCCGGGCACAAGGGTTTCAAAGGCTTGCGGCATGAGCGCGCGGATTTCTGTGACCTTGCTCTCAATATAAGCCATGATTTCCGCGCGGCCCGCATCGCCTTTGGCAAAGTGATAGCGCGGATCTTGCGAAATGGCGGTCATTCGCTCTCCGACGGGCCCGTTCGTATAGCCAAGACTGCGCAGGATCGGGTCCATACGGCTTTGTAAGCTAGCGAGTTCGTCTAACCCCATTTCATGCACCTCATCAGGCGACATAGTTGTTGTTGTTCCCGCACGCAGCGCCCAATCATAATAGGCATCACCGTCAGGCAAAGCCCACACGCCAGCTTTATCTGTCGTGTGCGCCGCTAAAGTTTCATGAATATCGATTTGGCGTTGGATAGCGGGGCGAATATGGTTTTGCGCGATGTCGAGTGCGGCCTTGGCATATGAGTCTGAAAATTGCGCGCTGCGCGTGGCAACAGATTGGGTAATACCCCATGCATTCGTATCTTGAGCATAAGCCCCGCGTAATTGTCCAAGGGTTTTTTCCATAAGAAAATCAGGCAGAATAACGCCTTGCTCGCCAGCTATGCGCGTGCGTTCCGTTTCTCCGTCAAGCTGAGCTGCATAAGCCTTCATTCGGTCAAGATAAGCATCAGCATCTTGTGAGTTTCCGATATAATGGGAGCTATCTAAAAAACTGGGAATTTCGACAAAGGCGCCTGTATTTTGTGCTACCGCATATGGGCTATTGCGATATGACCAATTTGAATTGAGCAGCGCCATATCCCCGTAAGGTAAATCAAAACCGTCGACGCTTGTTTGAAAGACGGTGCGAATAACATCGATATTTAGCGCTTCAGCTTCGGATAATGTATCTATATCTATATCAATCGTTTTTAATTGGGTAAGCATGGCGCGCACATCTGTTTCGATTGCGGCTTGCCCTTCGGGGGATCTGTCTGTGAGCTTTGATTTATAATGGGCGTATTTTCCCGTATCTATTCCTGCGCTCGAAGTGCTCTCAGGATGGGACTTGAGCATAAGCTCTGTCGCCTCGCTTAGGATGCGGCTCACATCCGGCTTTGTTTGCGCTAGAGTGGGTTTTACACCGTTTGTAGGTGCTGCGCCTGAGGTTGGCGCGTTTGTTTGATCTGAACAAGCTGTAAAGGCAGGTAAGATTGCCACGGCAGCTGCAGAATTTTGCAATAATTTACGGCGGGATAAGGTCATAAGCTTGCCTTCCTAGGTCTATAATAAATCTAGGCTAATCTTTTATGGCAGGTAGGTGAAGGGCGATCTCTTATATTTTTAGAGATATTGATCAATTAAGCGGATGCGCGTCTTTTATTTGATTGTAATTGATACGGTTTTGATTGATTTCTTCGCAGTTCACAGTTGGGACAGAATATGGGTATCATTCAGGGGGTGTGATATCTGATCGTGAAAGTGATGTTTTTTCGCTTCGAAGCGCAGCTTGGCGTTGGTGTCACATGGAACGGTTATTTAACCTATCCCTTTTGCACCTGCAATGACGTTAAAAATGATGTCAAAATAAAATAAATATTGGCGATGAAAAGCTAATTGACCTGTTTGTCGTTTTCTTGAATAAGCATGCGTATGATTTGGGGATAAAATGGGTAAGTTCAACACTCATGAAAATTGGTTGGATGTTTTAGCATCTTACGGGAAAAAGAAAAAATTCCCCAAAGGCACATCTGTGTTTTTTCAAGATGATGAGGTTAAAAACATAGCCCTCATTATATCAGGGCGGCTTGATGCCTGGGTGCATTCAGAATCGGGCTTAAAAACATGGGTCGATAGCTTTCGCCCAACAGAATTTGTTGGACATGTATCTTTATTTACCCAATCTCCTATTCAATATGATGTTGCTGCGACGTCGGACACGGTTTTGTTGTTTATACCGGTTGATAAAATAGAAGCTGTGTTGAGAAATAATATAAATTTGCCACAAGAGTTTTCTCAAGACCTCGCCACGCGTTTGGAAGTGATGACAAACCGCTTAATTGAGACCGTAGCCTTATCGGCAAAGGGCCGTGTTTGCGCGGAACTTATGCGCTTGTCTGAACCTATTGGTATTGCTCCGGATAAATTAATCATCAGGCCTCTACCCGTATTTGTAGACCTTGCTGTTAGGATTAATAGCACGCGCGAAACCGTGTCGAGGACGGTCAATAAATTACAGAAAAAAGGTGTTTTGAGCCGAGAGCCAGGCTCCATTGTGATTCATGAACCAGACGCGCTTCGTAAACTAATGCAATAAAAGACTATGCCGTAAGTTTTAACCCGTAAATTGGAATGGCCGAGGTCGGCGCGCCGCATTGTCCAAGATAACTTAGTGTATATTTATCTTCATGTTCAAATAATAAAAGACAAGCGGCCGTTTCTGAGACAAATATGCTACCTGGTAGAGCTTTGTTGGATAATTTTTTTGCGGTTTCAAAACTCATATCTTGGTTTACGTTGACATCAACATGCAACCCAATTTGCAATTGATTTTTATGTTGAGATTGTTGATCTAAAGCGTAATTTATAGCCTCGTCTAGATCGAAGAATGACATAACCTTATCATGATTGTTTTGATGGAGGCTAACCTTTATGGACACATCTGCAGGCAAGGTTACATCGCCTGCGATTAATCTGCGTTTTCCAAAGTAAGGCCAAACAAATTGCGTCCGCCCAGTAGAACTCCAATCTAAAGCACTTCTGCCAGTTCCTTGCGCAGCAGGACGTTTGTCCCATAATAACAGTTGCTGACTTTCTATGGAAAACCTTTGGGCCATTTGAATAGTTTTGCCCATGGCGATGCGACTGGCGTAATCATCTATCTGAGCATTTGGCCAGATGGTTTGTGTTGATGCGACATGACGAGAATCAGCGGCCTTCCAACAATATTTAAACCTTTTCACCCAATTTTGTCCAAATGGCTTGACGGAGTGTTCAATAAACACATCTGGGTTAACAGGTAGAACCACATGTAAGGCCGCGCCTTCTTCCAAGAGAGCTTCTGCGATTGTGATGTCTGCACCTGCCGCGAGAGCGCCGTAACCAAAGCCAATGTTTTGGCGTTGAATTTCATCAGACATATCAATTTTTAATTGCGCGTAGGCCGAGGCGTCAAATTCCCCTGCATTTGCTTGGTTTCCAATTTTAAATAAATGACCTGCGAAATGTGCAGGCTTTGGCGGACGAAAGGCGGCCAACCAATTACAACTTTCACCGCGTTTGCGTAAAATCATTTCTAATTGGTTCAAGGTTGTTGCATGAGCTGCATAATTTTGAGGGTCATGCATGACCGCCGCTTTGAGATAGCGCTGGGCTCGATATGGGTTGCCTAATAATAATTCGGCCTCTGCGCGAGTGGCTTCGATGAAATACCGTGTTTCAGAATTTGTGTCTTCGGCTTTGGGCAAGTCTCGCAGAATATCTTGTGCACGGTGGTGAACCATCTCGAGCGGCATGTTTGCGGCAAAGGCCATTGTGGCTGCATTAATAGCAGAGTAGTAACCGCCCGTGGCTTTAAAAGCTTGTTCGTATTTTTCTGAAGACTTCCGGGCAAAATCTATGGCCACTTGACCTGAATAGCTGTGGTGTAAATCTTTTAGTAATCGTCCCCCAAGGCAAATAACATCCTCTAACAGTTTGTCATTTGGGGCATCATTTATCTTATCAAGGCCATATCTATTATATTCTTGAACTGCAAAGTCCAACGAGCCAGCCCGCGCCAACGACAAAACAGCCTGATGTTGGAATGTCAGGCTGTCAGGCGTTGCTTTGAGCTGCTCAATCGCACGATTATAAATGTCTATTTCATTTATTGGCATTTCAGTATTTAAAAATGACTGATTGACGATTATTACGGAATGTTTTGTCCATTATTTTTCGTACCTGGGTCAATGATAAATTCGGTTTCATATGTGTGGCCGCCATATTTGCATATATTTTTGACATAAAGATCATATTTGCAAGAGAGTATATTGTTTTCATTCCCATCTGACCCAGTATATTTGAAAGAAATTTTGCGCGAATCCTTTTTTGCCTTTGTAATGTTTTTGGGATCAAAATTTCCATGTTTACTAATTTCGGGATTGTTAAATGCAACAGGAAATCCTTTCATACCTGGGAACTGACAATTTTTGTTATCCCAAAACTTCCAGTTGGATTTGGGCATAGTATCCCCAAATTTAATATGAAATGTATATCCTGATTTACACCAAAAATCTAAAAGACTGGGTGATGTCTTCTCGCCTTTGGACTGCAGTCGGTTGAGTTTGTTCAGTCTATTTTTTACGGCTCGGAATGAATATTTTTCTTCTTCTAATATAATAAAATTATTCTCATCTATGAGTTTATTTTTTTTACTTAAGTGTAAGTATAAAGTTACGTTTTTCATTTTTGGCCCCTTATGTTAGTCTCTCACTGTTTTGATGTATTTAATAAGTATTGTGATCCCTTATAAATGTGCTTAGTCGGTGCGTATTTTTTCAAGGCTGTATTATACTTATCTTCGGCCTGTCCAAAAATAGATGCGATGTCGCTGTTTTGAATAGACACCCCTGATTTTATACGGTCGTAAAGGGCTATAGCTTTATCAGCCGTTTTCGTATCATTTTCACAATTTGCAATCAGGGCTTGGCGCAAGATAAACGCGATGTAATTCCCCAGCCATTGTGTATTCTTTTTATCACTTGACCAGAGTTCGGCAGAATCGGTTAAGCTTTTACCAAGTAGAGTTTTGCTGCGCCCTATGTCATTATTTACAAGGTGTAGACCTGTAAGGCTTAAAGCGGATGTTAAACTGCGATGATGAAAATCCGCATTTTGGGGATGTTCTTGCTTAAGCTCTGTGAGGATTTTATATTGTTCTTCCCTGTAATTAATAGATTCTTGGACGCGGCCTCCTTTATAGGCGGCGTCTGCGGCCCAAGCATAAGAGTTTGTAAGGCTCATTTTTAAATCAATATTATCAGAGTATTTTGCTGCCACTTTTTGCGTGTAGGATATGTCAGCCTTATATAATTCATAAGCTAAATTATTACGGCCTTGCAAATGCGCGATTGAGGCGAGGTTTCCATTGGCGTAAATTTTCTCTTGAACGGCCCGTAATGTGTCAGGTTCTTGTTTGAGGAGTCTATCGGCGAGCTGCGCATATTCTTTGTAATAAACCTCTACCGAGTCATATTTGCCTTTTATGTGAGGCACATGAGTCAGCCAAAAGGCACTTTGTGCGTGATCAAAAATACGGTCTGCATTATTTGGTGCGCGGCTAAGCAAGGCTTGCGTGCTTTCATAGGCACGCTCAAAATAGTTATTTGCGATATCCAATTCACCAGTGTTTGCTTGAATTTCGCCAAGGAAGTGAAAGACGCGGGCGCGTCGCCCAAGCGCATCATCATCATGCGAGGATAATTGGTATTGATCATAGTAAGACGACGCCTCTTCGCCGACGACCTGAAGCGCATCTAATCGCCCCACAGCATTAAGTTTTACTTTTAGGTCTGTTACCATGAACTCTATCAATTCCTCCGCACTGGTGGTACGCGCTTGAGCTATGCTTCGTTGTTGTTCCGCGTCTTGCCTCGCGTATAAAGCAAAACCCGTCAACGTCCCCATCACTAATATAGTTGCTAAGGCGCTTGACGTGATGGTCGTCACGCGGCGACGGTTTCTTTGCATGTCGCGTTGAACAATTTCATCTAACCCGACATTAAGAAGACCAGAAATGAGCTTCAAAAAGCCCAGACGTTTTCCATCTGCATGGCCTCGCATGTCCGCTGCTAAAGGTTCTGCAGGGTTAGTGGATAGCTCGCCTGCTGAGTTTAGCTGAAAACGTAAGGCGGGCGGGAAGGCTTCTTCGGCCTCGCGCCCTGCTATATGTGAAGCATAAGGTTCCCCATCGACAATGATGGTGAAAATTTGCGCTGTTCGGTTTTGCCGTTTGAAATATAAAATTTCTTCATTCACCCATTGCGATTGGGCGGCTTGGGGTGAGCAAATAACGATGAGGTTTTCAGATTGGGTTAAAGCTTGCTCAATTTTATCACCAAGATCATTTGCGGCGGCGAGATCTTCGCGGTCACGAAAAATGGGACGCAGCGGGTGTTTAACCTTCTGCGCGGTAGGGACTGTGTTGATAGTAGACTTCGGTAAGCGATAGTTCTCTAGGCGTCTATGAAGCCATTTTGCCCATGGGTCATCCTTATGGCTATAGCTTATGAAAGCCTTATATTTATATACCCCTTGGCCTGTCATATCCCCCCGCACGACAAATTGTGTCTATGATTTCACATTTTGCGGAATTAGGCGTAAACTAAGGACGGGCTTAGGGCAATGGAATATCACCGCCCGGCACCCAAGGGCCACCAGCGTCGATTAAGGCCGTTTCAAAAGCTTTAATGTCCGCTAGCAAGTTGCCAAGACGTTCATTGACGCTGTTGAAATCCGCCTCAGCATACCCAAGGACGCGGCGATGGGTGGCTGTTGGGCCGTAGGTTGAGCTCCCAATTCCCGTTAGAACTTTCCCCAAACGATTGGTGATATTGGGGGGGAGTTCCTCGCCGACTTCGTTCTTGGATTGGTTTCCGCCAATAATTTCCTCAATCTCAAACAGAGATGTCTGGATCGCGTCCCATTGCGCCTCCATGTCGTCATCAGCAGTAGGGGTTTGTATAAGGGCGCGCCGTAGCCCTGTAACCTTGCCGTTTAGAGTACGAACTGTTCTGTTAATAGCCGTAATTGAGCGTTGAAATTTGGCTGTACGCTTCCAAAACTCTTGCGTGTCTTGTTGGCTGTTTCCAGGCAAGGCACCATCGCGCAATCGTTCTACGGTAAACTCTTGCGGGGCTACGAGCTGCGTAGTTTCTCCGCGAACGCGTTTGGAGAGCGATACGCTATAGGTGCCCGGCGCAGCGAGGAAGCCAGAGGGCGATTCTTTGGAATCAAATTTTTCTGATGTACTAACGGGTTGCGTGGCGGGGAACCGTAAGTCCCATGCGATGCGGTGGAAGCCTTTTTTCGTAGGTCCAGATATACGCCGAACGACGTTTCCATCACTATCGCGCACGATGAGCCAGATTTGGGGCTTTGTTTCGCGGCGTTCGGCTTCTACGGAATCATATCCTGTAAAGGGCGTGTCTTGACCTGCTTTGATTTTCTTTTGGTCGGCTTTGATGCGGGTTTCACGATCAGATAACAGATCATCCTTTAAGTAATAGGTGAAGTTGGCGCCGAAATCAGGATTGGGCGCACGGAAATAGCTATGTCCTTGAGAGCCGCCTTCGGCGAAGGATAGCGGGTGGCGCTCTATGTACCACCACGCCCGCCGCCCAGGAAAGAGCATGGCCTCTTGTTTGAGGCTTTCATTATCAACATCGCGCAAGGCCGTGTAATCATCTAAGACGAAGAACCCTCGTCCAAAACTGGCTGCGACAATATCTTCTTCGCGGCGTTGTATGGTTACATCGCGGAAGGAAATTGTCGGCACCCCGCCAGAAAACTCAACCCATTTTTTACCGCCATCAACGGTAAAAAACAAACCAAACTCTGTGGCTGTGAACATCAAATCCTTATCCACATGATCTTGCACAATACGCCAAACAAGGTGCTTATCTGGTAAGTCTCCTGCGATAGAAATCCATGATTTCCCACGATTTGTACTTTTTAAGAGGTAAGGTTTGTAGTCGCCATACTTATGATTATCGAGGGCGACATAGACGGTATTAGCGTCATATAAGTCGGCGCGAATATCATTGACAAAAGCTGTGTCAGGTACGCCTGGCAATTTCCGAACTTCAATTTTATCCCAGCTCTCTCCGCCATTGGCTGTAGCTTGGATGAGGCCGTCATCTGTGCCGACATAGAGAATGTCTTCGTTAACGGGGGACTCACCGATTGAGGTGATCGTGTTATATTCGGACATGGCGCGGAAATCCCAGCCAGCCTCCCATGACCACCTGCGTCCTTGAACAGGGAGCTGTAATTTGTCTTCATTACGGGTTAAATCATCCGATAAGGCCGTCCAATCATCGCCGCGATTATCCGAGCGCCAGAGGCGGTGCGAGGCAAAGTAAACCCGCTTTGGGTCATGTTGGCTTACAAGAATAGGGGCGTCCCAGTTAAATCGTTCCAAGCCTTCATCTTTACCAGCTTGCGGTTGGATATGGACGACTTCGCCCGTCTTGCGGTCGATACGCGCCAAATTTCCTTCTTGCCATTCCGCGTACATAATATCGGGATTGCCCGGTTCTGTCGCGGATTGATGTCCGTCCGCAAATAATGTGATAAACCAGTCTGAGTTGCGAATGCCGTGACGATTATCTGTACGTGATGGGCCGCCTTGGGAGTTGTTATCCTGCGTACCGCCATATACATTATAAAAAGGCTCGGTGTCATCTACGGCGACTTTGTAAAACTGTGTGACGGGTAGGTTATTAATAAAGCGCCATGATTTTTCTGCGTCATAAGATTCGTAAAGTCCGCCATCAGATCCAAAGAGAATATAATCAGAGTCATCTGCGCGAAAGGCAATTGCATGATCATCGACATGTTTATATTCGTTGTTTAAATCTGACCATGTTTTCCCGCCATCGCCAGAAACTTGCGTCGTATTACTCACCATGTAAATTTTATCAAATTCGTGCGGGCTAGCATATAGCTCTGTGTAATAATGCGCGCCTGTACCTCCGCCGACAGCATCTGACATTTTTGTCCAAGACTCTCCGCGTGTCGATGATTTCCAAACGCCGCCTGTGCGGCGGTCAAGTTCTATTGCGGCATAAATTACATCGGGCTGTTGCGGAGATATAGCCAAGCCTATTTTCCCCATATTACCACTCGGCAGACCTGTTTTAATTTTACGCCATGTTTTGCCGCCATCTTCGGATTTATGAATGCCTGATTCTGGCCCGCCGCCGACATAGGCCGCGACTGTGCGTTGGTGCTGCCATGTCGCCGCATAGATAATATCAGGATCGCGCGGATCCATCACTACATCCGTGACCCCCGTCCACGGTCCTGCGGCTAAGACATTATCCCATGTCTGTCCGCCATCAGTGGTTTTGAAAAGCCCGCGGTCACCGCCTTTAGACCATAGCCGTCCTTGTGAGGCTACGAAAACCGTATCGGAATCTTCGGGATGCACGATCATGGTAGAAATATGATCAGAGGTTTTAAGTCCCATATTGTTCCAAGTCTTGCCGCCATCTTTGGATTTATAAATTCCGTCCCCGAAGCCTAAATGCCGCCCTCCATTATTTTCGCCTGTCCCCACCCAGACGGTGTTTTTATCTTTCGGGTCAAGCGCGATTGAACCAATGGAATATACGGGTTGTTTATCAAATAGCGGCGTCCACGTTGTACCTGCATTTTCTGTTTTCCAAACTCCACCAGACCCAACGCCAACATACCATGTCGCAGGGTCATCAGGAACGATTTGAATATCGGCAATACGGCCAGACATAAAAGCGGGACCAATATTTCTAAGCTTAAGGCCTTGAAATGTTTCGCTCGACATTGGGCCTTGATCTTTTTTGCTTTTGGCAGCGTCTTGCGCGCAAGCTGTCATGGGCAAAGCTAAGGTCGTAGCTAGAAGTAATGTGGCTGCAAATTTCATTATATGTCCCGCTTATGTTATAGTTTTAAGTGTATTTAACAAACAATTAACTATAACCCAAATGATAATCAGACAGAGGGGGTTTTTAGGGTTTATTTTTCCTGTTTTGCCTACGACGTTTTCGAATTTTTTGTGTTTCGGTTATAATAAACAAATATATGCCCGTCCCCCACATAATAATCAGCAAAATACCGATGGGGAAAAATAGGTAGAGCTTTGTCCAGTTCGCAAAATATGATCCGTCGTGAAGGGATTCAATGAGATCCGAACGGCGGTAATTCGTACTTAAAACTTGGGCGGTGGATGTGTCGATTTGGACTTCCCATCCCGTTTTAGAAATAATTTTGGCAATGCCTTTAGAGGGTCGCGTGTCAATTTTATCAATGTCGCTCCACGTGTTTATGCCAGCTTGAGGACGACTTTGGGCAGCGGCTAAAATCTGCGGGTAAGATATATTGGGCATGTCTTGTGAAACGGTTCCGCGCTGCGTTGGCGGTTGTATCCAGTCAACTTCCTTTTTTAGCATTAAAAAAATGCCCGCGAAAAACATAATTCCGCAAGGGATGAAAATGACGAGGGATAGCCAATAATGCACAAGCCTTAAAAGGCGCTTCGGAGTCATTTCATAGGCCTTTTTAAATGCCGAATGGGTCGTCGATTGATTTGGATAAAGGCGAAAATAACTGCGGACCATTTTCTGTCATGTATAAACAATCCTCAAGTCTAATGCCATATTTTCCTGGGATATAAATACCAGGTTCGTTGGAAAAACACATGCCCGCAGCCAGTGGCGTGGTTTCATTCCGAACAAAGTTAATAGGCTCATGTCCGTCCATGCCAATGCCGTGACCGAGCCTATGGGTCAGACCGGGCGCGGCGTAGTCAGGGCCGTAACCTTGCGTGGTGTAATATTCGCGCACAACCGCGTCAACACGTCCAGCAAGTGTGCCTATTTGCATTGTATCGAGGGCCAACTCTTGGCCGTATTTGACAGTGTCCCAGACTTTGCGCTGCGCGGCGCTAGCGGTGCCCATTACCCAAGTGCGGGAAATGTCAGACTGGTAGTCATGAACGCTCGCGCCGCAATCCATCAAAATAACTTGTCCCTCTTGAACTTTATATTCAATACTACTGCCGTGAGGGAACGAGCTTGATGGCCCGACTAGAACAAGAGAGAACTTTACACTTCCGCCAAGTTCCCGAGTGGCTTTGCTCATCATTGCCGATATATCAAGGCGGGTCATGCCAAGCTCAACGCGCGGATAAATGTAGCGATATGCGGCCATAGTTATATCGTTCGCTTTTTGCATGAGCGCAATTTCAGCTGGCGATTTAAACATGCGGCACCCGCGCGTCACTGATTGTCCAGAGACTAGCTCTAGGCCTGTATTTTGGGCCTTGATGCCTACGGAAATGAATTGCCGTGTGGTTTCTTCAATCGCGAGGGGTTTATTCAAGAGATTATTTTCGCGCAAATATTCGGTAATTAATGTAAAGGGCGAGGCGTCCTCATGCCATGTGCGTACATCATCGCCAAAACTCATACGTTCGCGAATGGTGGGCTCTTCAAAAAAAGGCGTTATAATCGTAAAGCCGCCATTGGCTGTAATCACGGCGCCAGTAAAGCGCTCCGATCTGCGCCAGCGAATACCCGTGAAATAGATCAAGGCTGAACCAGATTCTATCAGTAGCGCGCCGATGCCTTGCTTCTGCATCAGGCGTTGAGCTTTCGCGATGCGAGCCTTGCGTTCTGATTGGCTAATGGGTTCAATATCGTCAATATCGTCAATGAGGCTTTTGAGAGCTGCGGGCTTGGCGGGTGAGGGCGGTGTCTGTGGTGGTTGACCGAGTGTTTGAGGGCGGCATCCGCTTAACACACTGCTACCTAAGCCCGCATAGAGGCTTAAAGCGCCTGAATTTTGCAAAAATTTCCGTTTTGATATTTGTATCATAAAGCCATATTGGCACGGCTATGCGGGGACTGCAACTGACCTGAATTTGCACAATTTTCGAATTTATCCTTGATATTGCAGCAATTTAATCACGGACCGGCCTCAACGCTAGGGTTCAATATAGGCTCTATATTGGGCCTATATGATTACATGACTGTTATTTAACAGTGATTGTGACCGTGATTCGCCCCTTTCAGCTTGAGTTAATCTTGATGTTATCATTAAAGTAAAGGAAATTACAGTCTGTGAGGGTCTGATGAGCCGATATATTAAACCGATTTTGTTGCAAGGTGTGGCTTTGCTAAGTTTGGCGACATTGGCGACAGGCTGTGCGAGCACCGCGACAGGACTTTCGCAATCGCGGTTGAATACAATTTCATCTCCGCAAAAATTGACCGCAGATTTGCCGCCTGGAACGATTATGGCGGTTGTGCGCTATCCTGCTTTTATCGATACTGCCGCTCAAGATAAGTTCTACGATTTATATGGCCGCAGAACCATAGGCGGCACGACGTCATCTGATGATGCAGGCGTGGCAGAGGTGCGCGGCATTGCAGATATTATGGTCTTAAAGTCAAATTACTTTGCCCTGTCTTTATTCAAAGAACTTGCCGAGCGTATGCCAGAGCATTCTGTTTTGCTCTCCCCGCATGCGATCAAGCTCGATGCAAATGGGAGGCTGACTTCAGAGCCAATGACTCAAGCGGAAAGCCTGCCTAATATTGTGAGCGTAGATTTTGCCGCCTATACATTTCCTGACGCAAAACGGATGATGGAAGGTGAGCCTTTGTCATTTGGAGATATCGTCACGCCGCTTGTAACTGTGCGGACAGACCACCGTGCATCGGCGGCCACGCAAGGTGTTTTGCTCACGAGCCGTCCTATATTACGCGGCGCGGTGGCCAATGGCCGCCAAACAGCCGCCCAAAGCATGGTCAATATTGAAAAAGGTCAATTAGATGGAAATGTTCCTGAGTTAGATTTCATTACGTTTCTGAACAACACAGTTCCAGTGCGAGTGGTCTCTCAAAACCTAACATCCCGCCCCTCCCAAAACACATTATCGACTCTACCGATTGAAAAAATTAAACTCAGCGGCGAGAAAATCCGCAATTTCAATATTCCAAGCGAAGGCATTACGGACCCGCTTGAGGAAAAGTATTCAGCAGGGCTTGCTAATCAAGTTGTTGGCCTTGTTAATCAAATGGATTTGAAAAAAGCGACAATGGTTGGGCATGCTGGCGCGATTTCTCAATTTGATGAAAGCCTAGCGGCTTTGACATTAATTGGGTCGACTGATGCAGATTATCAAGCGCGTACAAAATATGCCGACCGCTTGTTAGAGGCTGAACAAAAATACCTTTCCGTGCAGTCTCTGCGTCTTTTTGATGGCGTGTATAATGGCGAATTAGGTGCGCAGGTCAGAGATATCCTCAAGGCGGAATATGATATTTTGGAAAAACGCCGCGCCTTGGCCCGTAAACAAAATTTATCAACAGGACTTGCTGTCTTAGCAACGGTTGCTGCTGGTGCGGCTATTGCGAGTCAAAGCGGCTCAAGCCGTACAACACTGGGCGAGCAATTGGCGATCAATGCTTTAATACAAGGTGCAATTTTTTCAGGCTCGCAAGCTTTTTCCTATAGCCGCCGTTCCGCGAATATCGGGAATAATTACTTCGCCTCGATTATTCCTGCTTTGGATGAGCAAATTTCTGTCCAAGTTGACCTTATCGACTCAAATGAAACGATCACAGCTATTCGCTATGAGGATTTAAGCGCGAAGTTACAAACGCTCTATGATGAAAAACAAAGGGCCTTGGATGTGGTTGCAACACGTTGCGGTTATGTAGGCTCTGGCGCGCAAAAATCTGGAACGTGGATGGGTGTATGTGAAAATGGCCTCGCGAATGGAGCTGGGGTTGGCGTACTGCGTAATCTGGACGGCTCTGCGATGGAATATTATGGTTATGCGGAAAATGGGCAACCGCAAGGGCCAGGCTATATGATTGTTCACGGACTTACGGGAACGCATACCCTCGAAGGGAACTTTCAAAACGGACAAGCTGACGGCGTTATGCGGGTGTCCAATCCGGGTAAATCAGACGTGACGAGATTGTACAGGGCTGGTCAGGATGTTGGCTCTGCCCCGCGAGGACAAGGCGTAATGTCTCCATTTGACAACTTGATTGTGCCTGTGTCCCCTGTGGCTTTTATCCCGCCTGCACGCGTTGCCGCGCTGGCGCCATAATGTTGAACTCCAAAGGAAATTAGAGGTAAAATATGAAACGTGCTTTTACATCTTTTACACTTGCGGCGGTTTTAGGTTTGTGTCTGCCTGTTAGTGCATATGCTCAAACAGATGGCCAAACTGACGGCGTTCAAATAGGGGAGGCTCAAACTCAAGATGAGCTGTACCAAGCCTATTTGAGAGAGAAAAATAGCGTCAACACGACGGCCGCAGCCTCTGGCCAAGAGCGTTGCATCACTATTATGTCAGAATTTCCAAATAGTGGGGCTTTGCCGCGCTATCAATTTTTTAAATTAAGCGAAGATTTGGCAGTGGATACAACACCAGAATTTCGTGCAGCTTTAAGCCAATTTGGCGAGGGGGATATTTCAGACACTACGCCGATTTTAGATGTCGTCGAGACGATCGCAAATCCTGTATTGCGCCAAGCGGCCCCTGAAATTGTTGTCGCGAATATGGCTCATATCATCGGGTTTGCCCAAGATTGTAATGTGTATGTTACAGGTCAACTTCAAAGCCTTCAAGCTTCAGATAATAGCCTAGCTCAGGATGATATTTTAATCGCGGAAGACGCGCTTTATCTGCGCCAAATATTGTCAGACTCTTTGTCGCGGCTTGGCGGTGAAAATGATTTAACGCATGGCGCCGCTATTCAGGCGTATTCTCGCTCGCTTATAGTCTCGCGCGATGTGATCGAATTTGCTGGATTTGATAATGATATAGATGATCTGGAGGCCTTGTATTTGACAGATTTGGATGGTCGTTTGGCGCGCTCTAATGAAATTATTAATAGTGAGATAAACCGCGAAACATTGGGCGATGCTGTGCAATTATCAAAAGACATTTCCAACACGGCTAATCAACAAGAAAAAGCTCGATCAGTAAATACGTTACAACGTATTTTAGGCATCGGATATTAAAAACAATTATGCGGTCACAACGACGCAATATTTCAGTCTTCTCAATTTCAGCGCTTGACCTTTTTGCAGCTGCTTTAGGGGCCTTTATCCTCATAGTTCTGGTGCTGTTTCCGTATTACAGGCTTGGCGGAGTAGATGTGTCCTTTGAGGAACTAGAAGAGCAAGTGCGTAAACGCAGGCTCGCCGCCGCGAGCACACAAACCGAACTGTCGCAAATCCGCGCCTTGCAGGCCGAAATTCGTTTGCTGAATAAACAGTATAAAACGACCGAAGTGAATATGTCCGAAATAGAGGCAAAACTTCGCGAGGTGCAAAAGCAAACTGCGGATGTGCAAATACCAGATCCGCCACCCACGCCAAAGCCAGACCCTGTTCCGC
Organism: Litorimonas sp.; assembly: GCA_039962885.1. Classification (GTDB taxonomy): domain Bacteria; phylum Pseudomonadota; class Alphaproteobacteria; order Caulobacterales; family Maricaulaceae; genus Litorimonas. Next base: position 172 of record JBDVGI010000233.1, on the reverse strand, counting down.
AACCTGTTCCCGTTCCCCCGCGAAGTGTTGGGCAAGGCGTCGAGTTTTCGATTTTAGGTGTGGCCACGCAGAAGAAAAAAATCGCAGTTGTGGTTGATATGTCCGGATCTATGCGTGCGCATACAGGCGCTGTTGAAACGGCGCTCAATGAAATTTTAGATCAAATGCAGCC
>JBDVGI010000232.1:0-3705 GCA_039962885.1 Litorimonas sp. | reverse complement strand
AGGCTTGCAATAATGCCAAAAACTGACGCTGTTGCAAAACCCATTGCCAATATTAAAAATAAAGCCAAAGGCATAGCCAAACGGTTTTATAAAGACGTCAGTGTTGCGCCGTTGGGGGAGGGTTATGTTGTCCTGCTCGACGGGCGGCAACTTAAAACCCCGCGAAAGAAATTATTGCTCGCGCCAAATAGACTGACAGCTGACTTAGTCGCGGCAGAATGGAACGCGCAAGGCGAAGACATTATACCCGTCACCATGCCCGTTACGCGCTTGGTCAATGTCGCTATAGAAATGACTCCTGAAAACCGCCCTGATTTAGTTCATGAAGCACGTAAATATGCAGGAACGGATTTGCTGTGCTACCGTAGCGACGAGACGCGGCTTTATTTAGAGCATCAAGCCAAAAACTGGGACCCCATTTTAGATTGGGCGGCACAGCAAGGCGTAACGCTCGAGACGACATTAACCCTGAAAACAATTGCGCAAGACCCTGCTGCGCTGGATAAGATTGCAGACTATGCCCGCGGGCTTGATGATTTATATTTGACGCTTTTCGTGCATCTGGTCGCGACTTTTGGGTCGAGCGTGTTGGCTATGGCGGTCATGGAGTCGCACTTGACAGGACAAGACGCTTTTGAGCTATCGCGGCTTGATGAAATTTGGCAAATAAAACACTGGGGTCAGGTGGATGACGCCAAAGACCGAACGGATGCTATCAGCGCTGATGTGGTCGCTTTGTGTAAATTACTGGAGATTTAATTATGGCTGAACCTATCCTTGTCAAAGAACGCCTCGGCGGCAAATATACACAAGCGGTGTCAACAACGCGTGATCATCATTTTTTCGCAGATGAGCCCGTATCTTACGGCAGTTCTGATCTTGGGCCATCACCTTTTGAACTCGTCTCGGCAGGGCTAGGGGCTTGTACCAATATGACGATGCGCATGTATATAGAGCGTAAAGGGTGGTCAGTTGATCATCTGGAAGTCAAAGTGTCTCACAAAAAAGTAGCAGGCGGTGACCAACCACCGCGCGATGTTTTTGTACGCGAAATTACCATTCAAGGCGATGTTGATGATGCGCAACGGGCGCGGATTTTAGAAATCGCTAATAAATGCCCCGTGCATAAAACGTTAGAGGCTAGCAGCCATGTTGAAACCAAATTAAACGCGTAGAAGAAGAATATATCTGATGAAATCTATCCTAAGACTCATGCTCTCGCCGTCTGGACGCATTGGGCGGAAAGGCTTCTGGCTAGGTTTTGCCGGACTTACTGCTTTTTGTCTGGTGTTGAATGTTTTGCTTGGTCAGGTCACAGAGCAAGGCGCGCTTGAGTTTTGGCTCGGTCTTGGCGGATTCTTTCTGTTCTTCCAAATTTTCTACGCTGTTTATGGGAAGCGTTTACATGATATGGGCCGAACATTTTGGCCAATTACAGCCTGTTTTTTCGGAACAATTTTAATCTTAATCGCGGGGATGTTGATCTTTGGCGGGGCGGAGTATTTTAGTGAGTTTTCACAATATGACCGCAAAGACATTATAGACCCAAGCCGGCGGGATGCCATTACAGAGGCGTTTAAACCCAAGTTAAGCCGCAGTGAAGCTGTGTTAGGGCCAATACTCTCTGGGCTTTGGCTAGGCTTCACACTTTGGGTTGGGGTTAGCAAAAGTGAGCCCAAAGAGAATAATTACGGCCCGTCATCTTAAAAACTAAAATTTCCGTCGATTTTCCTTGATTTTTTGTCACAATCCATCAATACTTTATTGATAAACAACAAAAATTAAGGGACATTCTATGGGAAATTTACTATTCTCACCAAGCGGACGGATTAATTCAAGCGACTTCATGAAAGGCGCTACAGTCCTTATTGTCATTACGCTAGTCTTGGCTCTATTGCCGGTCATATCGCCAGGTTTGGCGCTTCTGAATATTGTGACTTTGGTCTTTCTCTGGTGTTGGGTTGTTTTATGGGTCAAACGCTATCATGACGGCGGTAAAACAGGTTGGATGTGCATCATCCCTATTATTATCTATCTTATTGTCGGAGGAGTTGCTGGGTGGCTTGTCACGCAAAGCTTTGTTGATGCCGATGCAGTCGCTGAAGCTCAAGAGGCAATTGCAGAAGCTACTGAGGCTAACGATATTGGAGCCATGTTTAAAGCGTCTATGGGCGCAAACGGTGTTACAAAAACAGGCACAATCGTTGTGGCTCTTGTCAGCGCCGCCGTATCTTATGCTATCGCATTCCTATTCAATAAAATGATTGCAGGCGACGCGCATGATAACCAATTCGGCCCACACGCTGGAACGGCAGACACCTTTAACTAGGTTTCTTTAAATATTATCTCATATAACCCGCCTGATTTCGGTCATGGCGGGTTTTTTATGGAATGGTTTTTGCGGCGTGGGTTTTTACGGCAGAGTTTCAATTAGCTTTATTGGAGAAAATATATCCTCAAAGCGTGCACGTAAAACGTCGTCAATATGCGCCATGTCGGATGATTTTCCCAAAGCCTTGAGGCTCGTCACACCATGCTCGGATATCCCGCAAGGCACGATACCTGAAAAATGCGACAGATCGGGCGAGACATTCAGACTAATCCCGTGAAAGCTCACCCAGCGGCGCAGGCGCACGCCAATAGCTGCGATTTTTTCCTCGCGGCCATCATCATGTTCTACCCAAACACCAACACGTCCCTCGCGGCGCTCAGCGCTTACATCCAACGTATCAAGGCTTTGGATAAGCCATTGCTCCAGCCCTGCAATGAAGCTCGCCACAGACCGCCCGCGCGAGCGTAAATCCAGCATCACATAAGCTACGCGTTGCCCTGGACCGTGATAAGTATATTGCCCGCCGCGCCCCGCTTTGAACACATCAAAACGGTTTGGAGTAATTAAATCACTTGCGTCTGCCGTTGTTCCCGCTGTGTAAAGAGGAGGGTGTTCGAGGAGCCAAATTAATTCACGCGCATGACCTGCCGCGATGGATTGGACGCGTGCCTCCATAAAGGCGAGGGCGTCAGGATAAGGCGTAAGGCCTTGGCTAACATGCCAATCCACTGAATTATTTGTTTGTAATTTCGAAATATCTACCATGAGGTCTTATGCAGGAATTTCTCTGAAATTTAAAGCTTCACAAACCGCTTTTCCGTGGTTATACGGCGCGTTCTACTCGTCTTTTAGACAAAGCCTTTGGCAAATATGTGCGGCCGTGGCGGAATTGGTAGACGCGCAGCGTTGAGGTCGCTGTGGGGTAAAACCCGTGGAAGTTCGAGTCTTCTCGGCCGCACCACTTTCCTGACATTGCAAAGAGCGTAAGCCTTTGAAAAGTCTTGGAAAATCTCTCTTTCCTGTACTTTACATACGGTAACTCGCGCGATTTGCCTAACTTCTTGCCTTACAATTGGCAGAACAGGAGATGGCTATATGAGGTCGATTCAGCGCCCAAATCAGTATTTAAGACTACGTCACGATGTGTGGCATTACGTGCGCCGCGTCCCGAAATCAGTGCGCCACATTGATGAACGCGTGTTGATTTACCGTTCGCTCGAAACGGATAGCCGTAAAGTTGCGCGGCAGCGCCGCGATATATGCGCGGCGGCAGACGATCAGCGATGGAGCGAGATAACGCCCAGCCGTTTCGGGAAGCCTTCACCCGATGCCGTAATGAAGGACTTACAACAAAGAGCGCAGGCGTTCGGGTT
>JBDVGI010000231.1:0-3725 GCA_039962885.1 Litorimonas sp. | reverse complement strand
GTTACCAAAAAGGTGACACCCCAACTCGCGTAGCAAAAACAGAGCTTTAGCGTCGAAGTGCCCCCAAAAGGGCGGTTCGCTTTATCTTGCTAAAGCTCTTTTCTCTCCTAACCTCGCCTTAAACTCCAACCTCAACTAATTAATTACACTCTTTCAAAATAGTGCCGTCCGACGCGCCTGCTGGAGCCGCCCACACGAGCGGAGGCAGGTGCGTTGGACTCGCCGCAAAGCGGTGACAGAATTAGCCAGTTTGCTCAAAACTGGCATCTAAGCTAGACTGCCTTATGCACTTGAAAATATTTATCCTGACTAGCCTAGTATTGAGTAGCTGTGCCACGGCAGCCAAGCCGCCAGTGATTTCTAAAATCACCTTCCTGTCAATGAAGCCTGCAATTGTAGAAGATTGGATTGTTATGGGAAATTATCATTCGGAATCTTTTGAGGTCGAAGGATATAAAATTCAGTTCAAAAGCGACCAAGAAATCGCGCCCGAGAATGAAGGGAACTTCATCAATTTGGATTTTTATGAGTGTAATTCATTAGAAAGATATGAAGACGGGCACGTATATAGCGCTAAAGATTACACTTCGTTCTCAAACTCACAGGCAACAATTATTGAACGAAAACCTGATGGCACATTAGTCTATGAAGCCCAACTGATGAGTGAGCGGTTACAACGCGTGGAGCCACCTATTTGTGTCAAAATTTTTGTCTTGGATGGTAAAATAAACCGTAAAGTTTGGCGGCCAAGTTACATTTCTAACGCGATAATGTTAGATTTTTAGGCGCTATTATGAGACTTTTCTTCATCGTCATTTGCTCCTTTTTTCTTGCTAGTTGTGCAAGTTCTGGCGACACTGTTGCTCCTGAAACCATTAAAAATGTGAAGTATTTTCAGACTAAACCATATGACCCTGAACCCGGTGTTGAATATGTGCGTTTGACTGCACTCGTAAGCGGAAGGCTGAATATTAAGAACGATTGCCTAATGATCGGTCCTCATGTCCCCGTGTTTTCAAATGACCTCGTCATAGCACGGGATAGCAGAGGTCTTTTTATTCAACATGAAACAGGTAGAAAGAAATTCCGTATTGGACAAAAAATAACAGGCGGGGGCGGTTACAGTTCAAAATTTAGAGCCAAACCGGACTTCGTTTATTTTAAAAACGGCGCTACGCCTGACCTTTGTAAGCCACAGAAATATCGGTGGTTGAGAGAAACAGAAACAGGGTCCTATGTAAGCTTTTATCTGAGCGGTACATAGTCTAGCATCACATCATAACTAAGAATTTGGGCATGTAAGAACCCACATTACACCATCTTTCTACTGGCCCTCCGCGCTACAGTAAATCCCTGTTTCTCCAAAATTTAATCGCGTCGGATAGTTACTTATTCTTTTAACAACAGTAATCTGCCCCTCTTTTTCAAAAAGAATAGGTGTTGAAAGTTCACTTAATGCCGTAGACCCAAACAGAAAATCCTGATGATCAAAATAAATCGCATCGTCAGTCACGCGCACTGTATAACCCCCCAAGGCTTGAGTGGGGGGCGGATAGTCTGGGAATGTTTCATTAGGCAAAGGCGCTCTGACTTCGCATAATTTTGTTCCAGCAGGTGCTTCTCTTCGTTCGAAGACAGGCATGGGGCGGCGGGGTTGCTCATCTAATCGGATAAGGTCATATCGTTTGCCATTCGAGTTTATCAATAAGTGTGGTCCATCAACTTCATAATTTCCATCGGCGATCATAAGTTCATAATAAGCGCCTGACGTTCGTTTTAACCCTTCAGCACATTCTCGTAATTGCTGTTTTGAGTTTTTCATTCGAATTCTCAGACCTTCAAATTTTACCTGTGTTCCAATTCGATTGCACCCGTCATAACCAATGACCGAAGATTCATTATCTCCTATCCGAAAGGTCAGATGATCATAGCGTGGGCGCGCAGGGTATAGAGCTATGACCCCGTCTACATATTGCAACTGCCAGACCCCATTGAGATCACTCGGCATGATTTCTCTTTTGCGAAGAATGAGCTCTTGCTGTGTACCCACCAATCGCAAAGTCTTTTCGTTAAATGGCAATATTTGCGGTTCATTCGCAAAAAATGAAAAAAGACGTTCCTCGCGTTCCTGCTTCGCAACCCCGCATTCCATCTGCGTGGCCATTATACCATCAAAGGGACCCTTATTTTTTAAAACTCCCTTAGCACTCAGTTCCGTTGGCATGCCTGCACTATTGCACTCCATCTGAAAGCCTACATAGCCTTCACTAAATTGAACATACGCTTGGTTTTTACCGTTCATAGATATTCGAGTTGGCTCATAATCATTGAAACGAACGATATCCCACTTACCGATTAGTGCGGAATATTTGGGAATAAGGTTATCTTTATTGCTCGTGTCGACCTCAGAAAGTTGAGAATTAATCTCTCTTTCAAGAGACGCAGGGGCATTACCTATATCAGGGATAGTTGCGTCTGGCACTTTTGAATCAGAGCAACCTGAAGTAAAAAGTACGACAATCGAAAACAGATAAAAACTCATCACGTTGGGCATATTCAGGAACTTAACACAGCCTCAAAAAATATGCATGGTTTTTAATATTCCACGTCTATTTCCAAACTAGGAAAAGGGAAAGCCTGCAATCAAACTAACACTTAAAGGATGCACAATCTTCACCATCTCATCTCTGCGGTATTTTAGTGAGCCGCCATCGCCATACTCTGGACGTGGGTTGCGGTGTCCCATAAGAGTGCAGCGCAGTCCGTAATCCAGTCCGCCCTCCAGCATTCGCTTCTCAAAACTATGCCTGAAACTGTAAATTCGATGACTGGTTGTCGGTAAAAGCTCTCTGACTTTGAAGCCATTTAAAAGCGTTTGCGACAAGAGATAGCCTCTGTCTTGGTAGTGCGGGAAGCCATTTGGTGCGCGTTTCATCGCTTCGAGCGACACGCCAACAAGCGGAATTTCGCGCACTGATGCCGAAGACTTTAACGCCCGTTTGGAGCTTGATCTGATACGAATATGCGGAATCTCATCATCTAGACGAATGTTTTCTGGCTCGATATTAGCAAGCTCGCTCGGTCTGCATCCTGTTTCTATCAGGGCCAAACAAAGCAAAGCTGCTTCTCGGTTTAGGCCTTTGAACATATTAGGCGCGAGGATTTTCGACCTTACCCAATCATCACTGAATGCCTGCACTTGCTTTAACTTGGGCGAAGCAAAGCGTAGATTGCGAAACGGGTTTTGGCGGTTCTCATCGCCGATGTGCTCAAAATAGCGACGGTACAGTTTCCTTAGGTTTCCAAGGTCGCGGTTAGCGCTGCTCCCACTCAAAGGCTTACGGTTATCCTTCGGCTGAACACGGTCTGCCCAAAAGCGGTAGACATTACGCGCCTCGTCTCGGCCAATCTCCATCATATCCATATCGCCATTTAGCTTTATGTAATTGGCCACCGCGCGGCGTTTGACTTTGGTATAAGTCTTTAGCTGTTCGGGTGACTTGCCTGTCTGCTCGTCCAGCGCAATCTCGCTTAGATATAGCTCCAACGCTTGGCTTATTTTCACCTTCGGCGTTTCCGCCAAGCCAAGGAGTGCATCAGCATCCCGTTGCTGTTTTGGTGTTAGAGGGCCGTTGATTGGGCCTAGTGCTGTAACGCGCTTCGCTATCTGCTCTCCGCTTAGCTTTTCGACGATTTCCGAAACGGGCATGTAGGTAAACCCGAAC
>JBDVGI010000230.1:0-2685 GCA_039962885.1 Litorimonas sp. | reverse complement strand
ATCCTGTCAAAGCCGTACAGTATCTCTCACGCGTGACCCGCAATGCCCAGCCTGTTCACACTCTAGGCTCTAACCGAATGTGTTATCTATCTCGGTCATAACCGAGATAGAGTTTAATATTGTTGGGTGCACTAGTAACGCAGACCAAAACTGTTACGGCGACCCGCAAAACCGAAACCACTATTAAAGTTCCGGTTAAAGTTAAAACCGCTCAGACGTGATAAGTTAGATGGTTGCTCTACAAGTGAGCGGCGGAAAAACTCATCAGTGGCCGCACGGCGATTATTAACCGCTGTGTTGCGCGCTGCAATGCGCTCGCGTGATGCAATTGCATCTTGTTGAGTGCGGCGATTAATCTTCGCGACTTCGACACGGGCTTGAGCATTTGGGCTAAGGCGCGGTAATTGCAAAGACTGATGGCGGTAAACTTGAACGCCAGCCTCACAGGATACGTTAAAGGACCCTTTAGTTTGGCCACCACAATGCGCAAAGGCTACGTTAGGCAGAGCCATAGCCGCCAAAGTTACACCTATTAAGACAGATTTTTTCATCATGTTCTCCTATTCAATAAAAGAACTGTCTCAAAAAACCTCTCAACTCGCTACGCTTTGCACTTTATGGGCGAAAACTATCGTAAACTTACGCCCATTTATTAAAGTTTTGTTAACCATAAAATTTAACTAAATATCTGTTTTCAAAGCAAACTTAACAACAGATTTTCCATTATCACAAAAGCTTTACAGCAGGGTTTATCCGCCAGATAATAAGCGATGGATGAATCGAATCATCGCTTATGACGCATAAAATCGTTCGAGCTCCTATAATCTTTCAACACACGCGTTTTATACGGCCAATAGACAGACAGATGACGTTAACAGATAGATGAGGTTAAGAGACTAAAGAAAAACTTTTCCCAGGCGGCAGAACACGGTCAGGACATGCGTGGTGATCCATCATCGCGCGGATATTAATCAGAACTTTTTCGCCCATTTCTCTGCGCGATTCATGTGTGGCGGAGCCAATATGCGGCGTTAGAATAACATTCTCTAAACTCAGTAGTTTAGAATGCGCTACTGATCCATTCTCAAATACGTCTAGCCCAGCACCGCTAATTTGACCAACAGCCAGAGCGTCCGCTAAAGCCTCCTCGTCAATGAGTTCTCCGCGTGCGGTATTCACAATAAAACTATCGGGTTTCATTTGGGCCAAGCGGGATTTATTTATAAGGTGGTGGGTAAGCGGTGTGTAGGGGCAGTTGAGCGACACTATATCCACAGCCCCGAGCATTTCATCAATATCAGGATGATACTGAGCCCCAAGCTCTGCTTCAATACCCGCAGGTACTTGGCGGCGATTATGGTAATGTACTGATAGCCCGAAGGCATTGGCCCGGCGCGCTACAGCTTGGCCGATGCGGCCCATGCCGATGATACCTAAGCTTTTGCCTTTTACGCGGCTACCGAGCATATGCGTCGGCGTCCAGCCTGTAAAACCGCCATTACGCATCATGCGGTCACCCTCGATTAAACGGCGCGGAACGGATAATATCAAAGCCATGGTCAAATCTGCCGTATCCTCGGTCAGAACGCCTGGCGTATTGGTGACAGTGATATTGCGCTTATAAGCCTCGGCGCGGTCAATATGATCCGTACCTGCTCCAAAATTTGCAATCAAGCGCAAATGCGCGCCTGCCGCTGCGATAACATTAGCATTAATATCATCGCTAACATTAGGCACAAAAACATCACAATCTGAAATTCCGGCCTTCAATTCATCTTCAGTGAGCGGCTTATCATCGCTGCGTAACACAACATCAAACAAATCCGACATCCGAGTTTCGATGTCTTGCGGTAGTCGCCGTGTTACAAAAACTCTGGGTGTTTTAACCATTGAACAAACTTGAGCCTTTTTCATGTAAAATTCAATAGCTAGACGCAGAAAAATTTACCTTTGTTAACGCAGTATTAAACATAACAAGCAAATTTATAGTTATGGCATTGAACAAGATTATATTGACAGTTTTAATTGGCGCTTCGGTAAATTTATCAACAAGCATAACCGCAGAGGCGCAGGTCACGCCTGCATCTACGATTTCAGCGATAGATACAAATGAGGCCCCTATCATAAGGCGAGTTATCAAAGCTCAACCAAGTTTCAAAAACATCTACCATGTTAAAGCGGACCAAACCCCGTCTGGCTTTCAAGTGCCGCGCTTTGTCTCGCTGAAATTTGGTAAGGTCAATGGCCGCACAGGCCCAAGCCGTGATCACCCAATTGCATGGCAATATCAACGCCGCAGCCTGCCTTTACTGGTTGTCGCTGAAACTGAAATGTGGCGCAAAGTTCGCGATATTACGGGAGATGAGAGTTGGGTGCGCAAACCTGCTTTATCGGGCGAGAAATTTGTCCTAACGATAGAAGATACAGCTTTACGCGCAAAGCCTAAAACCGATGCACGCATGACAGCTCAAAGCCAAGCTGATGCTGTGTTAAAATTAGAAGACTGCACAGACACAAATTGGTGCAAAGTTGTTGCCAATAATGGTCTTAAGGGATGGGTGCCGCGTCACAAAATATGGGGCGCAGAACAGTTAAAATAAAATCTGTTTCATTGCGCCGCTGAGTTATACAATTTCGCCATATGGAAATATGTTTTCTGGCGGCAGATGTAAGCCCTACCATGAT
>JBDVGI010000229.1:0-8079 GCA_039962885.1 Litorimonas sp. | reverse complement strand
ACGTCTCTGACGCGCGACTATCTTTTGGCCATTTCATTGCCGTTCTCTCTGCCCCACTTTATATGCTGGGCTACTGGCATTTGTCAAAACAGCTCGAACCTGCAGGGCCAAAACAGTCCAAAGCTTTCTTCCTTATCGGCGCTTATGCATTTGCTGTCGGTACAGCGTGGATTGGCCAACGCTTCTTTCTTGGTGCAACAGTGCATGAAATCGCTGCCACACAAGATGCAACGGCCTTACTGAACTTAAAGGCCTTACTGATCAATTTCTCAGAGCATAACGAACCTTTCGTGAATGTATTACGCGTAGCGATGGTTGTTGTTTCTGTGCTTTGGGTGAAATTAATCCTGAGTGGTAAAACTGCATTTCCAAAGTGGATGGCCATTTTCAACCCCGCACTTTTGCTTGTGACAATGGTTGTGCTCTATTTATTCAACACAACAATCGGACTTTATGTATTCCCTGTTGCGATGAATGCCACGCATTTCATTATCTTTGCTTTAGCAATGTTCACGTCCCGTAATTCGGGCGCTAAAAAAATCGCAGTTCCATGAAAACTCTTCTGAACAACCTGCCCCGTATTGCTTTGCTAATTCTAGCGGCTTTAGGTACTTTGGCAGGCGCAGGCTTATCTCTTGAACATTTACAGTACGGCGAAGTTTGCCCCATGGCAGGGCCAATCCCTGCCTGCATTATTGTCTTTATCGGCTATTTGTTGATTGTTTCATCTACCATATTGCTAACTCATAGCACCGCTAGGAAACTTTTTTACATTGGATGGACACCCGTTTTTCTTCTGGCGCTTCTCGGTGTGACATTAGAATTAGGACACGCTTTAGGGTTCGTCCAAGACCACATATGTCCACCAGGTGCATATAACATACCGCAATGTGTCTTCTCCTTAGCTATGGTTCTTACATGTCTTGGCTTATTTAAATTAAGCCTCAGAAAGATATCTGCAACATGATGGAATTTATCCAAAACTCTACATTTGGTCTCTATATTTGCTTTTTCTTACTCCCATTTTTACAAGAAGATGTATCTATCCTTGGTGCGGCTTCTGCCTGTGCTAGCGGGCTTGGTGACCCCTTTTTAGGTTTCATCTTTACAGCGGCAGGATTAACAACAAGCGCGTCATTAAAATACGGGCTTGGACGCGCAGCAACTAGCCGTGAATGGGCGAAAAAATACGCGCAAAACCCTAAAATTTTAAAAGCGGGTGATAACGTCAAAAGCAATCTTGGTAAATCACTCTATATGGCGCGTTTTGTTTCCGCTGTTCGTATCCCTTTTTATGTCGGTGCGGGGTTTTTTAATATCAGCTTCCCTAAATTTCTTATCTTTGTCGTAAGTTCTGCCGTACTTTATCTGGGAATAGCTTTTACGCTCTTTCATCTGTTCGGTGAAATTGCAGGAGATAAGATGAAAGTCTACCTTCCCATTGTCGCCATTGTTTTCCTTGTCTTATATTTTATATATTCAAAAATAAAGACGCCGAAAAAAACTGCTTAAATAGGCAATTAATTCAATGTATGGAATTTTGGATAATACGGAATGGATAGCCTATATCTGCGCTTTGATAGGCCCCTTTATACAAGAAGACGCGGCCGTATTAGGTGCGGCATCTGCCTCTGTGAGCGGCATAGGCACACCGATGGGGATGTTCATTGCAATCACAGCGGGCCTTACTGTAAGTGATCTATGGAAGTACTGGATAGGACGCGCTGCGATTACCCAACCATGGGCGCAAAAACATGCCCAAAACCCTCGCATTCTAAAGGCCAAAGACAATATCGTTCATAACCTTGGAAAATCCATCATGATAGCCAGATTTGTACCTGGCACCAGAATTCCGCTCTATATTGCCGCCGGCTTTTTTCAGGCATCTTTTCTAAAGTTTGCAAGCTTCATCTTTTTATCTGCCTTAATTTACATTGGCATTGCCTTTGGGCTTTTCAAAATTTTGGGGGAAGTTGCTGGCGAAGAGGCAAAAAAGTACCTCCCTATCGTGGCGATTATAGGCTTTGTTGCTTTACTTGTTTTTAAAAAGATCAAGCACAAGCCTTTAGAAAATTGATTAGCCGTGATTATGACTGTGCAACATCTTAGCATCTCCGGTTTGTTCTAGCCGCCTTAAGGTATATTACTTAAACCGTTTCATATTCACCATGAGCTAGCTATGCGGTAAGTTATAACATCCATGACAGTATCCCAATCCTGAAATTGATGAATACCAAAGTGAATAAGTTCACCTTCGAACTTATCTTGCCCTCGTACAGTTATATGACCATCGGTGAGAATAGCACCTTTTTATAGAGATTTATCTGGTGAGATAATGAGCCTTTCCACCTACTCAAACGGGAATGGTAGCTTGAAATGAACTACTTGCCGCCTTATAAGCAACACTATTATATTCAATGCCATTCATTGAAAATCATTACCTGAGATACCGCCATGTATGTTTCGCTGAAATTTCTTAAAGTCATATTTTTCTTTGCCGCAGGTGTTTTCTTCCTAACGGGCTGCGCGACAAATCCTAACCAACAATTTCAAGACCCGTTTGAAAAAACCAACCGTCAAATTTATAAATTTAATGAAGGTGTTGATAAGGTCATTTTAAAGCCGTCTGGTCAGGCCTACGCCTATATAATGCCCGATATCTTGGAAGAAGGTGTTGGAAACTTTTTTGACAATCTGTCCTATCCAAACACAGTTATAAATCAGTTCTTACAAGGCAAGGCAGGCGAAGGCTTCGTTGGACTGGGACGATTTGGGTTAAACTCCACCTTGGGAATTGGCGGCATATTCGATGTTGCATCGGGCATTGGCCTCAAAGAAGATAAAGAAGATTTTGGGCAAACCTTATCCGCGTGGGGTGTTGGGACAGGACCTTATATCGTTGCACCTATTATAGGCGGAGTTACCCTCAGGGACGGAGTTGGCCAAGTTGCCGCCCTACCGTTACTGCCGCAGAACTGGGTAGGCAATGGCCAAAACCTTGTTATTGGGTTAGCCGCAGGCAGCGCAGTTGAAACAAGCGCATCTTTGCTTGAGGCTCGGAAACTTGTGACGGGTGATAAATACTTATTCACACGCGACGCCTATTTACAACGGCGTCAATTTCTCATTTCAGACGGTGTTCAAGACGAAGAAGATCCGTTTTTAGATGACTTTATAGACGACGAAGAAAGCTCATCTGACGATGAGTAACCGTCTAGGTAAGCTTTTTAAATCCTATTTTGAGTATCCATATATATTGCTTATATGTGTGCTCGGCGCGGCCATTCTAGCCGCAGGAAGTTTAAAGCACTTTTCTTATGACGCATCCTCTGAAACTTTAATTGCCGATAATGACAAAGAGTTAGCTTATTACCGTGACTTTAGTGAGAACTTCAGTAACGAAAGCTTCTTATTCTTAACATATCAGCCCAATGACGCTGACCTATTTACACCAGATGCCATTGAGAAACTGTCTAATTTACAGACACAGTTAGAGGCAATTAACGGCGTATCAGATGTTACCTCCATATTGGATATTCCATTATTAAAAAGCCCGCCCGTAGAGCTCGCTAAAATTGCCACAGATTATAAGACCCTGCGGCTACCTGGTGTGGACTTTACTCTTGCCAAAGAAGAACTATCAAACAGTCCCCTTTTTAAAGAACTCCTTATATCGGAGGATGGTCAGGCCACGGCCATGCGAGTGAGTTTACAGGCCGATCGGGAATTTGAAAAATTACAATCAGAGCGCCAATATTTGGCAAGCCTTAATGAAAAAACTCCAGAGCAAGTAAGTCAATTGGCATCAGTTAAAGAGGCTTATCTAATCGCCAAACGCAATTATATAGCCGATCAAGAGCGCATTTTAGATGACATTCGACAAATTCAAACGGACCTTAAATCAGAGGCAACAGTTTATCTGAGCGGAGTTCCTGTGATTGCATCAGATATGGTGCGCTTTGTGAAAGCCGACATTTCTACATTTGGTGGTGTTTCGCTTATCGGGATTATGTTGATATTGTTCCTATTTTTTCGCCGCTTAAAATGGGTCATTTTACCCCTATTAACAGCTTTGCTATCTGTTTTAATCGTCGCAGGAATTTTAGGCGGAATGCGCCAAGCCGTGACCGTTATTTCGGCTAACTTTGTCGCATTACTCATCATTTTCTCTATGTCATTTACGGTTCACTTGATGGTTCGTTATCGTGAATTGGCGCAGGATATGGTACCCGGTGAGCAGAAAGCCTTATTAACCAGTGCAATGATGGATAAATTTGCCCCTTGCCTTTATACAGGCTTAACTACCATGACGGCTTTTGCCTCTCTAACTCTGAGCGGAATTAAGCCCATAGTTGATTTGGGCTGGATTATGTGTCTGGCGATGGTGGTAGCTTTCATCGTTAATTATACATTTTTCCCTGCAATGGTCAGGATATTGCCTGTTAAGCGTATCAATCCCTTGCCATCTAAAGAGCCCGCATTAACCAGCGCTATGAAGACCTTAAGCTTGAACGCGCCAAAGGGTGTATTTCTAGCAACATTGGTTGTCATTGCCGTGAGCGCTGCGGGCATGAGCCGATTAAACACGGATGGGCGGTTCATTGATTATTTCCGAGAAACATCTGATATTAAACAAGGCTTGGTTTTTGTCGACGAAGCTTTTGGCGGAACAGTTCCAATGGATGTCGTGCTAAACTTTAAACCTTTTGTTCCCGACGAATTAGAAGGTGAGGATGATTTTTTTGATGAAGAACCAGATGCCTTTCCACAGCGTTATTGGTACACACCTGATAAGGTCGAAAAACTTCATCAAATGGAAGACTATCTTGCCTCTTTGCCTCAAGTCGGGAAGATTATTTCTATTGCTACCCTAGAGGAAATTGCCCGCGGATTTAATGAGGGCGAAGCGCTCAGTACAATTGAACTGGCGGCGGTTATTGGCTTACTTCCAGAAGAGTTAAGAGATGAGTTTTTGCGCCCCTATAGCGTTCCTGATAAGGGGATTATGCGAATATCCCTGCGTATGAAAGAAACCGCGCCGCGCCATTCACGAGACGTTTTGATTAAAGCCATAGAAGATCATGCCATCAGAGAGCTTGGCTTCAAGCCCGAAGATGTACGCGTCACGGGTTTAAACGTATTTTTCAACAATATGTTGAAAGGCCTGTATCAATCGCAACTATCCACCATAGGGCTGGTTGTTTTTGCGACATTCATTATGTTTTTAATGCTGATGCGTTCATTCCGCTTGGCGGCGATTGGAGTGCTGCCAAACCTCCTATCGGCAATTATTATACTGGGCTTCATGGGCTTTATGAATATAACCCTCGACATGATGACTATTACTATTGCCGCAATCATCATTGGCATTGGGGTTGATAATGCCATCCATTACTTGCACAGATTTAGAACAGAAATTGCGAATGGCTTATCAGTCACTCAATCCATTGAGGCAAGTCACGGCAGTATTGGGTTTGCGCTATATTTCACATCCGCCACTGTGATTGTTGGGTTTTCCGTTTTAGGACTGTCCAATTTTATTCCAACGATTTATTTCGGACTTTTGACCGCTCTGGCTATGGCGGTTTCACTCGTCATTAACTTAGTGGTACTGCCAAGCCTATTAATGCTTTTTTACAAGGCCGCACCTAAATCAGCAACAGCCTAAGAGGCCGCTTTATAAAATCATATTGAAAGCATGATACCGCGTTTAAAGCCCGCGAGACTTACCTTGCAAAGCTTTATTCATTCCCAATAATTTGCGGCCAAATCTCAATAACGCGCTCAAGATTACCATTTTCCGTTTCCATGGCGCTTTTAAACTGATTGCGATACGTCAAGCCAACATTGACGCCGTTTGCAATAATGTTTCGGATTTTCCAAGACGCGACCTCATCCTTGCGCAGGCTATATTGTATACTGTATGAATTTTCGCTCTTCGACGTGACTTCCATTGTAACGGTTGCAGATGTATCAGAGCGAATATTCGTATCTTCAATACGAATATCTTCCACTTCAGTAGATACAAGACCTTGCGTATAAAGCTCTATCAATGTGGCCTTGAAAGCTGTAACAAAATTTTCGCGTTGTTGCGGCGTCGCCTCTTTATAGTAGCGCCCCATAACACCGCGCGAGAATGCATTAAAATCAACTGCTGGCTCTAATGTCTCCAACAAAGCCATTTCTAAGAGGTCGGGCGTTTCATTATAGCTTTCCCGATTATCTTTAATAACTTCCAAAACTTGATTTGAGACATTAACCAAGAATTCATCAGGCTTATCTTGCGCAGATGCAAAACGGGGGGTTGTTAAAAGCACCAATATAAAGGTGGCTAAAATGGTAAATCGGCGAAACATAATTATTATCCTTAAGGCGATATGCCCTTTAAAGCAGCATATCTAATAACTTATTACACGATACAGTATGAATAAGAGCTGTAGCCAGCTAAATGCCATTAAATTACGGTCATGAAAATTCAGCACAGGCTACATATAGTGACTATATCGCACGCAGTCCACGCTTTCGTTCTTGTGCTAATCACCCAGCATAAAATCAACCGACCGTTTCTATGTCACGGCGGCGCTCTACGCGCCACAGCCAATTGACCCAAACGCAATCTAACGCGGATGGGAGCTTTAAGCACCGCACCACCCAGTGCCTCAATGACAATACGCAAATTTCTACGAAGCTCTCCCTTCGCAAAAAATCGCAGAATTGATCTTCTTAGACACGCTAAATCAAGCCATATAAATCGCCATTAACCCTACCCATTTAATGACCAACCTTATGGCAACTGCTAGAATTAACATCCCAGTTATTCGCCGAAGGTATTTTGGTTTCAAGAACCTAATGCTTATGATATTACCTATCGTTCCGCCGACGATCACAGCTATGATAAGTGGCGTATAAGGTAATATTTCAGGTAAATGATCAAGCTCTAGTGCCTTCATAATTTGTCCCCCTAAACCAGACATAGAGTTCACGAGGATGAACATACTACACGCCGCAGCGATTTCCTGCGCTCGTCCCCAACGTAATTTATACAAAACAGGCGCGAGGAATATCCCGCCGCCTATCCCGACAATTCCCGAGTAAAAGCCGATTGCCCCGCCAATAAGGGCGCAAATCACCGGATTGTTCCGAAGACCTTGTGAGGCATCATGAGCCTCGGTTTGGCTCAATACCATTCTGCCCCCTGCTATGAACAAAGCCACGCAAAGCAAGCCGATAAAGAGGGCTTCTGGAACATTTAACCTCCCGCCTAAAAAAGCGGCAGGAATAGACAGAACAAACAAAGGCCAAATATCGGATAGACTGATAAGCTTGGCTTTAAAATAACGAATAGAGTTTCCCGTCACAACACAGATGTTGCACAGTAAAGACACGATAGGAATAACGTAGAAAGACGCGCCAGATACGGCCAAAAGCGCCGTATAAGTTGATCCTCCTCCAAACCCTGCTGAGGCATAAAGGGCCGCGGTAAGCAAGAAAGCGAAGACTAAACTCAACTTCATTGCCCTGCTCCATATGACATGATATTAAGCCATCCATGAATGACACGTTGAAATTTAGTCTGAAAGTCATCACCCCAAGCGGCATTCGTTTTGGCCGTGGCAAAGCCGATTTGATGGTAAATATTTCTGAGCTTGGCTCGATCTCGGCTGCGGCCAAGAAAATGGAAATGAGTTATCCGCGCGCCTCCAGATTGACGGCTGAAATCAACAAAATGTTCGGTGAAGACATCATAGAAACCTTTCAAGGCGGCCCCAATAAAGGCGGTGCTCGATTGACGAATAAAGGTCATAAAATCCTCAGCGCCTACCAAAATTGGGTTAGAAATATTTCCGAAGGATCGCTGGAATTGAAGTCTCAATTTTTATCCTCTGAAAACTAGGCCGTGCTTGCACTCGATATAACCGGTGTGTTATAGCGCGTAAATGAAACTATGTAACCCTCGATCACGTCATTTATTTGGACCGTCTTTACATGCCTAACCTTGTCGATAAATTTGGCCGAGAGATAAAATATCTACGCATCTCTGTGACAGACCGCTGCGACCTTCGCTGCCAATATTGCATG
>JBDVGI010000228.1:0-16003 GCA_039962885.1 Litorimonas sp. | reverse complement strand
TCGTAGGCACGTTATCTCTTAAATTATAAATTTGCTAATTTTTTCGGCGGCTTTTCGGCTCATTTGGTCCGCCCCCTTTCGTTTGACGAGGTAGTTTTACAATAAAGCGAGCCCCCTTTACATCTCCGCTAGCATTTATATTATTTTGCGCTTCGATTGCCCCATTATGCGCGGTCATGATTTGACGGCAAATCGTCAAGCCAAGCCCTGAATGGGAGCCAAATTGAGACCCTTTAGGGCGTTGCGTGTAAAACCTATCGAAAACTGTGTCTAAGTTCACCTGCGGGATGCCCGGTCCATCATCTTCAACTGTGATAATAACGCTGCCATCTTCAACAAAACCCTTCACACGAACAGTTCCGTCTTTTGGCGAAAATGTGAGGGCATTATCAATAAGATTGCGCAAAACTTGGGCAAAAGGGGTTTCAAAAGCTCGAATAAACACAGGGTCAGACGCATCAAGCATAGTCTGGTTCATCACTTGCGGGCCGTCTTGCTCATGAGTTTGTTGGTAAAACTCGGTTATATTATGCAAAATATCCGCCACATCTAGACTTTGCGCTGTTTCGCGCGCGAGGTTTGCGTCAACTTTTGAGGCTTTAGAAATATCGGAAATCAACCGATCCATCCGGGACACGTCTTGTTGAATTATATCAATAAGCTTAGCACGTTGTTCAGCTGTTTTTGCTACGCGCAGAGTGTCAGAAGCCGAGCGCAATGACGTGAGTGGGTTTTTAATTTCATGAGCCACATCTGCTGCAAAATTCGCAATATCGTCGATACGCGAGTAAAGCCCTTGCGTCATATCTCGCATCACAGAGGACAGATCGCCAATCTCATCCCTACGATGCGATAAATCAGGAATCGCATCCCGTTTTTTCGACGAGCGTGTTACAATTTCTGCAGCGCGGGCAAGTTTTCTCATCGGCAAAGTTATGAATAATGTTAAGGCCAGCGATGATAAAATTGCCGCCAAAAACGCCAGTCCTATAATCGGGGATAAGGCGCTACGTGCCGCGTTTACTGTTACTGACACATCATTGGCTTCAACTGTAATCACGCCCAAAACTTGCTGTACGCGTTGCACTGGAACAGACACAGTCACAATTAACATGTCATCTTCGTCATAGCGCGGCCCTTTAACGGTCTCTCCCATTAAGGCCTGCCGAATATCCGCGCGTAAATCACGGCGCAGCGTATCGCGCTGTGTCTTACGCCACGGTAAGTTATGTGTTATTTTCTCCAACCATGTCTCAAATCGCGCGCCTATAGATGGCGGCGTTGGCGCAGGTGTATCTTCAGTAATAATTGGATCTAACGCAGAGACAGAAATAGTGTCATCCAAAGTCGCCGTATCCACAACAACCTGCCCGCTACGATCATGTAGTCTTACGCGCCAAGTCTCTGGCACATTCGCGCCGCGTAGAACTTGCCTCGCCCCGACAATGTCAAGTTCAGCCGCCCCGCTAAAACCTGTAGCTTGCTCCCCAACATAGGTTGTCATTGTGGCCGCAAGGGATCGTAAGTTCTCTACCTTGGCATCAATCAATCCTTGCTCAAATCGATTTACCGCTAATGAGCCAATGACTAAAATCAGCAAACCAATCATATTTGAGAGGAAAATATTACGCGTAAGCCTAGACGATAGCAAGTTGCGACGCGGGCCTTGGCGCCTATCTATAAAGCTCTTTGTCCCGAACTTAGCCAGATGAGGCTTCGCATTATTAGGCTGAGTGCCACTCATGACACACAGGCCGTATGAAAACCGCAGGTCGCGTCAACACGCCCGATAGTTTCAGACTTCTCGATATTTATATCCAACACCATAGAGTGTTTCGATACCATCAAAAGTTTTATCCGTCTTGCGGAACTTTTTGCGCAGGCGTTTAATGTGGCTATCAATCGTGCGGTCATCAACATAAATTTGGTCATCATAGGCCGCATCCATCAATTGATCGCGCGATTTCACGTATCCAGGGCGATTAGCCAGACTTTCAAGAATCAAAAACTCTGTCACGGTTAAACGCACGGCTTCGCCGTCCCATGAGCACGCATGACGGTTAGCATCCAACACTAGTTTGCCGCGGCGCATGACCTTATCATCGCTTTCGGCAGGCATAGGCGCAGTAATCGATGTTAGAGACGCACGGCGTAAAACTGCCTTGATACGCTCCCCTAAAAGGCGCTGTGAAAAAGGTTTCGTAATGTAATCATCTGCGCCCATGTTAAAACCAATAGCTTCGTCAAACTCATCATCTTTGGACGTTAGAAATATAACGGGCAAATTAGAAGACTGACGCACCCGGCGCAATAATTCTATGCCGTCCATACGCGGCATTTTGACGTCAAAAACAGCTAGATCTGGTGGATTTTTTTTGATCGTCTCTAGCGCGCTAACACCGTCGTGAAATTTACGAACTTCATAGCCTGCGTCTTCTAGAAACATAGAGACAGATGTAAGAATGTTTTCATCATCATCGACAAGGTATATTTTTGCCATGGTTTTCCCTCCAGCCAAGCGCGGTGAATAGGCTCTATCCTTTACTAAACTCATTCTTTGCATAGTCTCAACCCTTAGTTACGTGTTTTACAAAGAATATCTAACCAAGGATTATGGCAAGGCTTAGGCGGACAGCTGCCTTAGTTTGCCCTAATAACGCCATCATAGCCTTATTCGATAACAAAGCGCTTGCAGCCCGCCACTAAGCTTCCTACATGATCATTCGAACACAACGCGAATGGCATATCAAATAAAACACGATTTGATATAAAGCCGTAAAAGAGGCATAAATGACTTTCTTACAATCTATTTTGGTATACTTCATCAGCCCAATTCTAAGTTTTGTGATGTTTGCCATGTTTATCTACATGGCATTTTCGTGGCTAATTGCATTTAATATTGTCAATTTACGCAATCCTGTTGTTGGACAAATTCATAGTATTGTACGGCGTATTGTCGAACCTATTTTAACTCCTATACGCCGTTTCGTCCCGCCAATGGGTGGTCTTGATCTTGCATTTCTTGTCGCTTTTTTAGGGTTATATTGGGCTAAAGGATATCTCATCCCTAGCCTTTATAACATGCTGGGCTAACCCAACAATATACTGGGCCAAATCCTTGCCCTATCATCCAAGCCCTTGCCACATTATAGAGAGCGGGCAAGACGCCGCAGTTTAAATCTGGCCTAGGCGATTGCCGCGAGAGGCATAGCCCCTTATAGGACACGTCATGATCGCCGAGATTGGACATTTTGCTCTCATCCTCGCGCTGTTTGTTGCAATGTCCCAAGCGGTGATACCCGCCATTGGCACGCGCAAAGACAGCCCTGTCTTGATGAATTTTGGCCGCCGCGCGGCCGTGGTGCAATGCGCCCTGCTCGGCTTTGCATTTTTTACTCTTACGCTCGTCTTTGTTGGATCCGACTTTTCCGTCAAGCTCGCCGCCTCGCACTCGCATTCTGCCAAACCGCTCCTATATAAAATTTCAGGTGTTTGGGGCAACCATGAAGGCTCTATTCTACTTTGGACAGTCATGATTGGCATCTACAGCGCTGTTTTCGCCTGTTCCAAACAAGACCTACCCGATAAGTTGCGCGCGCTGACTCTGGCTTGCCAAGGGGGTTTATCAACGGGTTTTATTGCCTTTATCTTATTTACGTCCAATCCATTTGAACGGCTCTTTCCTACCCCTATTGATGGCAATGGCCTCAACCCCGTACTCCAAGACCCTGGCCTCGCCATTCACCCGCCTATGCTGTACTTGGGATATGTCGGGTTTTCGATAGCTTTTTCAATGGCTGTCGCAGCGCTTATTTTGGGCAAAGTTGATAAGGATTGGGCCAAATGGTTGCGGCCATGGACAATGGCCGCGTGGAGCTTTTTAACCCTTGGCATCATGCTGGGCTCTTTATGGGCTTATTACGAGCTTGGCTGGGGCGGATGGTGGGTATGGGACCCTGTCGAAAATGTCTCCTTTATGCCATGGCTACTAGGCACTGCGCTTATTCATTCTATCATGGTACTAGACCGCAAAACAAATCTGGCACATTGGACTGTGTTGCTAGCGATTAGTACGTTTTCCATGTCTCTTATCGGAACATTCGTCGTACGTTCTGGCATTTTGGTCAGCGTTCATGCCTTTGCCGTAGATCCAGCGCGCGGTGTGTTCATTCTCGCCTTGCTTGTAGCAGCAACTGGCGGTGCGCTAACACTTTACGCCTTGCGCGCAAAAACTTTATTTGTCCCTGCCGAATTTGAACGCATTTCCAAAGATGGCGGGTTAGTTTTAAATAATATGCTGCTCGCAACAGCAACATTTACAGTGTTCTTAGGTACATTTTACCCGCTCTTCATCGACGCCGTAAAGGGGAGCCAAATCAGCGTTGGCGCGCCATATTTCGAGGCAACATTTGCACCCATCATGACCGTTTTAATTATATTTATGGGGGCCGCCCCGCTTTTAAAATGGCGGAAATCCAACCTATCAGATTTAAAAGTGTTACGACCAAGTTTGATTTTAATAACCCTTGGGATTGTAACGGCGACCGTCATATTTAAAACTCATATCTTCGCCTTTACCGGGCTTGGACTAGCTTTATATCTGGCATTGTCATCAATCATCGCGATTGGACGCCGCACGCAATGGACGGCAAAATTACTAGCAAAGCAATCCGTCAGATATTGGGGGTTTTTCATAGCCCATATGGGTGTTGCTATCCTCACAACGGGCGTTGTCTCTATGTCGTCATGGAGCCATGAAGCCATTGGCCGCCTTAAACCTGGGGACACTCTGACCAATTCAGGCTATGAATTCACTTTGCAAAACCCAAGCACAGGCCGCCGCGAAAATTATGAATATCTCGGCGCAAATATACGCGTAACTCGCGCAGGAAAACCCGTTAAAACCCTATATACCGAGCAGCGCTTTTACCCCGTAAGAGATATGGTCACAACAGAGGCAGGGTTTGACTTTACCCCAGCCGTGACAATTTTTGCCGCAATTGGCGAAGGCAATAATGACGACGGATATATAATTCGGGCTAATTACCAACCCCTTGTAACATGGATATGGTTTGGCGCGTTTTTGATGTCTATGGCTGGGTTTATCTCCTTATTTGGTGGGATAAAAACTGCAGATCGCCAGAAAGGGCGCGCATAAATGCGCCGTTTCATACCTATCATAATTTTTGCTATTATTGGGCTTGCCTTTGCATTTGGCCTGACGCGGGACCCGCGCAAATTGGACGCTGTCTTAATCCAAACCCCTTTTCCGCAATTTTCACTACAAAGTTTAGAGGACCCAAGCGCGCGCATGACTGAGCAAACCTTGCAAGGTCAAGTGAGCATGATCAACATCTTTGGGTCTTGGTGTGTCGCCTGCAATGTCGAACATCCTGTTTTAATGGATATAGCCGCACGCGAGGACATAAAGCTCATTGGCATGAATTGGCGCGATGAGCGCGCCCAAGGTCAAGTCTGGCTCGCCAAGCACGGGAACCCATACACAGAAATAATCTTTGATCCTGAATCTCTCTTAGCCGTCAAACTCGGAGTTGTTGGCGCGCCTGAAACCTTTATCACTGACAAGACTGGCATCATTCGCTATAAACATATTGGCCCGATCTCCCCTGAAGACTGGACCCAAACGCTTAAACCTGTAATTTTAGAGTTAAGAGCCGAATGATGCGCGGAATTTTTATCATTTTAGCGTTAATGCTCGCCCCGCTATGTTGGGCACAAACACCTCCGAATGATGCGCTCACCTTTGAGCAAATCGAAGTCCGCGCCCGCAATGTTGGCCGCGCACTACGCTGTGTTGTCTGCCAGAACCAATCCATTGACGAAAGCGATGCACCCTTAGCTGCAGATATGCGCAAGATTGTACGCGCTCGCCTCGCATCGGGCGAAACCGAGGCACAAGTCATGGACTATATGCGCCAAAGTTATGGCGATTATGTGCTATTAAAACCACCTATCCAAGCCAACACGGCCGTTTTATGGGGTTTACCGTTTCTCATTTTACTGATTGGGTTATTTTGGTTTTTCAAACCGGCCAAAACCGCTCAAAGCAAGACCCCACATAATAACGGCACCGCATCGTGATCTGGCTCATCTCATTCGGCCTAGCTTTAATAGCGGCCATGTATTTAACAACGCCATTGCTGCCTGCAAAAACGCAGCAACAAAAATTATATATCAGCCTATTCATAACATTATTTATTGGCGCAAGCCTTGGCACATATAGGCTTATCGGGACGCCAAAGCCGCCTCAAGTGCAAAATCAGAACTCACCTACCCAAACCCCGCTTAGCCAAAACCCGCTTAGCCAAGACCCGTTGACGCAAGGTCAACAAGTCACGCAAGAACAGATCATTTCCATGGTAGACGGACTAGCCGCGCGTCTGGCTAACGACCCCGAAGATCCTGAAGGTTGGACCCGTTTGCTGCGCTCGCGCATTGTTCTAAAAGACATTGTAAACCTTATTCAAGACCATAAGGCTATGTCTGAAGTTTATAAAACACGCCCAGAAATCATAGCGAAAATTTCGCAAGATAGCGGCTTTAATGATCTCGCCGCGCAGCTTATTGAAGCTCCCTAGAAGACCATCGAAATGGCCTTATTAAGTAGATGGTTTATCTAATAAACTATCGAGGCGATCTGCTAGGTTGTCTTTTTCAATCACATCGTCTTGGGTTAAATTACTCTCTGCCAAGTCCTTCATAGGTGCATCATTCGTGGTTTCATTTTTTTCATCAGAACCGTCCGTCTTTTTCTGTTTCGTATCCTTGCCGACCTTGTCACTTGGTGTGACAATAGATGGAAGTTTTACAGGGGCTTGGCGCTCTGCGCGCGGATGAATTAATTCGCCATTTTCTCCGAAACTAAAGATCAAACGTAACCAGTCTTGATCGCTATAGTCAAAACTCTGGCCTGACGGATCAAGGTCTGACCAATCAGCTTCGCGCGGAGCCATTGCGGCTCGCTGCATCCACAACGCACTATCTGCTGGATTGTTTAAAATTGTCTCCGTTTGCGCAGCTAACACACATAAACGCGCAGAAGGATTATCTTGCAAATATGGTGTTAAAAGTGCCAAGGCAGCTACACCGTCACTTTTACGCAAGGCTTCCTCTGCAAGCAATAAAATCGATTCACGGTGGTTTGGCTTATGCTTAACAAGAGACGCAATACGTTTAGCGCGCGTTTTGGCGCTCTCATTCTCTTGAATATCTAAAAATGCCAAAGCCAACGCAGGATGCGGCGCATGGCTCCAAGATTTTTCAATTAGGTTCGCCGCTTTTTTCGAAGACCCCGAATTCACATATAGCTTAGCTGCCAATGCCGCAGCAGGCGAGAACTCAGGGACAGACTGCGCAGCTTGGCTGGCAAGGTCTAAGGACTGCGTAATTTCCCCGGCGCCATAAAGGCGATTAGCTTCTGCGGTTTGCAGTACAACGCGGCGGCGGCGAGCTTGTTCTTTGCTAATGTGCTTACGGCTCTCACCTAACGTCAATGTCTCTAATGCAGCCGTCCATTGAAAATCAGCGGCTTGAGCCTTAAACAAAGTTTGAAACGCCCATCTGGCGTGTTTGTTTTCAGAATACGCCGCTTGCGACTGTTCAATTGCTGCTGATAAATTACCCGCTTCGAGCATATTTTGCGCGAGCCCTCTTTGGCCTGTCGCGCGGGTTTTTTCTGACCCAAGCATAGCCTTATATTGCGACTGCGCCTCTTCGAGATCGCCGCTGGCTTCTGCGGCTTGAGCGCTTACCATACGCCCTAAATCTTCAGAGCCAATAAGTGCGCGAGCGCGTTGTGCTTTTTTACGTGACTTATTCATGTCGCCTTCTGCGCCCGCCACAAGAGCATCTTCCATAGCCTCTAAGGCTTGATTACGGCGGCGCAGACCAACGCCCGATTTCACCCGCCCAGGTAAACGCCAAAGCCAACCCAAGAGTGACCAAACCCCGATAACCATGAACAATAAAATGGCTCCTAATATAATCGCAATTTGCCATGACAGTTCGACAGGTGAAAAGGCCAGAAACCCTGTCTGCGCGCTAGAGCTAATCGACAAGCTCACATCATCCCCGATATAAAGCAGTAAACCCGCCAAAGCCGCGACGACAACAAGCAACGCGATAATATATTTTATCATATTCTTAGCTTTCAACTTTCTTATGCACAGCCTTAGGCCCCCACGGCTTAATTTACGCTATCGCGCCACGCGGTAGCAAGCAAGCGTAACTCTGGCGAGAGTTTATCAAAGCGTGTCCGAGCAGAGGGAATATTTCCCGCCGCAATATCCGCCTCTATTGCCGCAATAATTGTCGCAGGGTCGGACGGGGTTTTCACTTTGATATGTTTCCCTAATGCACGTTTTAACAGAGGCTTATCCTGCGCCTGCGCGGTAATTTCGTCAAGCAAAGCTTGTTTTGGAAAAACCACAGCCGCTAAAGCTTGTGAAGGCTTGGTTTCTTTTTTTGCTAAATTTATCTTTTTACGAAGGGCTTTGACTTCATTCGATAGTTCAGCAATTTTCTGATCTGTGTCGACCTGTTCTTGAGTTTGTTGTTGCGCAAATGCTTCTAATATATCCGCAGGGGGTTGCTGCTCTTCCAGCGCCGTCAAGCGCGCTTCAAACGCACTTAAATCCAATGCGGGTGAGCCGTCCTTTTGTAGGCTTTCTAATCTTTCAAGCAAGTCCTCATCAATAATTGTTGGTTCAGGGGAGCTCTCAAGCGCTTTTAGGCGAGCTTCTATATTAGAAAAACCCTCAGTATTGAGAGAGGTTTTTAGCGCAGTTTTCGTAGATTTTTTAACGGCTGTCAATTCTTGGGTCATTTTTGAGAGGCGCGTTTTTGCAGCGGCATTATCATCTGTTAGTTGCTGCATTTGCGCTTTAAGCGGCGTTAAATCCAGCGATTGTTGTTTAGCGGTGGCACCTTGGGATTGCCCAAAATATGGCATGATATATTGCACAAACCCGCCGCCAGAAGCTCCGCCAATTATCAACGCAGACAAGGCTGTAACGCCTAGGGCAAATTTACCATATTTGCGCCGCGGCGTTTTGACATCGCCTGCAAATGTATCATTTTGATCTTCCAGATGGTTATCGTCATCTGCATCTAAGACTGTGTCATTTAGTTCGTTCATGGTTATCATTTTTAGTCCTAATTATGGCACGAATAAGCCCAATTTCAACCTATGCGAGCAACATGGCGGCTTCATGTGGGTCTTGCGCAATTTTGCGCATCGCAGGCTGCAAATTCCCTAACGCTGCATCAACGGCCTTACTTATAGAAATAAAGACATAGTTATGAACATCAAGTGAAGTTGGCCGAGAAGACATATCCGACATAAGCGCACAAAAGCTTTGCGCGGCAAGCGGGGAATAGAACGCAATATGTGTCAGAGCCTTGTAATCTATTTCTGGCCAAGTTCTTATAACCTCGGATTGATAATATAAATCTCGCCGCGCGGTATAACCAGCCGCTTGTAAATCCTCACAAATAGACCCGCGTATATGTTTACCGGCGCAATGAATAATTGACCGCGTTTTATCCGCCAATTTTATGTCTGCGTTCTTTAAAATTACGCGCGTTACATCCATAGATGTTCCGCGCGCAGAGGTTACATTCGTAAAGCCTATATCACGCGCAAAACGGGCCGTAGCATCGCCAACAGTAATCACATTTTGAACCGTTTTAAATCCGTAATTTTGATAGGCGTTCACACCATTTTTAGAAGTGAATATCAAAATATCATCTGACGAAGGCTCTATAGGGGTATGCGGGGCTTGGATCACATTTAACAATGGAGCGACTATAGCTTTATAGCCCGCATTTTCCCATAATTTTGCGCTGTTTTCGGCGCTTGGCTGGGTTCGGCTTATCCAAATTGTTTTCGTCATTTTATCTTAATCATCAAAAATAATTCTATCACCAATTTCATCGCGCACAGATTGGCCTAAAGTATATCCCAAATTATAGGCTTGATCTAAAGTTAGGCAAGGCTGTGTTACATCGCGGGTAAACCGCAAAGAACCGTCCTTAGCTATGACTTCTCCGCGAAAATGCATCTGAGCGTTATCGATTATAGCCAAAGCTGCAATAGGCGTTCGGCAAGACCCGTCGAGCGCTTTTAGGAACGCGCGTTCTGCAGTGATAGCAAGTTGCGTCACATCGTGGTTTAATGCAGTCAAAAGCTCAGCCGCGCCAACATTATCTTTGCGAATTTCAATCCCGATTGTCCCTTGGGCGGGTGCGGGCAGCATCTTATCAACTTCAACGGCCTGCGTAATTTCATTTTCCGCGTTCAAACGACGTAATCCTGCACAGGCTAGCATTGTCGCATCACAAACGCCCTCATCGAGCTTACGCAGGCGGGTTCCAACATTACCTCGCAGCAAACAAAACTGTAAATCAGGGCGAAGCGCAGCTAATTGCGCGCGCCGGCGAATAGATGCGCTACCGATTAACGCCCCATTGGGTAAATCTTCAATGGAGGAATATTTCCGAGATATAAAAGCATCTCGCGCGTCCGCGCGTTCTAGAACGCAGGGGATTATGAGAGCCTCATGGCCTATTGTGGCAACATCTTTCATGGAATGAACCGCCAGATCAATTGTACCGTCAAGCAGCGCGGTTTCAAGTTCTTTGGTAAACAAACCCTTGCCGCCAAAATCTTTCAAATCGCCTTGAATTGTATCTCCAGAAGTTTGTAAAATTTCAATCAGGAAATTTTCTGCGCCGCATCCCGTCGTGTCACATAAAAGCCGTTGCACAAGATTGGCTTGATAAAGCGCAAGCGGGGAGCCGCGCGTCCCAATTCTCATTTTAGGAAGCATTATGTCCAACTTTAAAGCTCCGCATTTAGAGGGCGTATATTTTCAAGCGCATCTTGCATAATGACGTTTATTTCCTTAATTGGCCTGCGTGACCTTAAACTCTCAACAGCCCCCTCTAACCGTTAAGGATAGCGCTACGCAAGCCCGCTCTATCGTCATTTTGGGAATCGAGAGTAGCTGTGATGAAACTGCGGCATCTATTTTGCGCAGGCATCCAGATGGACAGGTTGATTTACGCAGCTCAATCATCTCAAGCCAAGACAAAGAACACGCTCCATTTGGCGGCGTTGTGCCTGAGATTGCGGCGCGCGCGCATATGCTAAAATTAGACCGCATCATCGACCAAGCTGTCAATCAATCAGGTCTGAATTATGAAGATATTGACGCCGTTGCCGCCACGGCTGGACCTGGGCTTATTGGCGGGGTTATCGCGGGCTTGATGGGCGCAAAGGGATTAGCCATGAGCCTTGGAAAGCCGTTAATTGCGGTTAACCACCTAGAGGGCCATGCACTCTCCCCTCGCCTATCTGAGGATTGCCCATTTCCTTATTTACTCTTGTTAATTTCTGGCGGCCATAGCCAGCTTTTATCCGTTACAGGTCTTGGCCAATATACCCGTCTTGGCAGCACCGTTGACGACGCGGCGGGCGAGGCTTTTGACAAAACGGCTAAAGTCATGGGGCTTGGTTTTCCAGGCGGGCCCAATGTAGAGCGCTGGGCCAAAAAAGGCGACCCTACAGCAATCGCCCTACCCCGGCCGTTCAAAGGCAAATCCCATGCAGATTTCTCTTTTGCAGGCCTTAAAACCGCTGTGGCCCGGGCTTGGGAGAGAAGTGATAAATCAGACACGGCCAAAGCCGATCTCGCCGCAAGCTTTCAACGCGCAGTCGCCGATGTCCTTGCCGATAGAAGTTTGCGGGCGATGCAAATGTTTAAACAAACCGCCAAAAACGAACCGCACAGATTTGTCGTCGCGGGCGGCGTAGCCGCCAATACGGAACTCCGCGCACGACTAGAACAGCTCTGCGATGAAAATGATTTCATTCTCAAAGCTCCGCCGCTAAAGTTTTGCGGAGATAACGCCGCTATGATTGCTCTTGTAGGGGCAGAAAAACTCGCTCTGGGTCAAACCGATGATATGGGCGTAGCCGCCCGTCCGCGCTGGCCGCTTGATCAAACGGCCGCTCAGCAAGCGCCCAAAAGCGGGCATGGCAAGAAAGGTCCAAAATCATGACAGACTTCCTTATTTATGCCGAAGATAAACCAGATAGCTTGCACATTCGGCAAGCTGCACGCGCCGACCACATTGCATGGCTCAAAGCTCCTTCTGATGTAAAATTACTGACGGCTGGGCCATGGCTCGACGCCCAAGGGGATATGCGCGGCAGTCTTGTCATAGTTGAAGCCGATACACAAAAAACCGTCGAAGATTGGCTAGCAACGGACCCCTATAAAAGCGCAGGTCTTACGACAAACGTCACGGTGAAGCCATATATATGGGCCATTGGAAGGCCAAGCTCGCATAATTAAGTCAGCTATCTCTTTCCAATAACTCTCTTACAGCGTCATGTGTTTGATAATGGATTTAAAATAAACACAAATTTAAGTTTTTTATTCAAACGCCCCTTGCGAGTCCAATCGCAGCCCCCTACATGGCATAGCATTAGCACTCTGATAGCATGAGTGCTAAATTTTATGTAGAACCTAAACTTTAGCAAAGAGAGATAGACGTATGAAATTTCGTCCCCTCCACGACCGTGTTGTAGTTCAACGCGTCAAAGAAGATACAAAAACAGCAGGCGGTATCATCATCCCAGATACAGCGACTGAAAAACCCTCCGAAGGCAAAGTCATTGCCGTAGGCCCAGGCACACGCAATGATGACGGCAGCTACAACAAGCTCGATGTCAAAAAAGGCGATAGCGTGCTATTTGGTAAATGGGGCGGCACTGAAGTCAAAATTGACGGTAAAGACCTGCTTATCATGAAAGAGTCAGACATTATGGGCGTGATTGGTTAAACCAACCGCCTTTTTTTAATTTTCAAATTTCACAATCTCTAAGGAGAGTTTATTATGGCGGCAAAAGACGTCAAATTCGGGTCAGAAGCTCGTACAAAAATGCTTGAGGGTGTCGACATCCTCGCAAATGCAGTCAAAACAACACTTGGGCCAAAGGGCCGCAATGTTGTTATCGAGCGTAGCTTCGGCGCGCCGCGTACAACCAAAGACGGTGTATCCGTTGCCAAAGAAATCGAACTCGAAGACAAGTTCCAAAATCTTGGCGCCATGATGCTTCGCGAAGTTTCGTCAAAAACAAATGACAAAGCAGGCGACGGCACAACAACGGCAACAGTCCTAGCTCAAGCGATTGTTCGCGAAGGCCTAAAGCGCGTAGCTGCTGGCATGAACCCAATGGATCTTAAGCGCGGCATCGATAAAGCGTCATCTGAAATCGCTGGCGACCTTTTAACCAAAGCCAAGAAAATTTCTAAGTCATCTGAAATCGCGCAAGTCGGCACGATCTCTGCTAACGGCGAAGCCTCTATTGGTAAAATGATCGCTGATGCGATGGGCAAAGTCGGCAATGAAGGCGTCATCACAGTTGAAGAAGGCAAAACGGCCGAAACTGAACTTGAAGTCGTTGAAGGCATGCAGTTTGACCGCGGTTACCTCTCGCCATATTTCATCACAGATGCAGAGAAAATGCGCTGCGAGCTTGACGATCCTTATATCCTTTTAAACGAAGGCAAGCTTACATCACTGCAAGCTATGTTGCCTATCCTCGAAGCTGTTGTCCAAACTGGTAAACCGCTTTTAATCATCGCAGAAGACATTGAAGGCGAAGCGCTTGCGACTCTCGTAGTCAATAAACTGCGCGGCGGGCTGAAAATCGCAGCTGTGAAAGCACCTGGATTTGGCGATCGTCGCAAAGCGATGCTTCAAGACATTGCGATCCTAACAAACGGCACAGTGATTTCTGAAGATCTCGGCATCAAGCTCGAAAATGTCTCGCTCAAAGACCTTGGCAGAGCCAAGCACGTTCACATCACCAAAGATGACACAGTCGTCGTTGACGGTGCAGGCAAGAAAAAAGACATTTCAGCCCGCGTTGAGCAAATTCGCGCTCAAGCCGAAGCCACCACATCTGATTACGACAAAGAGAAGCTCCAAGAGCGTCTTGCTAAATTGTCTGGCGGCGTTGCTGTCATCAAAGTTGGCGGATCGACTGAAATCGAAGTCAAAGAACGCAAAGACCGCGTTGACGATGCGCTTAACGCAACACGCGCAGCTGTCGAAGAAGGCATTGTACCGGGCGGCGGAACTGCGCTCTTACGCGCATCACGCTTTATCAATGTCAAAGGTCTGAATGACGACGAAAAAGCTGGTATTGAAATCGTCAAAGCGGCGCTACAATATCCTGCGCGTCAAATTGCGGACAATGCAGGCGTCGAAGGCGCTGTAGTTGTTGGCAATATCATTTCTGAAAACAAAGCTAATTACGGTTATGACGCCCAGAACGACAAATATGTCGACATGGTCAAAGCCGGCATTATCGACCCTGTGAAAGTTGTGCGCACGGCGCTTATGGATGCGGCCTCTGTTGCCTCGCTTATCCTAACAACCGAAGCGGCGATCGTCGAGGCGCCTAAAGCAGAAGCTGCAGGCGGCGGCATGCCTGACATGGGCGGAATGGGCGGAATGGGCGGCATGATGTAAGTAAGGGATTTAGAGCCGCTCCGCGGCCCTAAATTAGGGCGATTATAAATCGCCCTCCCGCACTTCTCCTAAATTTGGCTTCAAGCCAAAATTTAGGAGTGTCATCGCTCATACTGAGCTTTCAGTATAGAAAATATAAGCCGCTCCGTTCATTTGGGGCGGTTTTTATTTTGCGACAATCTCAGAAATCTCAAGGAAAGCTTTCAACTCTTTACCGCATACATCTTCATCAATCTCTGAACATTGCTTTAAAAGTGTTACAAAGTTATCTTTGGAAACGATTTCATCTGTCATGCTATAATGTAAATAAGCTTGAGTTTTTAGGGCTACTACACTCCCGCCAGCCGTAGCTTTATCTATCCACTCTTTCCCAAGTGCAGTATCGCGTTGAACTCCTTGATAGCAATATACAAGGCTCGCCCCTATTTCATTCATCGCACGAGCACTACCTTGATCTGCAGCAGTTTTTAAAAGGTACATAAGGGTTTTATCATGTTTTTTCTTCAATTCATCTGGCGTATAATTACTGCCAAATTCGATGGCATATTCTGCTAAAGATTGGCCATGATATTTGCTTAAAATGCCATGAAGCTTCTGTTTTTCGGCGGATGATATTCCCAAAACTTTCTCTAGCGGCTCAAGCTCTTCAGAATCACAACGGCCAAACGACGGGTTAAGCCAATCATTTAAATCATCTAACGCAGATTTTACGGGTGTTTTTTGGGCAGCATCATTCATGCTTTCATGATGTTCCGTTTGTTGCAAAGCTATGTCTCTCAATGCGGCTCCATGTGAAGAACGTTTAAGATTGAAGAAATCTAATCCCATCTCAAATCCATCACCAAAAATTACTCTTTCAGAACATAGTAAAATACCAAAATCATCGACAACCCAAAAAGCACAAGGTCTTTCGGTTTTACTCTTAATGAACTTTGCCTGAGAGGAGTCCTTATTATAAAAATCGCCCTCCATATCAGGTTTTCCATATTTTTTACTTAAAACCTTTTTGAGCCGTTGGGCATGTAAGAGTTTTTTCTTTCGTGTCTCTTCGGTTGGAAAAAGCTCATGCAAATAGCTATATGTATATAAAAGCGGCTCGCCAGAACCTTGGGCTACAAAACTCAATTCACCATTTTTAGATGGCAATGGAATTTCCTCTTTAGGAAAATAAGACCAATCCCTACTCTCAGACAGGCAAGATTTTTGAATGGTTGTAATTTCAGAATCCAAAAAAAACTTATCCAAAAATTTAAAAGCACAGCTGTTTTTTAAGGTCTCATCTGGCTCAAAAACTGCGTCCCAACTGAACCCAAAGGGTTGTTCGACATTTAAAAGCTCATCATATTCAGAAGACGTTTGATTGCATGCAGATAAACTCAGCATTAACCCAATGAAACTGACCTTAAATACATTATGAATATGATTTTTCATAAGC
>JBDVGI010000227.1:0-2528 GCA_039962885.1 Litorimonas sp. | reverse complement strand
CTGGAGTGATGAAATTAATTAATGGATCGCTTT
Organism: Litorimonas sp.; assembly: GCA_039962885.1. GTDB lineage: Bacteria > Pseudomonadota > Alphaproteobacteria > Caulobacterales > Maricaulaceae > Litorimonas. The sequence continues at coordinate 2,495 of JBDVGI010000227.1, read as the reverse complement.
AAGTCCGTGAATTAAAATCGCGACTAGTTTAATGGTTTATGCAGCTTGGAAAAAGTAAATCCGCCAAGACTGCCGGCAATTAATTGCATGATAAAGCCAAATGCGCTTCGTCCGCCGCTAATCGGGACAGTTTCAAACTGCAGATACATTAAGCCGAGCGCGATGCCAATTGCTGTCGCACCCGCTAAAGGATAACCAATCGCTGCGATGTTTTTGAAACTTTTACGCAATTTCGCCGCAATAGGAAAGGCGATACTGAACCCGATCGAAATAACGACTAAATAAAGCGGTTGACCTTTTATATTAAATGCAATGGTTTCAATATAATTCGCCAAAGGAATTTTTGCAGGGATTGATCGAAATTCTAAAATCGTTCCAATAATCGTTCCAATAATATAGGTAATAACGGCAGCAAAAAAGAGTGATAAAAGATTGCGAGTGAAAATTTTCATAACCGCTTTTACGGCTTTATGTTCTGACTTGCAATGTAATAGAGTTTGCGATTACTTTGTAATCCGTACATCATATATTTTCAGTAAGAATGGACATAATATGCGTTTATTAACTGCTTTAATTCCAAATTCCCTTGGTAAATTAATCGCGTTGGGCGGTATGGTTGTCGCGCTTTCATCCTGCGGGCAAAGCGATGCTGCGGAAACGCAAAATAAGCAAACCGTCAATCAGAAAAACATATCTGTACCAAGCCAAGCTTGGGGCCGCGTAGACGCAAGCCCAATTAATTATAATATTGAAGTGGTGGCAGATAAAATTGATCACCCGTGGTCATTAATGTTTTTACCAGAGGGCGGGATGTTGCTCACAGAACGCGGCGGGTTACTGAAACATATGAATGATGACGGGGTTATATCTCTTGTCAAAGATTTCTCAGATATTGAGGGTGCACCCGTTCATACAAAATCTCGCGGACAAGCTGGACTCTTTGATATAGCTTTGCATCCTGACTTTATTAATAATCGTCAAATTTTTATTTCTTATGCGGCTAAGGTGGGGAAAGGCTTAAACACGCTTGTTATACGTCGTTTTACCTATGATGCCGACGGAAAACTGGATGAGGGTGAGCAGATATTTGCAGCCAACCCGCCGCGAAAAGAAAGTAACCATTATGGTGGCCGCATGGTTTTCCCGGGTGATGGGACCTTGATGATCCCACATGGCGAAGCTTATAATAAACGCGAACAAGCGCAGGTTCTAGATAATCATTTCGGGAAAATTTTGCGGATAAATTTGGACGGCACTATTCCGCAGGATAACCCATTTGTGGATGAAGAAGGTGCATTACCTGAAATTTGGTCTTACGGGCACCGTAATCCTCAAGGGATTATATTAGGAGCAGATGGTCAAATTTACGAAAATGAACATGGCCCGAAAGGCGGTGATGAAATTAACATCATAGAGCGGGGTGTGAATTATGGCTGGCCAGCGGCAACTTATGGCATTGATTATTCTGGCGCTGTGATCTCGCCGTTTCAAACATTGCCTAATATGCGGCAATCTTTGGTGCATTTTATCCCCTCTATTGCTCCGTCCGGAATGGTGCAATATTCAGGGGGCGCTTTTCCAGAACTGAAAGGAGATTTATTATTGCCGGCTTTAGCGGCGAAACATGTACGTCATGTAGAGATGAAAGTAGATGGGACTTTGGGGGAGCAACGCGAGATGTTCGGGGAATTAAATGCGCGGATTCGCGATGTGGAAATTAGTCCCGAAGGTTATATTTATTTGCTACTTGAAGAGCGCAACGGCCCTAATGGAAAAATTCTGCGCGCTGTGCCAAAATAATCATACCTAGTGATCTTGCAAACGCGATTATTTTGGAACAATCCTGATAAGTCCTTCTTGGGCCGTAGAGGCAATTAATTCGCCTGTACGTGTGTAAAAAGACCCTCGGTTAAAGCTACGATTTCGGGCGCTGCGAGGGCTATCAAGGTGATAATAAATCCATTGATTTACCTGAATGTTACAGTGAAACCACATGGCGTGATCTAGGCTCGCCCCAATTAATTTATGGGTCGTAAAGTCAATGTTATGAGGCTGTAATCCTGTTCCCATCAAGCCTTTATCCGAAATAAAAGCGAGAGCGGTTCTATGCGCGATCGGGTCATCCCCGATGTTTTTGTTGAACTTGAACCAAAATCCGTAATGAGGCGGATAATGTCCTGGGGTCACGAGACGTTCGAAATTGGGCGTGCGAAGATCTACAACATCTGGATCAAATAAGAGCGTGAAGGTACGTATTTTATCGATTGTGATATCTTTTATGGTTGCCGCTATATGGGCAGCTTGTTCTATGTCGGGCGCTAAGGTTTCTGGCATAGGGACATCAACGGGTAAATCCATTTGATGGGTGATCCCGTCTTCCATTTTCTGGAAAGAGATAGAGGCGTTAAAAATCGCCTCGCCTTTTTGTTTGGCAACAACACGGCGTGTTGTAAAACTGCGGCCATCACGGATTGGATCTACCTCATATATGATTG
>JBDVGI010000226.1:0-27236 GCA_039962885.1 Litorimonas sp. | reverse complement strand
ATGCCATGCATGTGCGCCTAGCTGACGAATCCGTTTGCATTGGCCCCAATAGCGCGACAGATAGCTATCTGAACATACCTGCGATTATTTCGGCCTGCGAAATCACCGATGCCGACGCTGTGCATCCGGGCTATGGGTTTTTGTCAGAAAATGCGCGCTTTGCGGAAATCGTTGAGGCGCACGGCATGGCCTTTATCGGCCCAACAGCCGAGCATATTCGTATTATGGGCGATAAAATCACAGCCAAAGAGACGGTCATGGCCGCAGGTATTCCTGTTGTTCCTGGCTCTGATGGCGGCGTAGAAGACCTAGCTGAGGCCCGCGAAGTTGCCAAAACTGTTGGCTTCCCCTTGCTCGTCAAAGCAGCGGCAGGCGGCGGCGGACGCGGGATGCGCCTTGCTGAAACCCCCGATAAGCTAGACGAAGCCTTATCTGCCGCGCAGCAAGAAGCCCTTGCTGCATTTGGCAATGGCGCCGTTTATCTCGAGCGCTACCTAACGGGCGGACGGCATATTGAAATTCAAGTTCTTGCCGACACACATGGCAATGTTGTCCATTTAGGTGAGCGCGATTGCTCTTTGCAGCGCCGCAATCAAAAAGTCCTCGAAGAAGCCCCCTCTCCGACCCTCACAGATGCGCAACGCCAAGACATTGGCATGATTGTCGCCAATGCTGTGAAAAAAATAGGCTATCGCGGCGCAGGTACGATTGAATTCCTCTATGAAGATGGTGAGTTTTTCTTCATTGAAATGAATACACGCCTGCAGGTCGAACATCCCGTCACCGAAGAAATTACAGGCATTGATCTTGTGCGCGAACAAATCCGCATCGCGGCGGGCCTACCGCTTAACTACACACAAAAAGACGTTACTTTTAAAGGTCACGCCATTGAATGCCGTATCAACGCGGAAAACCCGAAAACTTTCGCACCGTCCCCTGGTAAAGTCACCGACTTTCACGCGGCAGGCGGCATGAATACGCGTCTGGATTCTGCGCTCTATTCGGGCTATTCTATCCCGCCATATTATGACAGTCTCATCGGCAAGCTCATTGTTTGGGGCAATACCCGCGAAGGCGCGATATTACGCCTGCGCCGCGCGCTAGGCGAAATGGTGATTAACGGCGTCCAAACAACCATCCCGCTACACATGGCCTTGCTCGAGAATGAAGATTTCCAAAAAGGCGATTACAATATTCACTGGCTAGAGACATGGTTGGAGGAGCAGGGTTGAACGTAATTGATGCGGCATTACCATGGCTACCAGGCCTATGTGTTGTTCCTCTTGCGCTTTCAGGGATAAAAAAGAAACGTATAGCTATACCACTTATTTTATTTATCTACTTTTCAGTAATGATAATTATTACAATTTTACCTCATTTTATAAAGATGACAAAAGCTGGTGAGGCTGACCCGCGACTCGTCGCAGGAGCAATAGCTGAAAGTATGATTTCAAGTATCTTACTCTCGTTATTCTGCCTGCCGCTACTGTATCTAATGTGGTTCATTTTTAGAAAAGTTAAATTAGCCAAATGTAACGTCCCTACCACATAGGGAAATCAAGGCCTCTCGTAAAATCCGTCTCTCGGCGTAATTTGCGCATTATTACGGCCAACCGCCCCGCCAATAGCGCCCATAGCCAAGGCTATCTTTCGCCCCTTGCTCGCCCCAACACGCGCCTCCCATGCTTGCGGGCCGCCTTTGCGTAAGTTTTCTCCGATTTCGCGGTAGACTTTCAGCGCAGCATTAATCGCCCAAGCGCAGCGGAAATCTAAGTCTTTAATCCCAGACTTTGCGCTAATATAATATTTTTCAGCCAGATCGAGTTGCTCGCACGCCGCCGCGTGTGCCGCAGGCCAATTATCGCGGCTAGCAAGAGCTTGCGCGTCAACGGGCGCCCCATGTTTGGTCAACAAGCTTTGCGGGACAAACACTCGCCCTGCTTCGGCATCGTCTATCACATCGCGCGCAATATTCGTGAGCTGAAACGCAAGACCCAAATCAGACGCGCGGTCAAGTGTAGCGTCTCCTTCGGGCGTGCCCCCTCGAACGCCCATAATATTGGCCATCATCACGCCAACAACCCCCGCAACATAATAGCTATAATCCAGAATGTCATCCACGCTTTCATAGACACGCTCGCTCGCGTCCATATCAAAACCCTTGAGCAGGTCAAACGGGTGTTTGTGGTCAATGCTGTGGGTTTGCACAACGCGGGCAAGCCCCGCAAAGACAGGGTTATCCGTAGGTTGACCGCCAAGGGCATCGCGTGTGTGTTGCTCTAGCCCTGCAAGGCGTTCGGCCTGCCCCATTTTGTAATCTGCGGCTTGGCCGTGGCCCATCTCTTGACCATCAATCACATCATCGCAATATCGGCACCACGCATAGAGCATGCTGGCGTCATCCCGCAACGCAGGCGGCAAAACACGGCTGGCGAGCGCAAAGCTCTTACTGCCCTTTTTTATACTGGCATGTCCATGTGCGGCAACGGCGTCCATGTTTATTTCGGCATCCCGCCAAAGGCATCAGGTTTTGAGATAGATAATTGGCTCATAGGAATACCTCCGAGGTTACGCGTTGGGCTTAAGGGCTTGCGCGAAGTCTTCGGCAATAACGCCTGCTGTTGCTTTGGCTGCCCCGACAACACCCGGCACGCCCGCGCCTGGATGTGTGCCCGCCCCTGTGATATACATATTTTTCAAAACATCATCGCGGTTATGTGGCCTAAACCATGCCGATTGCGTCAAAATAGGTTCGACAGAAAAAGCGCTGCCCAGATGGCTATTCATCTCATCACGAAACCCAAAAGGCGTCAGAGTCTTCAACACAGTTAGATCACGATTAAGGTTAGGAATGGCGTGTTCTTCGAGATAGTCGAGAATTTTCTGCGTATATTTCGGGCCGACCTCATCCCAATTCACATCGGCATGACCCAAATGCGGCACGGGCGATAGCACATAATATGATGAGCAACCTTTCGGCGCCATGCTTGGGTCCGTCACACAAGGTGCATGTAGATAAAGCGAGAAGTCATCGGGAAGTTTTTTGCCTTTCCCAAAAATTTCTGCAATTAAATCTTTATAGCGCTTTCCAAGCAAAATAATGTGATGTTTCATATTCTTATGCTCAGACTTTAAGCCAAAATATATCACAAATAATGACATGGAATGCGATTTTTTCTGCAACGACTTCCCGTAATCACGGCCGCGCTTATGTTTGCTAAGAAGCTTGGAATATGTGTGAACGACATCCGCATTAGAGGCAACAAGATCAGCTTGCAGGCTCCATCCATCCTTAGCCGTAACGCCCGTTACGCGGTCACCAACGGTATGAATTTCCGTCACCTCAGTGTTAAGACGAACCATACCGCCCATATCTTCGAATAGCTTTATGAGGCCCGTCACAAGCGCGCCTGTCCCGCCCTTGGCAAACCACACCCCGCCTTTGCGTTCTAATGCGTGAATAAGGGCATAAATCGAGCTTGTCTTAAAAGGGTTCCCGCCAACAAGTAACGATTGAAATGATAAGAGTTGCCGCACCTTTTCATTTTTGACAAATTTTGCCACCATGCCGTAAACGGACTTATCCGCACGCAAGCGTATCAAAGTCGGAGCAGACGCAAACATTTGCCCCACTTTCAAAAAAGCCGTCGTACCAAGTTTTTCGTAACCTTCGCGGTAAAGCTCTTGAGAATACGCTAAAAACTTACGGTATCCCGTAACATCATCTGGGTTTCGCTCGGCAATTTGTTGTTCCAAATAGGCTTGGTCATTATTATAATCAAATACATCACCGTCTTGCCATTGCAGACGGTAAAATGGGTCTACAGGCAAAAGCGTCACATAATCTTTGATATCGCGGTTTGAGAGCGCAAAGAGTTGCTCCAAACAGTCAGGATCAGTAATGACCGTTGGCCCACCATCAAATTTATAGCCGTCCTCTTCATAAACATAAGCCCGCCCGCCTGGCTTATCGCGATTATCTACGAGAACCGTCTGAAACCCTTGAGCCTGCAAACGGATAGCCAGAGCTATACCGCCGAAGCCTGCCCCAACCACGATCGCTTTAGGCTTGTCTTTATTCGCATTATTGCGTGTTTTCAGCGTATCAACGATGATATTCATAAATAAATTTCCAAATATAGCGTGTGAGAGGCCTATTTAGGTTTCCCTACGAGTTGCCTGCAATTTATATTCACGCTCAATAAAGGCTTTTTCACTGAAATTATATAGCGCTTTTGTCACAGCCACGGGCGGTTTGCCGATAAGCATACGCAATTTGTCTTTTTTGGTCATGCGGTTACGGTAAAACCGCGCAATTAATCCTTCATCCAGACCGTAAAACCGCTGTAAAACTTTATATCGATCTTGGGGTTTAGCTGCACGAAACAACATGCGGTTCAAAAGGCGAAGAAAGTTCTCTTCATCATATTGATCGCGCTCATGCACAAACATTTCATCATCAACAGCTTTATGAAATTGCGGACCAGCGGCTTTTATCAACTCCGCAATAAGGTTTGCAGATTTTATGGCTTCAGGAAAACTGTATCCCGTCACAGCATGATAGTAGCCCCCGCCAATTCCAATTTTAATAGGCTCATCAAGGCTATCTTCACGCGCAGGGTACCGCTTATCCGCGTCCACCGCCAGTGTGATTGGTAACACGCCCTGCTCGCGGCGCAGGATTTCATAATCTACAATGCCTAAATTATTGATTATATAGTCCTTAATTCGTGCATCGACTTCGCCGCGCTCTAGCTCTGGCCCGTCCGTATAATAGGTGTCTTCGACTAAAATCTCTGTCTCAGTGTAAGGCAGACAATAGACAAAGCGGTAACCGCCAAGTTGCGGCACTGTCGCGTCCATAATAATTGGTTTCACAACACCATGCGGTTTTGATGCTTTAATCACATGGCCGACGAATTTCTGATAGCCTAAGAACACAGCTTCATGGGGGGCAAATCCGCGCGCATCAAATATGCATTGCGCAGAGAGAGTTTCGCCCGTGTCTAGGGTTATCTGCTTCGCGCTAAGCTTCATAGCCTTAACATTGAGCCTAATTTTCAAGCGCCCACTTTCAATATGCGGCGCGATACATTTTCGCAGAGCCTCGCTATTGCCTGTACAGTACGGAATGTTTAGTCGCCGCTCACGCTTTGGGAATTTCACGTCATAACTATCCCATTGATAAGCAATGAAGGGGCTTACCCATGACTGCAGATGCTCTGCGATGTCGCTTAGGTTAAATGACCATGTATGGTCGCCCGCAACGGCGCCGCTCGCTTCGATGACCATGACGCGGAGTTTCGGGTTTTCATCAAGACATCGCCACGCCGCGGTTAAGCCAGACAACCCCGCCCCGACAACGATCATATCAGCCATAAAATCATCTGGTGTTTGGGAAGTGTTGCTCATAACATACGACCTATATAAATATAAATAATTTTGAAAGCCAATTATGCGCGCCATCCTTGTCTCAGCCGTCTTTAGCTTAACAACAGCCCTGTGTAGCTTTGCCAACGCGCAAGATACCCAAAGCACAATCATTCATGCGGGCAAATTTATTGATACAGACGCAGGTCGTATCTTAACCGATCAATATATTCGCATAATAGGTGATCGTATCACGCAAGTTGGGAGTAAAGCTGAAATTGGCCCCATAAAAACGGCGGATAAACTTATTGATTTGTCGGATATGACGGTTCTGCCTGGGTTATCTGATGCGCATGTGCATTTAACGAACGATGCAAGTGTTCACGGCTATCGGAGCCTAACCCGCTCCACGCCGCGGGCAGCCATTACAGGCGTGCGCAACGCCCGGCGCACTTTAATGGCAGGATTCACTACCGTCAGAAACCTTGGCGCGCCCGGTTTTGCTGATATTGACCTGATGAACGCCATTGACGAGGGAGATATTATTGGTCCGCGCATCATTCCCGCAGGGCGCTCTATTGGAATTACAGGCGGGCATTGCGATAATAATTTCTTGCCTTATGAAACCCGCCAAACAGCAGGCGGAGTCGCCGACGGGCCATGGGCGGTTCGCGCAAAAGTCCGCGAGAATAAGAAATTTGGTGCGAAGGTAATTAAGTTTTGCGGCACAGGCGGGGTTCTCTCCAAAGGCACCAAAGTTGGGGTACAACAATTTAGCTTCGAAGAAATGAAAGCTATTGTAGACGAAGCTCATCAACTCGGTCTCAAAGTCGCTGTCCACGCCCATGGTGAGGACGGTATAAACGCAGCTATACGCGCAGGTGTCGACTCGGTTGAACATGCGAGCTTTATTAGTGATGATGGCATTCGCGCAGCAAAGCGAGCAGGAACATATCTGTCTATGGATATATATGTGTCAGACTTTATTTTATCAGAAGGTGAAGCGGCAGGTATTCTAGCTGAAAGCCTAGAAAAGGAACGCGTGGTTGGGAAAAAACAGCGCGAGCGGTTTAAAGCTGCTGCAAAAGCAGGCGTCAATATGGGATTTGGTACGGATGGAGGCGTTTATCCGCATGGTCAAAATGGACGGCAATTAGCCTATATGGTTCAGTGGGGATTGACCCCCATGCAAGCCATCCAATCGGCGACGATCAATAATGCACGGCTCTTTGGGCAAGATGCAAATATAGGATCTATCAAGGCTGGGAAATTTGCTGATATTATTGCAGTTGATAGTGATGTTATCGATAATATTAAAGCGCTAGAAGATGTGGATTTCATCATGAAAGGTGGTACGGTTTATAAATTTCATCAGCTTTAACTTTGAAAATTAACAGTAAAGTTCACAATCAATAAGTGTTGTAAATTCAGAGATATTACAAACTTAAAATAAGAACAAAACTCTTTTATTTACCTGAAAGGTTTTCTTTCTCTTTATAGCTTTGTGAGCTTGTTGAGTGGAGTCTATAAACCAAGCAATCTAAACGATTATTTTTAGCTAAAACGAAAAAATACATGCTAAAAATTAAGTATAGAATGAGTTATTCTTGGATTACCTCTACCATTTTCGGACAATAAGTGGCATTAAATACTAGTCCTATCATTGATAGGCGGGTGAGCAGTGAAGTTGCCCCACATCGGCTTTGTCGCTCACCCACTTACACAACTGATCTCAATCCGCTTGATAGTCAATTTTCGGTTGATAATTCTCATCATGCTTAGCCAATACTTCGCTGGCGACAAAATCTAATTCCCCCACAAGCATACCTGTAATCACAACGCCTTGCCCCTCGCGAAACAAGTCAGGCAGCACGCCTTGATAGCTTACTAAAATCGGGGTTTCCATATCGCGCTCAAAGTCATTAATAGCAAAGCGCGTCGTTAGATTTCCGTCTTTTTCAACAGACCCCTCAACCACTAACCCACCAATTCGAAACGGATCAGAGGCAGGTACAAAATCATCGCGGGCGACATCAGAGGGGTTATAAAAAAATTGTGTGTTTTCATTGAGCGCCGACAATATAAGAGCCGCTCCAACCGCTAGGCATAATCCGATCAAGGCAACCCATGCCAAGCGGCGGTTGCGCCGCGGCGGAATTATTCGAACTGTCTTAGTTGGCTCTGTATTATTCATAAGGCTCCCTAACACATTCCTCTTGCTTCGCAATTACAGTTTGATGTGAATAGCAATTGCGCCGCCCTATTGTCAGGCCGTATTAAAGGTGACATCAGAAGATTTGCACGGCATATAGATTTTTATGAACCCAACCGAACCATATCCTTATCTTGATATGAAATTTCAAGACATTGCCCTTCATGCAAATAGTTTGAGCGCTATTCGCGGGGAGAAAACTCTATTCGAAAATGTTACATTTGACATGAGCACACCCGAATTAATCTGGGTAGTCGGGCCAAATGGGATTGGAAAAACGACCTTATTACGCATATGTGCAGGGCTGTCACGACCCGATACAGGGCAAATGTCATGGAAAAGAGGCACGGCGCCCGTATCCGCTACAGAATGTGTCAGTTTTCAGCCGCCTCAAGGTTACGCCAAACGCGGTCTGACCTTAGCTGAGGACTTTGTATTTTGGTCACAGCTTAATCAAGGCGGTGAAAGTTTAGACCCAGCGTTAAAAGCTCTTGGCTTAGACGCGCATAAAAACACGCTCACACAAAACCTATCAACAGGACAAAAACGCAGATTAAGCTTGGCCCGATTATTAGCAGATCAACGGCCTATCTGGATTTTAGACGAGCCTATGGCTGGCCTAGATATAGATGGCCGCGCGCAAGTCATCCAAATCATTCAAGGTCATATTGCACGCGGCGGACTGGCTGTGATCGCCTCACATGACCCTGTACCCATTCCAAATATAGCTGCAAGACGATTAAGTTTGGAAATCACCAAGTGAGCGCGCTTAGCACGATAATTCGGCGCGACATGCGCCTTGCTGCGCGCTCTGGAGGAGCTTGGTCTTATGGACTTGTCTTTATGGTCTTTTTTCTCGCGCTTTGTGCAATTGCGCTTGGCGGTAATTCGCAAACTTTAAAACCGTTATCCATCCCTTTGATATGGCTAGCCATTTTATTCTCAAGTCTTTTATCTATTTCGCAAATATTCCGCGGCGATATGGAGGACGGAAGCCTTGTGCAACTAAAACTCTCTGGCCTTACATCTATGACAATCGCCAGTGCAAAGACTATTTCATTCGCTTTAATTTACCTATTTCCGCTTATCATCACCACGCCAATTTGGGGACAGTTATTTGGTCTTGGCGGGGTAGAGTTAACTGGATTACTCATGGCTTTACTCGTCGCCCTGCCCGCTATAGCCGTTTATGTCGCAGTATCAGGAGCCATATTATGCGCTAAGCAATCTGGCGGGTTCTTAGCGATAATCCTAACCGCTCCATTATTAATCCCCACATTAATTTTTGGCGTTTTAGCATCCCAAAAATTTTCCGAACTTGGTCTCGCAACGCCAGAATTGCGAATATTAACGGGTTTAAGTTTCCTATCAATCGCGATAGGACTACCTGCATCCGCAGCCGCTTTAAGCGCTAACCTAGAGGGATAAACATATGGGCATGATAAGTTATCTCGCCAATCCCGCGCGGTTTTTACGATTTTCCAAAATCGCAACTCCGTTATTTGGGTGGAGCGCATTAATTAGCCTTGGGCTTGGGTTATATTTTTCGCTCATATCTTCTCCTCCCGCCATAGAGCACGGCCAAGCCGTCCGTATGATGTATGTCCATGTTCCCGCCGCTTGGTGCGCGATGGCGGCATATACAGGAATTGCTGTGGCCAGCCTTGTTAGCTTTGTGTGGCGACATGAATTGGCCGATAGCGCAGCTCGCTCACTCGCGCTTCCGGGTTTTACCTTCACTGCCCTTGCCTTAATAACAGGTAGCCTTTGGGGGCGGCCCGCATGGGGGACATGGTGGCAATGGGATGGCCGTATGACATCGGTATTGGTGCTGCTATTTATATATATTGGCTATATGGCGATTTGGAATATTGCAGAGCGCAAAACCGCATCACGTCTGGCCGCAATTATAGCTATGGCCGGTTGGGTCAATATTCCAATTATAAAATTCTCTGTCGAATGGTGGAACACACTACATCAGCCCGCAACCTTATCACAACCTGGCGCTCCGGGCCTACCTAGCGAGATACTTCTCCCGCTTATGACGATGATGATTGCCTATACATGCCTGTTAACTTGGTTGACATTGCGCGGTATCGAGGCAGAACTTGCAGGCTTAAAAGCAGCACGTGCTACTAACCAACACAAACCCGCTAGCCTAACCATAGAGCCTGTATAATGTTAGACTTTGGGAAAAACGCTGTCTTTATCTGGGCCTCTTATGGAATTAGTGCGTTATTCTTAGGAACTTTAATCCTATTAACATTCCGAAAACCCCGCAAATGACGAAAAATGACCTCGGCTCTGACCCTTATATTCGCATCAAGGCCTTGATGGCGCGGTTGCGTAGCGATTGTCCTTGGGACAAAGCTCAGAGCTTTGAGACAATTGCACCATACACCATTGAAGAAAGTTATGAAGTCGCTGATGCGATTGCTCGCAAAGATATGAGCGCTCTTAAAGCCGAACTTGGTGACCTTCTGTTTCAAGTTTTGTTTCACGCGCAGCTTGCTAGCGAAATTCCCGATGCCGCAGACAGTTTTACGCTTGACGATGTATGCGATAGTCTGGTGGATAAAATGGTACGCCGCCATCCGCATGTCTTTGCAGGTGCAGACAGGCCTGATTGGGACGCAATCAAACATGCGGAGCGAACAGATAAAGGACAAACAAGCATATTAGCAGATATTCCCCATGCTCTCCCTGAGCTTATGCGAGCTGAAAAACTACAAAAACGTGCCGCTAAAACGGGGTTTGATTGGCCAAATACAGATGGAGTTTGGGATAAAATACATGAGGAAATGGACGAAGTTCGTGAGGCAATAAACGCCGTGCAAACATCCGGAACCCCAGAGCATATAGAGGCTATAGAAGATGAAATTGGCGACCTACTTTTTGCTGTAACAAACTTAGCCCGCCATCATAACGTGCAGCCCGAAACGGCCCTAAGACGCACAAATGCAAAATTCACACGCCGTTTTGAATTTATAGAATCGCATGCCGATAAACCCGTTGAAAAACTAACATTAGACGAGATGGAAATTTTGTGGCTTCAAGCTAAAGCTCAAGGGCTTTAAAGTTTTTCAGAGCACATACTGGCTATTCTTAGCCCGAAAGCGGCCCGCATCAGACTCAGATACCCGAACGGTCATGTTGAAACTTCCATCTTGTCCAGATGTCTCTTCTAACACTTGTCCATTTTCATGGAGCCATGCGCGAGCTATGAAGGCACTTGGCGGAATTTTGACATTTAAGATGTGATCGAAAGCGGTGAGTTGCTTTTCGATTTGCTCATTAAGCAGCTCAAGCCCCTCGCCCGACAAGCAGCTGATTTGACATGCATTCATCATACCGGAAAGTTCGCGGCTCGCCTCGGCCCGTTCGGTCAAAGATTGCCGCGCCTCATCTTGGAGTAAGTCTGTTTTATTCCAAACCTCTAAGATGTCTTGCCCATGTTCTGGCCCTGCATTGATTTGATCCAAAACTTGCATAACTTCTTCGCGCCTACGCTCGGTAAGCGGGTCAGACATATCGCGCACATGGAGCAGTAAATCCGCCTCTTTGACTTCTTCAAGGGTCGCACGAAAGGCGGTGATAAGAGATGTTGGCAAATCAGAAATAAACCCAACTGTATCCGACAAAATCGCTGTATTCCCACTTGGCAACGGCAACACGCGGTGTGTTGTGTCCAAAGTCGCAAACAGCATATCCTTGGCCAGGACTCCACCTTTCGTTAGGTGATTAAACAAGGTTGATTTGCCAGCATTGGTATAACCAACCAAGGCAACGACACGTTCAGGCGCGCGTTGGCGTTTTTGGCGCTGTAATCCGCGCGTACGCCGTACGTCATCAAGTTGCCGTTTAAGACGCGCCATTTTATCATTTAGGACGCGGCGATCACTTTCAATTTGCGTCTCACCAGGACCTGCCACAGCCCCGGTCCCGCCGCGTTGGCGTTCCAAATGCGTCCATGTATGTACAAGGCGCGAGCGCTCATAGCCAAGGCGGGCAAGCTCGACTTGCAATGCACCCTCTTTGGTGGCTGCCCGAAGTCCGAAAATTTCTAAAATCAATCCTGTTCGGTCAATAACTTTGATGCCCCAGAGCTTTTCAAGGTTACGTTGTTGAATCGGTGACAGCGAAGCGTTGACAATGGCAAGTTTTATATCATGCGCGTGAATCGCAGATTTCATGTCGTCAATTTGACCAGAGCCAAAAAAGTTCGCAACTTTAATATCACGTACGGGTACGATACGGGCTTCAACAGGGTTTACGCCAAGTGCATCGGCTAGCCCAATAGCTTCTTCGAGATCATAGTCTGCGTCGGAGGCACGTACATCAACAAATTTTGGATGCGCAACAAGTGCAGCTTCTATTTGGGCTGCAGATTCAAACATAAATCTTAATGGGGTTAATCCTCTTCCGTTTCAGCTTCAAATAATGAAACCTCTCCCGATGGCATGATCGTAGAAATCGCATGTTTATAGACAAGTTGAACTTGTCCATCACGACGCAGTAAAACGCAAAAACTGTCAAACCACGTTACAACCCCTTGTAGTTTAACACCATTTACAAGGAAAATTGTTAACGGTGTTCTCGACTTTCTAACTGCATTCAAGAATGTATCTTGAAGGTTTTGTTTTCTATCAGTAGCCATGTAGTCCTCTTATATTTTATACGGTTTTTACATCCGCAACCCCACGTGAGAGGTATTGAAGCAGTCCAAAGAGACTCGCAAGACAAATATTGCTTAATTTGATGGTTATTCCGCTTTAGCAGGAAAAATTTCTACCATTTATATCATTGACGCCAAAATGCAGGCATAAACAAGGCAAGCACGGCCAAAATCTCCACACGCCCCAAGAGCATCAATATAATCGACACGAACATTTGTATCCCTGTGAAATCAGAGTAGGTTAAACCCGAATCAGGTAATGTTAGCGGTAGCAACGGTCCCATATTCGTCAAACTGGCCGAACTGCTCACAATAGCATCGGATAGTCCGAATCCTGCAGCTCCAAAGGCAGCAACACCTAGGCCAAACACCAGCGCATAGGCGAAAAAATACATCCATACAGACAGAAAGGCTTTGTCGGCAATACGGCGGGTGCGCAGTTTTACAGGGACAATTCGCGATGGATGCGACAATCGCCCCAAATCTGTCCCAAGATGACGAAAGAGTAATATGAAGCGCATAATTTTGACACCGCCAGCCGTAGATAAAGCCGAGCCACCAATTAACGCCAAGCTAATCAGCACGACGCTTGGGACCATATCAATTCCCAAAACATCATATTGAAATCCTGCCGTGCTTATAAAGTACAAACTATCTAGTAAACCGCCAAAAAGGTTATCCACTCCAGAAAAAAAGACGGCCAATAATGTTAAAGCACTCACCAAAGCCCAAAGCGTTCGATGTTCAAGGTTAAAAATAATTCGCCTAAGATTACGCAGGTTTCGTAATCTTAATACGTCCCAAATGATGGCCATATTCATTGCGCCTAGAATACATAAGATAGCTAAAACTGTCGCGGCGAAGGGAGAAAGGTAATGCGCAAGCGGGCCAGATTGCGGCGTTAACCCCCCCGTACTCACTCCGCTCAATGCCAAACAAATAGCATCAAACGGGGCCGTGCCGCCAATCAACATCAACATAAAAGTAACGGCGGATAATCCTGCATATATAGCCGCTACAAGACGTCCAATAGCGATCAATCGCTCAAACAATTCTCCTTTTTTAAGCGTAAATAAAACCGAACGGTGAATACCTGTCCCCGTTAAATTAAGAGCGGCCAAAATCACAACTGCAAAAGTCGCGATGCTGACCCCGCCAAACCATTGCAACAAAGCTCGCCAAAACACTAATGCATCAGGCAACTCTTCTGGCACCAAAGCGCTCGCTCCTGTTGTTGTGAAAGCCGATACGCTTTCAAAATACGCTGGTAAAAAACGCCCCGTGCCTCCCAAAATGACAAAAGGCAGCGCCGTAATTAATGGAATAATCGCCCAAAATAACGCTAAAAACAACAAGGCTTCCGAGTTCGATTCGCGCCCTGGTGTATTCAAGGTCAAGGCAATTAAGATCGCACCTATGACACCAGATGTCAGTCCCAGACCACTCATTCGCGTAGCCGACGTGACATCTAGAGACACATAAGCGAGTAACGCCGTTATGAGAAACAAAGCCGCACACAGAACTAAACTGTTGCCTAGCCATAATATGATGCGGGTTAGAGCCACAGCCTAAAAATATTCCATATTAACGCGGAACATGGCCTCAACATCCTTCAAAGTAGACTTTTCAGCTAAAAGCACAATTTTATTACCCTGCCGAATAATCAATTCAGGGTCTGGCATTAGCACACGTCCTTCATGAATAACGGCACCAATGGCAACGCCCGCTGGGAATCCTGCGTCTTTAAGAGCTTTACCGGCCAAAGGCGACGTATCCATCACTTCACCTTCAATCACCTCTGCACCGCCATGCTCAAGCGTATAAACATCCAAAATACGTCCTCTGCGCACGTGACGCAAAATAGAGCTAACAGTACTGGCGCGAGGATCAATAATCATATCGATGCCAAGCTCACTTTGCATATTTTGCATAGAGAGCTCGTTGATCAAACTAATCGTGTGTTTAGCGCCGAGTTTTTTCGCAAGAACTGCTGATAAAATATTCGTTTTATCATCATCTGTAAGGCAAACAACCATTTCAGAATGTCCGACCCCCGCTTCTTCTTGCAATTCTGCGGACATACCATCGCCATTAAGAATAACCGTTTGGGTGAGCGCTTCGGCGGTCACTTCCGCTTGCTCTTTATTGCGTTCTATCATGCGAACACGCATGCCCGTCACGCCCTCTAATTCTTTGGCAACATAACCGCCGACATTACCGCCGCCAATAATCACAACATTACGCGCTTTGGTTTCACGCGCGCCAATGATTTCAAGCAATCGCGTCGCATGTTCAGATTTTGTTACAAAATAGGCATCATCACCGACATTTAGCGGATCATCAGGCGTGGGCGCAAAAATTTCTCCGTCGCGTTTCACACCGACAATCGTCACATGAAGTCCGCTAAACAAATCCGGTATTTGTTTAATCGGCGTATTAACAATCGGGCAGTCTTCTTCAATCCTTACGCCTAATAATTGCACGCGTCCTTCCGCAAATGGAACAACATTAAACGCGCCCGGTGTATTTAAACGGCGTAATATCGCCTTACCGATTTCAATTTCTGGCGAGATGATAATATCAATCGGCATGTTTTCGCGACTGTAAAGATCATTCCATTGGTTTTCCAAATAGCTCTGCGCGCGAACACGAGCGACTTTCACGGGAACATTAAAAAGAGAATGGGCCACTTGGCATGCAACCATATTTACCTCATCGGCATAGGTCACTGCGATAATCATATCCGCCGTTTCAACCCCTGCATGAACAAGTGTATCAGGGTGGCTACCATGTCCAACCACTCCGCGAACATCTAAATCCGTTGTGATATTTTGAATAAGGTCAGCGGACATATCGACAATGGTAACAGAGTTATTCTCTGCTGCCAGTCTTTGAGCTAAGCCATATCCGACTCGCCCAGCCCCGCAAATAATTACTTTCATAATGTCGCCTGCTTATGCTTTCGGCCAATATAGCCTATTCCCGCCCATTCGTGCCTAAACCTAACGACTTGAGTTTACGATGCAAGGCAGAACGTTCCATACCGACAAAACTTGCTGTACGGGAGATATTCCCGCCAAAACGGTCAATTTGTGCCTGTAAATACTCACGTTCAAAATGCTCGCGTGCATCGCGCAGCGGTAGGCCAATCATACGCTCATTTTCATTTGGCGCAGAACCAGAGCGCACAACTGAGACTTCAGGCGGTAAAGTTTCCAGCGTTATAGGTTGGTTAGGCTCCCCCGTCGCAAGTATTAAAAGGCGCTCCACATTATTACGCAGTTGCCGTACATTTCCCGGCCAATCATGTGCCTGAAGCGCAGCCATAGCATCATCTCCAATTTCGCGCGCGGGCAGTCCTGTTGACGCCGCTAACTGCGTAATGAAATACCGCACAAGCTCAGGTATATCTTCGCGGCGCTCAGATAAAGCAGGGGCCACAAGCGGCATAACATTCAATCGGTGATAAAGGTCTTCGCGAAATTTTCCAAGGCTAACATCTTGGACTAAATCGCGCGAGGTTGATGTAATAACGCGCACATCGACCTGCACGTCGTCTTGTCCACCAACACGGTGAAAGCGTTGCTCCACCAATAATCGTAATAGCTTCCCTTGCGTCTCCAGCGGCATATCCGCAACTTCATCTAAATATAAGGTTCCGTTATGAGCGCGCTCCAATAGCCCTGCTTTAATAGACGTGCCATCAGAGTTTTCCGTTCCAAACAACTCCTCTTCAACACGTTCCGGCACCATGGAGGCCGCATTAACCGCTCTAAACGGTCCTGTAGCGCGGTTGGATTGCGTATGTAATAAGCGCGCGAGCAATTCTTTACCTGTTCCTGACGCCCCTGTAATGAGGACGCGGCTATTGGTTGTCGCAATACGGCTGATCTTCTGACGAAGCTGTACGATATAGGCGGAGCTTCCTATGAGGGTCGTATCTGACAAAGTTTTGCCTTTTAGCTCCTCATTTTCTTGCTTAAGCCGTGCATTTTCTAGCGCGCGCGTTGCCGTTACAAGTAGTTTTTCAGATTTAAACGGTTTGACAATATAATCATACGCACCCTTACGGATAGCAGACACAGCCGTCTCCACTGTCCCGTGACCACTAATGATGATTACAGGGACATGAGCGTAAATCGCTTTTAAATTATCCAGCAATTCGATGCCATCCATGGAACTCCCTTTGAGCCATACATCAAGAACGACTAAAGATGGTTCGCGCGCTCGCACCGCCTCCAAAGCCTCATCTGAGGTTGCGGCTTGCCGTGCCTCATAGCCTTCATCTTCGAGAATGCCCGCAATCATTTCGCGAATATCCGTTTCATCTTCAACAATTAAAACATCAGAGGTCATAGTTTTATCGCTTCATTTTTAGGAGGGGGGAGATCATTATGATTTTGCGTAAAAGCTCGCACTTCGATGTGAACATCATCATCAAGATTGATATTTGGTAGATACATGACCCAAAGTGGTAGAGTAATAATAACCACCGCGCCGTGTTCATTATCCTCTCGGTCAGATAAAATCACCGTGCCTTCATGATCTTCAATAATTCGGTTCACAATAGTTAATCCCAAACCTGTCCCTGTTTCGCGCGTCGTGACATAAGGCTCTAGGAGACGATGCTTGTCTTGCACGGGCCAACCCGCGCCATTATCTGTGACGATAATTTTGATCTTATCATCTAATACAGAGACATCCGTCAGGATTTTTCCACGAACCATATCATCACCGCTATCATCGATATGACGCATAACGGCTTCACCAGCATTCTTATATATGTTCGTTAAAGCCTGCATCAAAAGACGTTCATCACCTTCCATAGGGATGTTTTCGGGCATAGTTCCAGCCATATTGAAATCAATATCAGGAAACGACACCCCGACTTCAAATAGGATATCTTTAATGATTGCCTGCAAATCAATCCTTGCAAACTCTGGCGCAGGCATACGAGCAAAGGCCGAAAATTCATTCACCATTTGCTCGAGACTATTGACCTGTCGAATAATCGTTTGCGTACAGTTCTTAAAAGTTTCTGGGTCTGTTGTAATTTCTTTATAGTATTTTCGGTCAAGGCGTTCAGCAGAGAGTTGTATGGGGGTCAGTGGATTTTTAATTTCATGAGCAATACGGCGTGCAACTTCTCTCCAAGCTGAATGGCGCTGCGCGGAAACAAGCCGTGTCATATCATCAAAGGTTAGCACCCATCCCGTATCTTCTCTTGCACCTTGATAAGCCGAAACACGTAAATCGAAATTTCGTTCAATTTCTTCAATTTTGAGCGTTACTTGATCTTCTGCCGTGCCGTCAAACGCCTCACGGGCCAATATAAAAGCAGGCATGAACTCCAGCAAAACCTTATCAATCGGCTGCCCAATTAAAGCATCAGCACGCAACCCTAACAGCCGTTTCGCTGACGCATTTAAGAGTGTAATTTTGCCCGCTTGCCCAAGCCCAATAACGCCCGCACGAACGCCTGACAAAACCGCTTCGGAAAATTGCCGCCTTTGTTCGGATAAATCATGCTCTCTGATAAGTTCATCGCGTTGGGAATTGAGTTGCTGTGTCATACGGTTAAACGCACCACTTAAGTCAGATATTTCTGCCCAATGTCCAGTTACCTGAACCCGTGTATTCATATCCCCCGCCCGCACGCGTTCCGCTGCATTAATCAACCCAGACAAGGGGTCGATAATTCGGTTCGCAACTATAATTCCCACCCAAATTGCTGTCATTAAAATCAACACGGCTGTTTCTAAAAATGTGAGTAAGAACAAAGTGTTTCTACGTGATACGTTAGAATTAAATTGCGTGAGTTGTTGAGTCGCGTTTTCTATACCTGAAATACTAGACAAGACTTGGCTGTTGGAGCGTAAACTATGACCTATGTATAAGAATGCATCTTCATAGCTTTCAAGCCGAGTCATTGCGATAAGGAAATTACTGTCTTCACGTTTTTTCTGTGCAATTTCGCCGTCGTTTAATGCGTCAAATACAGCCCGCAATGGAACTTGTGTGGGCGGTGCGCCGGGCTTTTCCACCCTAGCCAGAATTGATCCATCTTTGCGGAAAATATAAATCGCGTCTAGTTCTCTGACAGTTGCGAAACGGTCAAGCTCTGCCGTGTAAGAAATTCGCGCCCGTAAATCATCGCGGTTATTATCCAAAGCTATTTTCAACGTATTAATGTCAGATGTTAGGTCGAGAAATTCTTGGTCTACATAATCTGCGAGAATAGCGCGCGCTTGTTGCATATTTTCGCGCACATCACTTCCAACAATGTTAGAGATATTTTGCCTAATTAAGGACGTAGAAAATGCGCCAACAACAAACGCAGGCATAAGAGCGGCAAGACTAAATATCAGCACAAATCTTCGATGCAAAAGCGGCGCTGACGGGCGCGATTTATTTGCAATCAAACTTACCCAAACACGGTAGCCCAGATAAACCGCCAAGATAACAATCAAAACCGCATTTAGAATTAAAATAAAATACGCTTGTTCAAGGCCCGCATTCTCACGCGAAAATGAAAAAATTGTGCCAAGAACGATGAACAAAGCCGCTGTTGTATATAAAACGCCAAATGCGGCCGATGTTATAAATTTCGGCGTATGTTTGACGATTACGACCGCTTGGCTCTGGGTCGCATTTTGTTGTAATTTTTTCAACGCATTATACGGCATCGGTTGCGGTTCAAACCCAAGCTTTAGATGGCGTAAATTCAAAAGACGAATTCATATAATCCTATTAGCATTTCAAAGCGTAAAATATGCAGCCCAGCCGATGTGGCGTCAATGCCACACGCTATGATAAAAAAGCAACTATACTCCACTGCTATAAAAAATCAACAAGCTCTGAGAGTTAAACGCATATCCTTTCATTAATCTATATGAAGCGATTTCAGCCGTGTTCGTAACGTGTTGCGGTGAATGCCGAGCTTATCTGCTGCCTTGGCCCGATTTCCGCCTGTCAAACGCAGGGCCTCAACAATTAAAGGTCGTTCCACCCACGCCAGAGCGAGTTGATACGGCGTATCTTCGCTTGCGTTTTCAGAGGCCTCGGCATTTAACAAAGCGCGGCAATTCATTTCAATTTGCTTCCCCAAGCGCGCCCTATCTTCGCTCTGAGCGTCAGATAATTGCACATCTTTAGAAAACTCTTGTAACACCATGTCCGCAGTGATCACATCATCAGAATATAAAACAGCTAAACGCCTAACGATATTCTCAAGTTCGCGTACATTACCAGCCCAATTATGGCGGTACAAAATATCCAACGCCTCTGTCTCGAAACGACGAGATTGCGAGGCTGAGGCTTTGGACAAAAAGGCTTCTGATAGCTCATAAGTATCGCGGTCACGATCCGCTAAATCAGGAATTCGTATCTCAGCCACATTAATACGAAAGAGTAAATCGTCGCGGAAACGTCCGTCTTCTGCGAGTTTCCGTAAATCTTTACGCGTTGCTGAAAGGATACGTGGACGCGTAGAAGCAGCTATCATCTCCGCCTCTGTCATAAGCGCCAAGAGACGTTCTTGTTGATGCAAAGATAATTCCGCAATTTCATCAATATATATATCACCCCCATTGACTTTTTGCAGTGTCAAAGATGTATTTTCAAAATCCGTTGTTCTCAGAAAAGGTTTTTCCGCCCGCGGCCCGCCGTCATGGAGCAACCGAGCCACTAAATCTTTTCCTGTCCCAACAGACCCTTGAATTAATACAGGTAAATTTCCTGCGGCAAATCGCGATACAGCGCGAAAAACGGGTTGCATCACGGCGCTACGGCCAATCATAGGCAGTTTTCGGCTATCAGCACTTTGCTTTTGACGGCGCGGGTTCACCGACAGTCCCGCACGCGCAACCGCATTTGTAACATCATCAAGGTCGAAAGGTTTTGGCACATATTCAAAGACTTTATGCTGACCGGACTTCAACGCAGTATTCACAGTATTATTAGCGCTAATGATGATAATTGGCATTTTCGGACGTGCAGCTCTTATATCAGGTAAGCTTTCGAAAATCTCTGTGCCGCCCATCATAACATCTGTGAGAATAATATCTCCTTGCCCGTTTTCCGCCCATTTCATCAAAGTCTTCGCATTATCGGTAGCCTTGACGCTATGTCCAGCGCGGCTTAGCGTTTTAGATAGTACAAGACGCACACTATCATCATCATCAGCAAGCAAAATTTCATATTTCATCTTATCATCTTTCTGTAGTCTCTACCGCGCTCGGCGCTGGCAAAAGCAATGAAAACACGGTGCGTCCTGGTCGAGATATAACCTCAACAAGGCCGCCATGCGCTTGCGTTACCTTTGAAACAAGCGCGAGACCCAACCCCTGGCCTCCAGTTTTCGTTGTTACAAAGGGTTGGAAGATTTGATCAAGCCGGTCCATCGCAATTCCTTTACCATTGTCAATAATACGAATTTCAATTGGCAAGCAACGGGCATCGGAGCTGTCTTTTCCTCGAGATTTCACTCCCGCACGAAAAGAGGTTTCAAGTATAATTTCTCCATTATTATCAACAGCTTCCCCTGCATTCTTAATTAAATTTAGAACAGCTTGCATCAAACTATCTGCATGACCAATCGCATTTGGTAACGATGGGTCATAGCGTTCTACAAACACTAAATCAGGATTAGCGGATTGAATAACAAGGCGCGCTTGCCGCAGAATTTCATGAATATTTACTCGGTCATTCATGACCGCGTCTTCATCCCCAAGCGTTTCCATACGATCCAGCAAGCGGCGGATACGGTCAATTTCTGACCCGATTAGACTAATCAAGCTCTGCCCTTCATCAGTCGCCACATCATCACGCAAAAGTTGCGCTGCGCCTTTAATTCCTGCGAGTGGGTTTTTTAGCTCATGCGCAATCATACGGCCCATGCCAGATACAACTTGTCCGCCCAGCCGTGTTTCTTTGTTTCGTGGACGCGTAAAAAACATGTTAAGACCCATGCCTTGCTCCGTTGGATAGGCTGTCAAATGGCAGGTGTGAATCTTATCCGTATTCAAAAACTTCACATCGCAATCGCGGATCGTGATCGCCGATTGCGAACTCGCAGACTTTTGGCACATTGCGCTCATATCTGCCTCTGTTTCAAAAAGGTCCCAAGCCTTCTGTCCGATAAGTTTACGAAGAGAAATTCCGCATAATTCCTGCATCGCTTGATTAACCCAGAGAATTTCATAGCTATCCTCCCCAAGCAAACATAGCGGGAAAGGCCAGTCTTCACTCATCGTCGCTATATGCAGGTCCTCAATCACGCAGCTAAATTTCTAGGGTTTAAGAATATATCGGATAGCATTGCGCGAACTTCATCTTCGTCAAGACTTCGGCAAATCTGCTGGCGGCGACAATCATCACTTCGCAAAGCGGCGCTATCGCAATAACCCGCCAAATGTTTACGCGCAATCCGAAGACCCTTCCCTACGGGATAAAAGTCCAAAATGTCATTATAATGCTGAAGCGCTATACTGGCCTTATCCCTTGCAGATAACGGTTTTGGCGTAGAGTTGCCATCAATACGCGCCATAATATCGCGCAGCAACCAAGGCGCTCCAATTAATGCACGGCCAAGCATAACACCTTGCGCGCCAGAGCGCTCCATGGCTTTTTCCGCTTGGTCTGGACTATGAATATCTCCATTCACAAAGACAGGACGTTCAACGGCGTCAACAACAGTCCGAACAGCCGCCCAGTCCGCATCGCCTTTGTAAAATTGACAGCGCGTGCGGCCATGAATTACAAACATCTCAACCCCCGCCTCTTGTGCAGCCACGCAAATTTCTGCCGCGTTTAGACTCTCATCATCCCACCCTAACCGTGTTTTCAACGTGACAGGCACCTCCACAGCATCGATCACAGCCTCAATGATTTCCTGCGCGAGCTTAGGCTCTCTCATGAGGGCAGACCCTGACAAACCGCTTGTCACTTTACGCGCCGGGCAGCCCATATTTATATCAATAATTTGCGCCCCAGCAGCCTCGCATAATTGCGCGCCCTTCCCCATCCAATGCGGGTCGCGCCCAACAAGTTGTATCGCGAGTGGGTCAAGTTCCGTCCCGCCCGCCGCGCGCGCTATGTTTTCAGGATCTCCTTTAGCCAACCCTTCACCTGCCACCATTTCGGATACTACAAGACCAGGCTGAAAATGTTGCAAAGTTCTACGAAACGGTAAATCTGTTACACCTGACATAGGCGCGACTAAAACGCGACTTCGCAATTGCATGTCACCGATATGAAGTGGTAAGCTCATGCCTGTGTATAGGCGTTAAAGCCAGCTTGCACAATATTTCACCGCCCATTTGGAGCTAAAATGGCTAAATATGCACTTATTTTGGTCGCCGCAGGTATAGGCGCGCGCTCTGGCGCTAAAATACCAAAGCAATACAAAGAGATAAACGGAACACCATTAATTTCACATACGCTGAAAAATGCATCAAAAGCTATGAATTTTGATAATACCATCGTGGTCTTAGCCAAAGATGACCCTTATTTTGACAAAGTTGTCGAAAATTTAGACATGAATTTTACCACGGTCACAGGCGGAGCCAACCGCACAGCCTCCGTTTATGCTGGACTACAAGCCTTAACTCACAACGCGCCTGATTATGTTTTTATTCACGACGCCGCGCGGCCCTTTATAAATACGGCCTTGTTCAATGAATTACGCGATGCTTTAGAAACCCATAGCGCCGCTGTACCCGCCCTGCCCATAGCAGACGCGTTAAAGTCCTTAGACGGTGAAGCTATCAATCGTGACCAGATAAAACGCGTACAAACTCCGCAAGCCTTTCATTACGAAAAAATCCTGCAAGCCTTCAACATCATGGAAGATGGAGCGAGCTATGCCGATGATATTGCCGTTGCACATAAAGTTGGTATGGATATCGCCTTTACCACGGGAGATGAGCGTAATTTTAAGGTGACATATCCCGAAGATTTTGCCAAAGCTGCGCGCATGATAAACCCGCAAAATTCTCAAATTTATTACACAGCTGTCGGTAATGGCCTCGATGTGCATCGTCTTGCTAAAAACGGGCCAGATAACAACAAACCCCTATGGCTTTGCGGTATAGCTCTAGATTGCGGCATGCACCTTATTGGACACTCAGATGCCGATGTCGGACTGCATACCCTCACAGATGCCATATTGGGCGCGTTAGCAGACGGAGATATTGGCGATCATTTTCCGCCAGAAGACCCGCAGTGGAAAGGCGCAGCATCTGATAAGTTTTTAGCCTTTGCCGCAGATAAAATCACACAACGCGGCGGCACCTTGCACCATGTAGATGTAACGCTGATTTGCGAGAAACCGAAATTAAAACCGCACCGCGCGCAAATGCGAGCTCGTATTGCAGAAATCTTAAATTTACCCATAGAGCGCGTGAGCCTGAAGGCCACAACGACCGAGAAACTCGGCTTTACAGGACGTGGCGAAGGCATAGCCGCCCAAGCCACAGCAACCGTTAGCCTCCCAAATGTCTAAAACATCACCCTCTGGCATTCACGAACTCTCGAGCGAAATCATTGCCTCGGCCAAAGCGAGAGGCTTAACAATCGCAACCGCGGAAAGCTGTACTGGCGGATTAATTGGCGCAGCGCTTACCAGCGTGAACGGAAGCTCTGAGAGCTTTCACGGCGGCATTATCGCTTACAGTAACAGCATCAAAACTAAATTACTTGGTGTCCCGCCATCAACATTAGGTAAATATGGCGCGGTGAGCGAAAAAACAGCACAGCGCATGGCTGCTGGCGCACTAGAACGTCTCAATGTTGATATAGCCATATCCGTCACGGGCATAGCTGGCCCAAGCGGCGGCAGTGAAGACAAGCCCGTTGGTACAGTTTGGATTGGCGTTGCAATGCGTAACGGCGATAAAGCCGCAATATCAGCGCAGCTCCATAATTTTCGCCAAAATGATCGCAATGAAATTCGCAGCGCTGCCTGCTATGAGGCCCTTGCTTTGCTAAAAAAAACGTTGAGCTAATCACGAATTAAGGGAAATACCCAAAGCTTTGCATTGCGCGTCAACATCAATAGCGGTTGTCTCCACGGGTTGACATATCTGTGCTGCTCTAGCTTCAAAAGCCCCAAGAATAACGGAGGTTGCTTTGCCCATTTTTTCGCGAATGAGGATGTTTAGCGGAAAAGCCTTCAAACTAACGTCCACGCTAAATTCAATCATAGTCGATCCATCATCAAGCGGGTGAAACACCCAGAGATTTTCCAATGCTTTCAGCGCCCCGCCCTTATCGGCTTTAAACACGCGGATGATGCGTTTAGTCTTATCGACATGCACTTGAGATTTAAATGTTTCGCGCAGCACTTTATACGCCACGATAGCCTCGGCCTCAAAATCTGTATCAGATAGTTTTTTTGTAATTCGGAGAGCTGAAATTAAGTTGATAAATTTTGGATAATTTTCCACATCCGCAACCATCGCAAGCAGCTCATCTGCGGGGTGCGCAATATGACGAACAAGATGGGTAGATGGCATAGCTAGCAGCTACGCCCTGCGTTACGCGCGGTTTGTAATTTAGCAAAATCTGAATCTGCATGATAAGAACTACGTGTGAGCGGGCTAGCTGAGACAAGCAAAAAGCCTTTCGCCTTAGCAATCGTTTCATAGGATTTGAACTCTTCGGGTGTCACAAACCTATCAAGCGCGGCATGTTTGCGCGTGGGTTGTAGATATTGCCCAATCGTCAGAAAATCTATACCCGCCGAGCGCATATCATCCATGACCTGCATAATTTCTTCTTTGGTTTCGCCAAGTCCAACCATTAAGCCAGATTTTGTAAACTGGTTTGGGTCGCGCTCTTTGACACGCTCCAGCAATCGCAATGAATGATAATAACGCGCACCGGGGCGGATTTTCAAATATAGGCGCGGCACTGTTTCAAGATTATGATTAAACACATCAGGCCTCGCATCAATCACCGTTTCCGCTGCGCCATCTTTGCGCAAAAAATCAGGCGTTAAAATTTCAATCGTAGTCTTTGGAGATGCCGCGCGGATGGCATTTATAACCTCGACAAAATGTCGCGCACCGCCATCACTTAAATCATCGCGGTCAACAGAGGTTATCACCACATGTTTTAGCGCCATCTCAGTGACAGCTTCAGCAATCTTGCGCGGCTCATCGGCGTCAACCGCTTGAGGCATGCCAGTAGAAACATTACAAAACGCGCAAGCGCGCGTGCATATTTCACCCAAAATCATAAATGTTGCGTGCGATTTCTCCCAACACTCTCCTATATTCGGGCAAGCCGCCTCTTCGCAAACGGTCACAAGTCCCTTATCTTTAACGATTTTTCGGGTTTTAGCATAGCCGCGCGAAGTTGGAGCTTTGACCCTTATCCATTTAGGTTTGCGAAGAATATCGGTTTCTGGCCGCGCCGCTTTTTCGGGGTGTCTAACGCGTTTTTGTGCGTTGCCGCCTGAAGTATCTATTAAAACTGTCATAGCTATAAAATGGCGCTAAAGCTG
Source organism: Litorimonas sp. (assembly GCA_039962885.1). Classification (GTDB taxonomy): domain Bacteria; phylum Pseudomonadota; class Alphaproteobacteria; order Caulobacterales; family Maricaulaceae; genus Litorimonas. Next base: position 1,472 of record JBDVGI010000226.1, on the reverse strand, counting down.
CACAAAAACAAGCTGTATTTGTGGGCAATTTTCCTTTTCTGGCGTGAAGGGACGATATAAAATTCGGGGCCGAACGTATAAAGGCGGCTGTGACATAATTGTTAACTTTAATTTGTTAAAGACGGGCGCGTATAAACCTGAAAATTGAGAATACATAATGATAAGCTCAGTCAAAATTCGCGATGGACACGATAATTTCTTTACGCCATTACGCTTAATTTTCGCATCCCTTGTCGTCATCGGCCACGCTTACGTTATCGTGCTTGGCGGTTCAGAACATGAACCCCATATATTTTATCATTATACCTTTAGCTACATTGCCGTGAACATGTTCTTCATCGCTTCTGGTTTTTTGGTCACAAAATCTATGCTTTACCGAGGCGATAGCGCGAGTTTCATTTCCGCTCGCGGGTTGCGAATTTACCCTGCCTTAATAGTGCATATGTTGTTTGTGATGATTATCATTGGCCCATTTGTGACCAATCTTCCCTTAAAAGCCTTCTTTAGCTCTCCTGATTGGTATTTACAGCCGCTAAAAGTGCTAACTTTCTTAGATAGCGACATGGCCTTACCAGGGATTTTCTCTACCAATTCAGAGCAAATCGGCTCTGGTGCGCTCTGGACGTTGCGCTATGAATTCCTCGCCTATATCGGCACATGGGTTTTATTTTTAATCGGCGGACTAAAATATAGATGGATGATAGTTGCACAATTTGTCCTGCCTTGTATCGCATGGATTATCGGCAAACAGTTTGGGTTATTTGAACACTTGCCTGCAACATTAGAGAGCCTGGGACGCTTTGGTATTGCATATGGCCTTGGGGCTGCCATTTATGCCTACCGCGATAAAATATCATTCAGCATAATTCTCATTCCAGTCTTTTTAATCGCGACTTGGCTCGCGCGTAATCATGTTGCCTTCTTAGAAATATTCATGAACTTAATGCTCGCATGGGGCGTCATGATAGTTGCCTATATGCAGGCACCAAAGCTCGCTTGGACACAGAAATTATCCGATGTGTCCTATGGTATATACATCTACCATTGGGTCATATTGCAGAGCTTGTTCTATTTTTTCCCAAGCCTAAGCGTGCTGCCGCTTATCATTATTGGCTACGTAATCACGCTGGTCTTGTCCCAAATGTCATGGCATCTTATTGAAAAGCCGACCTTGCGCCTCAAAGGGCCAATGGCAAAACTCTTACAAAGTATGATGGACAAGATAGGTTTACGAAAAAGACGCAGCGCGTAACTTAAAGTCGAACATCACACTTTAAGCTTGTTTTTCTCTGATGTTTCAATAGCCTTAAACAGGGAGAAATTTATGCACATTATTGGAATTATTATAACAGTAGCTACTCTTATCTTCTGGCTAGGCCGTGCAGCTAAAGGGGCAGAAAACATTGCTGACACAGCCAATACCTTAGCTAATCTGCCTAGAAAACGAAAATTTCAAAAGACGGCAAATAAGT
>JBDVGI010000225.1:0-9786 GCA_039962885.1 Litorimonas sp. | reverse complement strand
CTACTTCCCCCGACTTGATGAAGCCGCCGAAAGCCTGTCAAGTGAAATGGGCCTCACCAAGAGAGAACCAAACGCAGCTCTCACAGAGCGCTTGAAAGAAACACACGGGCTTTCTGTGCGTATTGTCCCACTAGACGTTATGCCGCAAATGTTGCGGTATTTTGACAGACATTCAAAACGTATAAACTTATCGGAACTCTTACGTCAATCAGGACGACGCTTTCAACTTGCCTTTCAAATTGGTATGTTAGAGCACCGCGATTTAATTGATGACATTGTGAAAACCGCCGCCCTCTCTGGGCGCGAGGCACAAGGGCTTATGCGAACATCACTCGCCAATTACTTCGCCGCCGCCACGTTAATGCCGTATGGACGATTTTTACGCGAAGCCGAGGCGTGCAAATACGATGTCGACCTACTCTCACACCGCTTTGGTACCAGCTTTGAACAAACCGCGCATCGACTGACGACCCTGCAAAAGCCCAATGCGCGCGGAATTCCTTTTTTCTTTGTACGCATAGATGTGGCAGGGAATGTATCAAAACGCTTTAGCGCTGGCCGTTTTCATTTTTCACAATATGGCGGAGCTTGCCCGCTGTGGAATATTCACGAGACCTTTCAAACTCCCGGCAGAACAGTCACCCAAATGGTGCAAATGCCCGATGAAACAACGTATTTTTCCATTGCAAAAATGGTTAGCCGCGCAGACGGAACTTTTAATGCACCCGCGCAAAAGCTCGCTATCGGGCTGGGGTGTGACATCGCCTATGCTCCGCGTTTAATTTATGCAGAACAATACAACCTAGCCGCCCCGCAACCAACGCCTATAGGTATTAATTGCTACTTATGTGATCGACAAAATTGTCGTCAACGCGCTCACGCTCCGCTAAATAAAACCCTGAGCTTTGATGAACGTGCCCGCAGTATGTCATTATTTAACTTTCATGAGGACTAAAACATACATTCAAATCAAAATTGTTGGGCAAAATCCCAATATTCGGGCATTCACGCGCCCGCTTAGTGTATAAAATCTCTTTACTTATCTCAAAAAATCACTATCTGAACTATGGCAAGGGATAAATCCCACGAATTAAAATAATGTAGTCACTTGGCGGATTAGTATGACACAGATTTCAGATTTTTTAGCTAGAGCGGAAAGCTTTGCCGTTATGAATGGTCAATCGCTCTCAACGGTATCACGAAAACTGCTCAATGATGGCAAAGGTTTGTCTCGTCTCAAAAATGGCGGACAGCTGACACTTAAAACACTAGGCGAGGCTATCACCCGCTTGGACGCGCTGGAGAAAGACGCCTCGGGTGAAACGGCTTTGCGCATGACCCATCTTGACCGCCTCGAAGCCGAAGCCATTCACATTATGCGCGAAGTTGCTGCGGAGTGTCAGAATCCCGTCATGCTCTATTCTGTTGGCAAGGATAGCTCTGTAATGCTGCACTTGGCCGAAAAAGCGTTTTATCCATCTCGCCCGCCCTTCCCGCTCATGCACGTCGATACGCGCTGGAAATTTAAAGAGATGATAGAGTTCCGCGACCGCCGTGCCAAAGAGGTTGGCATGGACCTTATTGTCCATATTAATCCTGACGGCGTACGCGATAATGTCGGGCCTTTCACGCATGGTTCTGCAGCACATACGGATATTATGAAAACGCAAGGCCTCAAACAGGCTTTAGACGCGCATAAGTTTGATGCCGCTTTTGGCGGTGCCCGCCGCGACGAGGAAAAATCCCGCGCCAAGGAACGCATTTTCAGCTTCCGATCAGAGCAACATAGATGGGACGCAAAAAACCAAAGACCCGAGCTTTGGAACATCTACAACACACGCGTCAATAAAGGCGAAAGCATGCGGGTTTTCCCGCTCTCTAATTGGACAGAGCTAGATATATGGCAATATATCTACAAGGAAAACATCCAAATCCCGTCGTTATATTTATCTAAAAAACGCCCCGTTGTCGAAAAAGACGGTGTATTAATTTTAGTGGATGATGACCGTATGCCTATCGGCCCAGATGATGTTATTGAAGAAAAAATGGTGCGCTTTAGAACCCTTGGCTGCTACCCGCTTACTGGCGCGGTAGAAAGCGAAGCGGATACTTTGCCTGACGTTATCCAAGAAATGCTGCTGACAACGACATCAGAGCGCCAAGGCCGCGTGATTGATAGTGATGCAGGCGCCTCTATGGAACAGAAAAAAGAAGAGGGGTACTTCTAATGGCACATCTTGATGACCTCATTGCAACGGATATTCACGCATATTTAAACGCGCAAGAAAACAAATCCTTTTTACGTTTCATTACGTGCGGCTCTGTCGATGACGGAAAATCCACCCTCATTGGTCGTTTATTGTATGATTCAAAACTGATCTATGAAGACCAACTTGCAACGATAGAAAAAGACAGCAAAAAATCAGGGACACAGGGCGATAAAATCGACCTCGCCTTATTGGTTGATGGCCTCGCAGCGGAACGCGAACAAGGCATCACTATCGACGTAGCTTACCGCTTTTTCTCAACCGATAAGCGCAAATTCATTGTCGCAGATACACCTGGCCATGTGCAATATACGCGCAATATGGCAACAGGCGCATCAACAGCAGATGTCGCAGTTTTATTAATTGATGCCCGTTACGGCGTCCAAGAACAAACCCGCCGCCATGCCTTTATTGTATCCTTATTAGGCGTAAAAAAAGTTGTCGTTGCGATTAATAAGATGGATTTAAACGGCTTTGATCAAAGCATTTACAACAATATTGAAGTTGAGTTTCGCGAATTTGCTAAAGACCTTGGCTTCACAGACATCACAGCTATTCCTATGTCAGCTCTAGACGGGGATAATGTTACAACCAAATCTAGCGCATCTTCATGGTATAAGGGGCCAAGCCTTTTATCCTATCTTGAAAATGTAGAAATTGACGCCGCCGCCTTTGACGCGCCCTTTCGCCTCCCTGTGCAATGGGTCAACCGCCCCAATCTGGACTTTAGAGGGTTTTCTGGCACCATCGCATCAGGCGTTATTAATGTCGGGGACGATATCATCGTCATCCCATCTGGCAAGCGCTCCAAAGTCAAAGATATTGTCACCTATGACGGAAAACGCAAAAATGCCCGCGAAGATATGGCCGTCACCCTCACCCTCACCAGTGAAATTGACATTTCCCGCGGAGATATTATTTGCAAAACAGATAGCCCCGCAGAACAAGCCGATCAATTCCAAGCTCATATATTGTGGATGAGTGAAAATGCACTCTATCCTGGACGGCAATACTTACTCAAGACGGGTAATAAAATTGTCCCTGCCAGCGTGTCTAACCTCAAACACCGCGTCGACATTAATGACTTTTCTGACGTCGCGGCTAAGACATTGCAATTAAATGAAGTTGGGGTCACGACACTATCTTTGTCCGCGCCCATCGCGTTTGACGCTTATAATGACAATCGCAACACAGGCAGCTTTATCCTGATTGATCGCCAAAGTCATGAAACCGTTGGAGTCGGGATGCTTGATTTTGCATTGCGTCGCGCCAAAAATGTTGTTTGGCAAGATTTGGATGTAAACAAAACAGCACGCGCCGCACAGAAAAACCAAAAACCCGCTTTATTGTGGTTTACGGGTCTGTCTGGTTCTGGGAAATCAACCATTGCAAATCTCGTTGAAAAACGCCTGTTAGATTTAGGACGTCATACATATACGCTTGACGGGGATAATGTGCGCCACGGTCTTAACCGTGACCTTGGGTTTACCAAAGAAGATCGCGTTGAAAATATTCGGCGTATTGGCGAAGTAGCCAAACTTATGGTGGATGCGGGACTTATTACTATGGCATCATTTATTTCGCCATATCGCGCCGAACGCCAAATGGCTCGTAGATTGTTGGACGATAAAGAATTCGTCGAAATCTTTATCAACACGCCTTTAGACGTTGCCGAAAGCCGCGATGTTAAAGGTCTTTACGCCAAAGCTCGTGCGGGTGAGATTAAAAACTTCACAGGAATTGATAGCGAATACCAAGCGCCAGAAAACCCTGAAATTGAAATCCAAACAACGCAAATGTCTGCTGATGACGCAGCGGAAATGATTGTAGCTTATTTAGAAGACAATGGCTTCCTCGCAGGGTTTGAAGGGTAATGACTTACTTTGACGTCTTTAACGGTGATGCAGATGGGATACTCTCTCTCGTGCAGCTTCGCCGTGCGGAACCCCGCAAAGCCAAATTAGTTACAGGCCGTAAACGTGATATCGAATTACTACGCCGCGTAGAGGCTGAAAAAGGCGATTACGTCACTGTCCTAGACATTTCCATGCGCAGCAATATGGCCGAACTTAACCGTATTTTAGAGACTGGCGCGCGTGTATTTTATGTCGATCACCACAATGCAGGGGATATACCCGTTCACCCGAACCTTAACGCCGTTATAGATACATCCCCAGAAATTTGCACCGCTATGTTAATTGATGAAGCCCTAGACGGAGATTACCGCGCTTGGGCAGTTACGGCGGCGTTTGGGGATAATTTTCCAAAGCTCGCACATACCAAGGCTAAGGGGCATGACCTCCCTCTGCCTGCCCTAAAACGGCTGGGTATGCTTATTAATTATAATGGCTATGGCGCAAGCCTCGAAGACCTACACTTTAACCCTGCAGAGCTTTACGGCCACCTTGCTCCATTTGACACACCGATGGATTTTTTAGCTGAAAGTCCTGATATACATCAGGCGCTAGATGATGGTTATGAAAGTGATTACGCTGAAGCTACGCAAGCAAAATTATTGGATGATAATAGCTCTGGTACAGTATTATGCTTAAAAGATAGCGCGGCCTCACGCCGAATTTCTGGCGTCTACGGCAATCAATTAGCTCAAGACAATCCAGAAAAAGCCCATGCTGTTTTAACTCGGCAGGCAGGCGGGTTTCTTGTCTCAATTCGCGCGCCGATATCGCGGCGTAGCGGGGCCGATACGCTGGCTTTACAATTTGAAACTGGCGGAGGACGCACAGCAGCCGCAGGCATCAATCACTTACCGGAGACAGATTTACCGCGGTTCATAGACGCCTTTAAAGCCGCCTTTTAAGCCCGCCTTCCTCGCCCCTCTTGAACAGAGCACACGCCCCAAATAAACATAAAGCCAAGCCGATAAATTATATCAGCTTGGCTTTAGAGTGTTAATAAAGACAGATGTAATTAAGCAGGTTCAGCGGTTTTACCCATTGTTGCCCTCATGGATTTGGTCGCTTTAACCGCAGCCTTTAAAGCCTCTGTTCGGTCATCGAAAATATGATCAGCTGGTAATGCTTTATAAACATCCAAACCTTTTAATTTAGATATAACCGTTTCATTCATGCCTGCAGCATAAACGAGCTTACCCACATCTTCAGCGTCAGTTGCAATCGTCTCAATCGCGTGAGCCGCAGAGACATCAACGAATGTCATACGAGAGAAATCTAGCACAATCGCTGAAGACCCTGCATTCATGTGCTGGCGTACATGATGACCCAAATCCGCTGCCGCGCCGAAACTTAACGGACTACCGAAGTCAAACATCGTCACTGCGCCGTTAGAGCCTTCAATGAGAGTACGTTCTTCGTCACTCGCTCTAGCTGGTATAGTCTGAGCCACCGCATTAATTTGATCATCTCCAACCCGCTTAACAAAGCCTAGAGCTGCAAGGAACACACCCACGCCGACAGCAATTATAAGATTGACAAAGACAGTCATGAGCAAAACCAACATCATCAAGAAGAAGTCCCAACGCGGACCTTTAAAAGCGGTTTTAATATATTTGAAGTCAATAATATCTAAGCCAACTTTCACAAGAATTCCCGCAAGAACCGCGTTCGGAATTTTTGCTGCTAAAGGCGCAGCCACTAGAACAATCGCTGCGAGAGCCAAGCCGTGTATCATACCCGATAATTTGGTGACCCCGCCTGTACGAATATTCACCATAGTCCGCATAGTCGCGCCAGCACCGGGAAGCGCTCCGAAGAAACCTGCAATCGTGTTGCCAATACCTTGGCCAATTAACTCTTGGTCTGAATCATGCCGCGTTCGTGTCACATTATCAGCCACTAGGGATGTCAGAAGGCTATCAATCGCCCCTAATATCGCCAGAACTATAGCCGCCTCTACAACGAGCAATATTGTACTTGTAGAAAATGTCGGCATTATAAAGCTAGGGATGCCTGCTTTAATCTCGCCAAGTAAAGGCGCGCCAGGAACAACAAGACCTACAAGCGTTGCAATAATCAATGCTGCCAATGTACTTGGTAAATATTTACCGATCTTCTTGGGCCACAAAAATACAATCGCGAGTGTCAGAACGCCAAGTAGCAAAGCTATAAAATTGGTATTAGCCATTGCAACAGGAATAGCTTCTAGAGCTTGGAAAACAGTGCCGCCGTCTGGTTTACCGCCAAATAAGCGTGAGAATTGCAGCAATATGATAATAACGCCAATCCCGCTCATAAATCCTGATATGACAGGATATGGGACAAGCTTGATGTATTTACCCAATCGTAAAACACCCATGCCGATTTGTAAAACCCCTCCTAAAATGACCGCGCCAAATAATAATGGGATGGCCATTTTTATAATATCAATTGATTCTACGTTCGGGTTAGCCGCCCCAAGCGCGGCAGTTAATGAGGCTAGAAGTCCGGCGAAAACAACAACCATCGGTCCCGTTGGGCCAGAAATTTGCGTCTTAGTTCCGCCAAAGGCAGCCGCAAAGAAACCGACAATAATAGCACCCCAAAGCCCTGCCGTCGCGCCGAGCTGTTCATCATGAGGGAAAACCCCTGCGCCAAAGGCGAGACCAAGGGGTAACGCAACAATACCAGCGGTCAAGCCGCCATAAAAGTCACCTGTGAGGTGAGAAAAATCAAAGAATTTTTCCTTCTTTTTCCCAGTTTGAGATGTTTGAACTGTCATTATTAAATGCCTCTTTTGAGTTCGAAATACTTAGGGTAAATTGAGATTAGCTATTGCAAGAATGTGTATTTCTTGCCGCAATTTCTGCCATCTCTTTTGAATATTTTTCATCAACCAGAACAAATTTATCCTGATCTTCGTCATAGGCTGTCACGCCGCCTGACTTAATATTATAAACCCAACCATGAAGCTGAAGATCGCCTTTGGCCAGACGTACCGCGACGGATGGATGAGTGCGCAAATGTTGTAATTGTAGCAGAACATTTTGTTCAATTAGCATGTTCATCTTTTCGAGATCACTTTTGCCTTCGCCAAGATGCTCAACAACAGACACGGCGGCTTTTGAATACATCAACCACTGCTGGACATTGGGGATGCTATCTAATCCGGCCATATCCATGGCCCCTGCCATTGCGCCGCAACCTGAATGGCCACAAACGACAATATGCGGGACTTTTAAAACGGCCACAGCATATTCAATTGAAGCGGTCATGCCATCTGTATCATTTGTATGGGGGGGCACAATATTACCCGCATTCCGGCAAATAAATAACTCACCAGGTCCAGTTTGGGTAATCATGGCAGTTTCAATGCGGCTATCTGCGCATGTGATAAATAAAGCTTCAGGCTCTTGGCCATGGCTTAGAGTTTCAAATAATGATTCCTTTTCTGGAAAGACATTGTTCTGAAATTTTAGAACACCAGCTGCAAACATTGGCATGGGATAATCCTCTCAAATTTATATTAAGTCGTAAGTTTTGTATTTAAGGTAATTCATATGGGTCTTTATCTTTGCGCGTTGCTTGACCAAAGCCTACGTGCATTGTGAATGTCTTCTTGTGTAATATCGCGCATCGGTTGATTGATAAAATCAAGACCTGTGACAATCCAATCTGCGATTTCTGGTTGCCTAAGTTTATAAAGATGGCGGCGGCCATCTCGGGATTCATCAACAAGTCTGTGGGCCCGCATAAGACTTAAATGCTGCGACACACGCGCTTGCGGAAGATTTAAAGTTTCCGCAAGTGTATTGACATCACGGCCTTCAAACCGAAGCTCTTCCACCAAGCGCAATCGGTCAGGATGAGAAATTATTTTGAATAATTCCGCGAGTTCTTTCGCAACAATATTTCGGCTAGCCATATTATGTGCCTATATGCAGGTATTTGAATATTTGCACTACTTTATAAATAAAAACTTCCTAATGTAAAGCAATCTACGCATCTATCACAATAGTGTTACATCCCCGTGAAGTCGTAACTTGTAACTTTGGACACGCAGCCCAGAGCCTTTCACACATACCAGCTTGACATCACTTGCCTTGAAGCAAGAGCTGTAAGAAATGAGACGTTAATTCATAAGAATGAGAAAATTCGTAATCATGGCTGATAGCTATGAGGCATTAGGCATAGGCTAGAGTTCTGCCGCAACGGTAAGACTGGACGAATATTATCTAAAAAACCCGCCCCGCGCTAGCTTTTCCCTAAGCCAAGCACATGCAATTTAATGTCATGCATGACATGAACATGGCCTCAATCAATGCAAGGCCATGTTCTAAGATATGAAAATTTTAAGCTTTTTCAATTTCGACGCAATGCGGATAAGGAATGGAAATTCCGCCAGCATCAAACGCCTCTTTGACATCTTTCATAAGATCAAAGCGCACATCCCAATAGTCTTCGGGCTTACACCAAACACGCATTTGAATATCAACAGAACTATCATTGAGCAAAACTACTTTTGCCCAAGGCGCTTCGAGTAAGCGCTTATCTTTCGCAGCTGTAGCTTTAATAATATCAATCGCCGCATCCATGTCGTCCCCATAGTCGATCCCGAAATCCACATCAACGCGGCGTTTCCCTAATGATGTGAGGTTCTTTATTGTCGCGCCGCGCACTTCACCATTGGACAATATCACTTTGACATTATCGACAGTACACAACGTCGTCGCAAATATGTTTAAATCTTCAACTGTGCCTTCTTGGCCATTAAGTTCAACATAATCCCCGACATTATATGGCCGCAAAATAAGTAACAATAGTCCCGCAGCAACATTAGCCATAGATCCTTCAAGAGCCAAACCAATCGCCAAGGTTGCCGCAGCGAAAATACTCATAATCGCAGCAACTTTAACGCCTAGAAAACCTACCGCCGACAGAATAGTCATTAGCATGATAATAGATTTGGCTGCACTCGCCCCGAGTTTACCAAGAGTTGTATCTATGCGAGGGTTATTATCTGCTTGTTTGACCAGCATTTTATATACGCGTTTGGCGATATAAGAACCGACAATAAATATAAGCAGCGCAACAAGGAGCTTAATCGCAATAGCGGGCCCCTTATCGACGACTAGGGATTGAATTCCCGCCGCAGAAAAATCAAAATTCGTAATAGCTGTCTCTGCAGCTGGCTGTGCATCTTGAGCCATCTTATTTCGCCTTCATTGGAATGATCATGCAATGTTCATATGGGATTTCAATTCCCGCTTTATCAAGTGCTTTTTTCACACGATAGGACATATCAGCTTTAATCGCACGGTAGTCATCAGCTTTGCACCAAACACGGAGTTGGATATTGACAGCCGAATCCCCTAGAGCCGTCACTTTAGCCCAAGGCCCATGCGGGTCATTTGTAATTCGCTCATCTTCACTAGCAGCAGCCGTAATCGCAGCAATCGACTGATTAAGATCAGCATCATAACTCACGCCGAAATCCATATCGAGACGGCGCTGACCAAAGTCACTATAGTTTTTTATTGTATTCCCAAACGCTGCGCCGTTTCCGACAAGCAGTTCAACATTATCGACAGTTGTCAGTGTCGTAGAAAACACATCAAGGCTTTTCA